>SLQW01000004.1 GCA_007131295.1 Pseudomonadales bacterium | reverse complement strand
CTCGCTTGCAAGGATGTCAGCCGAACGAGCGCAAGCCTCGCCCTTTCAACTTATAACCTGGCGGAATCGGCCTGCTTGCCGCGGATCAAATCCAGCTGCTTGATACCGAAAACAACTGCGACGTATGAACACAGAAACCACCTTGTATGCCGTACTGATCATCGGTGCGCTGATCCTGGTCGCCAAGTGGATACGCCGACGTCTGCGCCTATTGCAGCGCTTGTTCCTTCCCAGCTCCATCATCGCCGGAACGCTCGCCTTGTTGCTCGGGCCGCAGGTTCTGGGTCGACTCGCGCCCGTTGACGGTCTCGAACAGGGCTTGTGGACAGAGCCACTGCTCAACGTCTGGTCAGCAATGCCAGGGTTGTTGATCAGCGTGGTTTTCGCGTGCCTGTTTCTCGGCAAGTCGATCTCGCCGCCCCGAGAGATATGGCGCAAGGCCGGACCCATGGTCGCCCACGGGCAGACGCTGGCTTGGGGTCAGTACGTGGTCGGCTTGAGCCTGGTCGTGCTGCTGCTGGCTCCCCTGACCGGCATCGATCCGATGGCCGGCGCGTTGATCGAGATCGGCTTCGAAGGCGGTCACGGTACAGCCGCCGGACTAGGCGATACCTTTCGCGAGCTGGGTTTTGCGAGCGGTGCCGATCTCGCTCTGGGTATGGCCACCTTCGGCGTGGTTGCCGGTGTAGTCCTGGGGACCGTGCTGATCAATTGGGCCGTGTGGCGCGGCCATCTGGCCGCACCGGACAAGCTTGGCCCCGATGACAGCGAAGCGCTTAGCAGCCCGGAAAACGTGGACGCCCCGCCGCCGGAAGCGCGACTGCAGGACCAGTCCATCGAGCCTTTGTCAGTGCATCTGGGCTTCGTCGCCTTCGCCGTCGGCCTGGGCTGGCTGCTGCTCGAAGGACTGGTGCTGGCCGAGCGTCACCTGCTGATCCCTTGGGGCTGGCCAGCATTGATGGACCACATCCCTTTGTTTCCGCTGGCCATGATCGGTGGCGTGCTAGTGCAACTGCTGGGTTCCCGGCTGGGATATGCGCGCCTGATTGACCGGCGCTTGATGAACCGGATCGGCGGCTTGGCCCTGGACCTGCTGATCGTGGCCGCCCTGGCGACCCTCTCGCTGCAAGTATTGGGTGACAACCTGGTAGTACTGCTTGCGCTGATCCTGGCCGGTATTACCTGGAATTTGTTCGGTTTCCTGGTGCTGGCGCGAATGATGTTTCCGCGCGACTGGGTGACGAATGGCCTGGCCAACTTCGGCCAGGGCATGGGCATGACCGTGGTCGGTCTGCTTCTGGTACGGATGTCGGATCCACACGGTCGCAGCGGCGCCATGGAAGCGTTCGGCTACAAGCAACTGCTGTTCGAGCCCGTGGTTGGCGGCGGATTGTTTACCGCCGCCTCATTGCCGCTGATCTACCAGTTCGGACCTGTACCGGTGCTGGTGGGAACGAGTGTGGTGATGCTGTTCTGGCTGATCTTCGGATTGTGGAAGTTCGGACCGGAACGAAGCGCCTGATGACGTTTTAACCCAAACTCTGGCCGGCATCGGTGCGGCCGGCATCGGTGCGGCCGGCCTCCCGCCTCTCGAGGTAGCCATGATCAAAGCCGCTGCAGCACGAGCTGTCGAAGCCGGCGACCCTGCGCGGCTTCGGCTCTTCCGCGCCAGCAGTTCCCTGACTGACGTCAATGCGTTTTCTTCGGCGCTCCAGGAACCTTCGGGCATGCCTGCAAGAGTCGAAACAAGCTCGACCATCATTCCTGATTCGCTAGGCGAGACCGGTTGCGTAATCTCCGGCAACCGCAGCCGCTTCAAGGTCAGCACCGGAGGTGTCGCACGCATCACCGCCGAGATGCTGGGACAAGAGGTGCACCATGTCCGATGACCCACTGCGGGTAGTGATCTGCTGGCACATGCACCAGCCCGATTATCGCGAGCCCCTCACCGGCGAGTGGCTCGCCCCCTGGACCTACCTGCACGGCCTGAAGGACTACTCGGACATGGCCGCGCATCTCGAGAACGCCCCGGAGTCGGTGCGGGCCGTGGTCAACCTGACGCCGTTGCTCCTCGAGCAGATTGCCGACTACGCGCAGCGGATCGAGGCCTGGCTGGACTCGGGAACCGAGCCGGGCGATCCCCTGCTCGCGGCCCTGCTCGCATCCGAGCTGCCCGACGACCGGGAGGCACGGCGGGCCTTGCTGGATCGCTGCCTGCACGCCAACGAGCAGCACATGATCGAGCGCTTTCCGGCCTATGCGCGCCTGGCCACCATCACCCGCGAGGCGCTGGCGTCCCCCGTCGGCCCCGACTATCTGACCGACCGTCACCTGAGCGATCTGGTCACTTGGTACCACCTGGCCTGGCTCGGCGAAATCGTGCGCCGCCAGGATGAACGGATTCGTCCGCTGCTCGAAAAAGGCGAGGACTTCAGTCTCGATGACCGCCGCCAACTTGTGGAGGTCATCGGTGAGATCCTGTCGGGTATCGAGGACCGCTACGAGAAACTGGCCGCCGACGGCCGGATCGAGTTGTCGACCAGCCCCTATGCCCACCCAATGCTGCCGCTGCTGCTGGATTTCGGATCAGCCCGGGAACCACGGCCCGAAGTGACGCTTCCGGCCTGCGAGCGCTATCCCGGAGGCGCAGAGCGCGCCGCATGGCAGCTGGAGCGGGCGCGCAACTACTGTGAAGAAAACCTCGGAGAAGTCCCCAAAGGTTGCTGGCCGTCGGAGGGCGGCGTGTCGGCGGCTACGCTTCGCCTCATCGGCGAGCAGGGGTTCACCTGGGCCGCCAGCGGCCAGGCCGTACTCCACCACAGCCTCGAGGCCGAAACACCCGACAGTGACGCGTTGCACCGTCCCTACCGGCTCGAGGGTACCGGCCCCGCCTGCTTCTTCCGGGACGACGAGCTGTCCGACCGCATCGGCTTCGTCTACAACGACTGGCATGCGGACGACGCCGTGGACGACCTCGTCGCCCGGCTCGAGAGGATCGCCGCAGAGGGTGGCTCCGGGCGCGTGGTTCCCATCATCCTCGATGGCGAGAATCCCTGGGAACACTATCCCCACAACGGCATCCATTTCGTCCCGGCGCTCTATAGCGCCCTGACCGACCACCCCCGGCTGCACCTGACCACCTTCTCCGAGGCACTCGCGGACCCTGCGGTGGAAGTGATGACGCTGCCGCAGCTGGTGGCGGGCAGCTGGGTCTACGGTGACTTCGGCACCTGGATCGGCGATCCAGACAAGAACCGGGCCTGGGACCTGCTGTGCGCCGCGAAGGCCGTTTGCGACCGCCGGCTGCCGAAAGTCAGCGACGCCGACCGCCGCACCGCCATCGAGCGTCAATTGGCCGTATGCGAGAGTTCCGACTGGTTCTGGTGGTTCGGCGACTACAATCCGGAGAACGTGGTCGCCGAGTTCGACCGCCTCTACCGCGGTCAACTGAAAGCCCTCTACACGCTGCTGGACGAAACGCCGCCAGCAGACCTCGAACAGGAAGTGAGCCACGGCCACGGGCGCCCGGAGCTCGGCGGAACGATGCGCCGGGGCAGTGAGTGACCGCCTGTTGGCTGCAGCAGCGCCGGGCCGGCGTCCTGCTTCACCCCACCTCGCTTCCCAACCGGGACGGACAGGGGGATCTCGGTCCGGCGGCCCACCGCTTCGTCGACTACCTGGCCGCAGCGGGATTCTCGGTGTGGCAGATGCTGCCCGTCGGTCCGGTCCACGACGACCGTTCCCCCTATCTGCCGCGTTCCAGCTTTGCCGGTCACACCGGCCTGATCAGCCCCGCCGGTCTGCGCGACCAGGGCCTGATCGACACGCCGGCGACCACCGGAGCTGACGACCTTCCTGAGCGCCGCGGCATGCTCACACGGGCTTGGCGCGTGTTCCAGCACGATGCGGACGCTGCCGCACGCAGCCGCTTCGAGCGCTTCGTTGCATCACACGCCTCCTGGCTCCCCGACTATGCCCTGTTCCGGACGCTGGGCCTTCACTACGAAGATCGACCGTGGTTCCAATGGCCGACACAGGAGCGGACCGCAGATCAGGGGGCGCGCGAACGCCTGCGGCGGCAGTACGCGGAAGAGGTGGATTTCGAGTGCTTCGGCCAGTACCTGTTCTTCGAGCAGTGGGCCCGACTGCATGCACACGCGCGCTCCCGCGGAATCGAGCTGTTCGGCGACTTGCCCATCTATGTCGCCCATGACAGCTCCGACGTCTGGTGCCGCCCGCAGTACTTCATGATCGACGCCAGCGGACAGCCCGAAGAGGTGGCGGGCGTGCCGCCCGACGCCTTCGCGGAAACCGGCCAGCGCTGGGGCAACCCGCTCTACGACTGGCAACGCCTGGAGGCGGACGGCCAACGCTGGTGGATCGAGCGCTTCCGCGGCCAGTACGAGCTGTTCGACATGCTGCGCGTGGACCACTTCCGTGGTTTCGAATCCTACTGGGCGATCCCGGGCGACGCACCGACTGCCGAAAGCGGCCGTTGGCGGCCCGGCCCGGGACGCAACCTGTTCGACCGAGTGATCGCCGGCCTCGGTAAACTGCGGTTGGTGGCCGAGGACCTGGGCAGCATCACGCCCGAGGTGGACACCCTGCGTCGGCACTACGGATTTCCCGGCATGCGCGTGCTGCAGTTCGGCTTCGAAGGCGGCGCCGACAATCCGCACCGGCCCGCGAACCACATCGAGGACGCGGTCGCCTACACCGGCACCCATGACAACGACACCACCCTGGGCTGGTGGCAGGCCCTGGACGAGACGCGCCAGCGAAGGGTCCTCGACCATCTCGGCCACCCGGACCTCCCGATCGACCGGGCGCTGGTGCAGGCGGCCCTGTCCTCCGTCTGCCGGCTGGCGGTGCTACCCATGCAGGATCTGCTCGGACTGGGCGCCGAGGCACGGATGAACACTCCCGGGACGGCCCGGGGCAACTGGTCATGGCAGCTCGATGAAGGCGTGATCGACGCCGACCCAGAGCCCTGGATCAGGCATCAGATCGAGGACGGCGGACGGCTGCCATCATGAGGCGGGGCCGCCCGCGGGTCCATCCCCGAGAGCAGCGCCACCGGCAACACTCGGAACAGCTCCGCCGCCGGCACGCACACCGTTCCATTCCGACGCTCGACCTCGATCGCGGTACCGGTAAGGACGTCGAAGCAACCGTTTCCAGCCGCCGCCGGCAGTTCGAGGTGGATCCCGCGATCCTCCGGCGCCCGCAACCGGCCCTCCCCATCGTCCCGGCGCCACGGCCAGCGCTCGACCGCTGCCACCACCCACTCGCCTTCATGGCAACGGGCGAACGCACAGATGGCTCCGGCTGCGTCCGCCGCCGCGTCACCGCCATCCGTCGCGATCACGTCAATCACCTGATAGTCGCCCTCCCGGAAGACCTCGGGAAACGTCCGCCGCCACGTCAGCAGCCGCCAGACGAGAAGCAGCTTCAGCCTGTCATCGGTAGGCTCCCGGGCCAGATCCCGCGCAGCCTCCCCCTCTCGCCAGTGCCGGCGCACGCGATCAAGCAGCGCTCCCCGGCGGCCGAAATCCACGGGCCTGCGGTTGTCCGGATCCACCAGGTCGAATCGCCACAGCTCGTTGCCCTGGTAAACGTCGGGCACGCCCGGCGCAGTCAGGCGCAGTAACGTCGCGATCAGCCCGTTGAACGCACCGAGGCGTGCCACTCGGCGCTGGAACGGCAGAAAGTCCTCGAGAAAAGCCTTGCGCGGCCGCAGCACGCCAGCGACGAACGCCTCGACCCCCGCTTCGTAGTCCGGATCCGGGTCGGTCCACGATGTGTGCACCTTCGCCTCGCGGATGGCCTTGCGCATGTAGGCCTGGATACGCTCAGAGAAGACCTCGGTCGCGACCTCGTCACCGGTCGGCCAGGCACCGATTAGGGTCTGGTAGAGGAGGTACTCGTCGTTGCGCGAGGGCGAGCGGATCCCGCCCACTTCGCGCCGGTACCTGCGATTCAGCTGCCGCCAGCGGAATACCCGCTGCCGCCATACCGCTGGCAGACCGGACAGGACCGCGAGCCGGGAACGGACGTCCTCGCTGCGCTTGCTGTCGTGGGTCGATGCGGCCAGCATCCCGTGCGGCCAGCGCTTTGCCCGCTCCAGGTTGGCGCCGTGGAAGTCCGACGCGTCCTGCGGCCGGCCAGCCGGATCGGCCCCCACCTCACTGCGGGAGGCCAGCCGCGTGTAGCGATAACCGGCCGTGTCCTCCAGCCCCTTGGCCATGACCGGGACCGTGTACTGCTGGAAGCGCTGCACGAATTCCAGGGCACGTGGTCGCAGGGACGGACTCCGCTGCAGGCAGGGCGCCTGCAGCAGCAGCAGATCGCGCAAGAATTGATAGACGGCACGATCCTCCGCTGGCGCGTCGCGAATCGCCGCCCACATCGCCTGCTCCACGCACCGTCGATCCTGCTCCGAGTGTCCCGTTGGTCCCACATAGGTGCGGTAGACGGGGAAGAACGCCGCCAGCTGGGCGAGGGCATCGCGCAGGCCGTTGAGGGTGAAGTCACGAGTGTGACGATCCACCTGGGCGATGGCGTCCGCCAGACGGGCGAGGACGGTCAACTCGCTCGAGAGCAGCGAGCGGATTACCAGGCGCTTGCTGGCCAGCAGGATACGGTGGAAGCCGGGTTCGCCGACGAAGCGGGCATGAAGCCGTGCCAGACCCTCCTCGCCGGCCGGGTCGCGCAGGAAGGCATCCAGCAAGCCGGCGAACTCGTAGCCCGTCGTGCCATCCACCGGCCAGTCTTCCGGAAGCCGCTCGCTGCCGGTGAGGATCTTCTCCACGACGAGATACCCCGACAGGAACCGTCGCACCTGCCGCGTGTAGTCTCCGGGGTCGTAGAGGCCGTCCACATGGTCGATGCGCAGGCCGTCCAGGTCACCACGTTCCACGAGCTTCCGCACCAGAGCATGGACGGCGGCGAACACCTCCGGCTGCTCCATGCGCAGACAGGCCAGATCGTTGACGTCGAAGAAGCGGCGGTAGTTGATCTCGTCGCCGGCCACGCGCCAGTGGGCCAGCCGATAAGCCTGCAGTTCGAGCAGCTGGTGCAGGCGGTCGAAGCTGGCGGTGACGCCGGGTTCGCCGTTGACCGCCTGGGTTTCCCGTTCCAGGGCGGCAAGGACCGCCGGACTGCGCGCGCAGAGCGCGGCCAGACGCCTGCGGATCATCGCAGCGTCGGAGCGGCGCCTGGCGATGGCCGCCGTGTTCGCGTCGTCGCGCGGCGGCAACGCCGCCGAATCCTGTCGCAAGGCCTCGAGGGCCGCCCGATCCGGGCCGGCCGCCAGCCATGACAGCGCTCCGCCAAGCAGCCCGCTTTGGGTACGTGGATCCAAAGGCAACTGATGCTGCTGCAGGCGCACATGCCAGGCGCCTTCTTCGTGGTCGAACGTCAACGTCAGCGCGCCGCTCTCCAGCACCACGCCATAGTGATCCGCCAGGATCGGCAGCAGCACCCGGCCCCGCAAGCGCTCGAGCACCGGATCCCAGTCGATGTCGAAGCAGCGTGCGTGGAGCGCCGCCCGCCCGTTCTCCAGCACATCGAGCCACCAGGCGTTGTCGTCACCACCCACGCCCATGTGATTGCTGACGAGATCGAGTATGTGACCCATGCCGTGTTCGCGGAGCGTGGCGACGAACCGGGCGAACGCCGCCGCATCGCCGATCTCCGGATGGAAGCTGTTGTGGTCGATGATGTCGTAGCCGTGAGGACTGCCCGCGCGCGCCTGCAGATAGGGCGA
Organism: Pseudomonadales bacterium; assembly: GCA_007131295.1. Classification (GTDB taxonomy): domain Bacteria; phylum Pseudomonadota; class Gammaproteobacteria; order Pseudomonadales; family Azotimanducaceae; genus SLTB01. The sequence goes on along the minus strand of SLQW01000004.1, from coordinate 12,670 downwards.
GCAGTAGACGTGGCTGACCCCGAGCTCGGCGAGATACGGGATCAACCGCACCGCGTCATCGAATGTGCAGCTGGCGCCGAGCTGCAGTCGATAAGTCGCATCGGGAACCTGAGTGTTCACGGTGACCGGTATCCGTAGACGCTCCAGGGCGGCAGCGTCATCCGCACCTGGCCCGACGGCACCGCCTCGGTGGCGTACCAGCAGTGCCCCGGGCGCGGCACCACGTCCGCAATGGCCTCGCCGGACAGATTGGCCACGAGCCAAAGGCGAAGATCACCGGCACCCCATGTTGCTTCTATCGCGCCGGCCCCGAGCCGCCGGAAGCCCCCGGGCAGGGGGCGCAGCCCGGCCAGGTGCGGCCCGAGCACCCGCTGCCGCAATGCCAGCAGTTCCCGGTGCAGGCGCAACCACTCCTGCGCCTGCCCGCCGTCGATCTGTGCCCAGTCGAGCATGGCCTGCTCGAAGGTCTGTTGCGCACACGGATCGGGCAGGCTTTGCTGATCGGAATGATCGAACTCGCGACGCCGCCCCTCCCGGACGGCGCTGGCCAGGGGCTCGTCGTAATCGCAGAAGTAGGGAAAGGGCTGCGTCGCGCCCCACTCCTGGCCCATGAACAGCAACGGTGGAAACGGGGCCAGCAGCAGAAGCGCCGTCGCTGCGCGGACGGCGGCGGCCGGGGCCAGCGCGCCGACCCGCTCGCCGGCCGCCCGGTTACCGATCTGATCATGATTCTGCAGGAAGGCGACGAACGCCGACGGCGGCAGGTCGTTGCTCGGCTCACCGCGCCGCCGCCCGCCGCGGAAAGGCGACGGCTGCCCTTGCCATGCGAATCCCTGCGCGAGGCAACGCAACAGATGGCGAGTGGGATCGTCGGCGTAGTCACGGTAGTAGCCGCCGGTCTCGCCGGTTAGCAGCACATGCAGGACATGGTGCAGGTCGTCGTTCCACTGGGCGCTGCAACGATCGACCCGTCCCCGGGCATTCCTGTGCAGAAAACGCGCCTCGTTGCCGTCATTCTCGAGGATCAAGTGGACATGCCGCGCCTGCCCGGGGCCACTGTGCACCGCTTGGGCGAGCGCGTCGACGAAGTGCGTCGCCGAGTCGTCGATGATGGCGTGGATCGCATCCAGACGCAGGCCGTCGAGATGATATTCCTCGAGCCAGTAGAGCGCGTTGTGGATGAAGAACTTCCGGACCGGACCGCAATCATCGCCATCGAAGTTGATAGCCGCCCCCCACGGCGTCTCGTGGCGGTCGGAAAGAAAGGCCGGCGCGTATCGCGGCAGGTGATTGCCCTGCGGGCCGAAATGGTTGTAGACCACGTCGAGGAACACCATCAGCTCCCGCTCGTGGGCGGCTTCCACCAGCCGCTTGAGCGCGGCCGGTCCGCCGTAGCGGCATCGCGGTGCGAACGGCAGCACCCCATCGTAACCCCAGCTCCAGCGCCCCGGCCCTTCGGCAACCGGCATCAGCTCCAGGGCCGTCACCCCCAAGTCGTGGAGGTGATCGAGGCGCCGGCGCACGCCGTCGAAGTCACCCCGGGGATCGAACGTCCCCGGATGGACCTCATAGAACACCGCCTCTTCCAGGCGGCGCCCGCGCCAGGCGCCGTCGGACCAGACATGGCTGCGCGGGTCGACGACCTCGCTGTGCGCCTCCACGCCGTCGGGCTGGTATCGGGATGCCGGGTCCGGGACGGCGTGCTCGCCGTCGATGCACAGCCGATAGCGTGAACCGTGAGCCGCTGCACGCGTCTCGAGCAGGTACCAGCCGCCGCCTGCAGCCTCCATGGGGAGGGTCGTGCCTGTCGCGAGCCGCAACTCGACACGCTCCGCAGACGGCGCCCAGAGCTGGAAGCGCACACTGCCGTCGTTGAGCACCTGCGCCCCGAACGGCATCTCGTGGCAGCGCTCCATGGCCGCTCCGCTTCAGCCCAGCCGGATCCGTTCACCCGCACGGTCCCGCAGCGCCACCATCAACGTAAGGTACTCACGCAGCTGCCGGGTGAGCAGGAAACTCTCGCGGGCGAACTCGCGCGCAGTGGCGCCCATCCGCAGCCGCGCTTGCTGGTTGTACAGCAGGTAGCGGATCCGCAACGCCGCACCTTCGGGCGAACTCACAAGGAAGCCGGTGTGATGATTGACCACCTGCAGGCGGATGCCTCCGGTATCACCACCGATCACCGGCCGTCCCTTCCACATGCCTTCGGTCACGGTGAGCCCGAAGCCTTCGCGGAGCGATTTCTGCACGACGATGTCCGCGGCCCGTTGCAGGGCGTTGACGGTCAGATCGTCGCGGGAGGGCAACTCGAGGACGTGGATGTCCGGATCGTCACCGGCCTCCGCGCGCACTTCCGCCAGCACCTCGGCACCCTCCGGGTCGTCCGCTGCCCCACCGCCCGCCAGGACCAGTTGCAGGCCGGGTACGAAACGCACGGCCAGCCGGTAGGCCACGATCACACCCACCGGATCCTTGAAGCGGTCGAATCGCGAAATCTGCACGATCAGGGGCCGCTCCGGATCCAGGCCGAAGCGGGCGCATGTGGCCTTGACGGCCGCGGCGTCCGGATCCTGGTTCTTCTCGCTCAGTGGATCGATCGCCGGCGGAATGACGTAACTCGGATGGGGCAGCGGCCGCACGAACGCCGGCAGCGAAAAGATACTTGCATCGTAGGGCGCGACCATCTCACGCAGGAAGCGCCACACCCGCGGTTCCGGGTGGCTGGCATCGATATGGCAGCGCCAGATCCAGCGGCCCCGTCGCTGCGGCAGGTGACGCAGGAAAGCCGCGGGCTGCGGATCGTGGATGAACACGAAGTCCGCTTCCTCGAGCATGGGTGTCAGACGCCTGACGTTGCGCGCATTGACCTCGTCGTAGAGTTCCAGCGCGGCCGCGTCCGGGACCGTCCGCTGGCCCTGTACGGCATTGTGGATTCGTTTGGTGCAGGCGAAGAACTCCGGCGACCCTTCCAGGACCTCCCAGGTCGCATCCAGCCCGAGTTCGCGGCTCAGAGGGATCAGCGGCGTCAGGATCTCCGCCACCCCGCCACCCTCGGGCGTTGCGTTGACGTGGACGACGCTGGCGCCCTCGAGCAGCCCCGCCAACTGCCGCAGGTGTTCCATGACGTCGTGGCCCGCCACGCCCGCATAGCGTTCGAGCAGCGTCACGACGCGGCCTCCGGGTGCTCCTCGAAACAGCGAACGATGCGCTGCTTCAGTCCGGCCAGATTGTCGAAGTAGCAGTCGACATTCGCCAGCGACTCCACGAGCGGAGCGGTCTGCGGTCCGAAACATTCGAGCCACGGTCCGAAATCGTCACGCCCCAGGGGCTCCCTCCGGCGCGCGTCGATGAAATGATAAAAGATGGACTCCGCAGGCAGCTCCGGCAGCAGGGTCGCGAGTTCGGCCACGTTCGCGGCCCGCCTGCCGGTATCGAAGATCACGATCTGGGAGCGCACGAAGTCGAACGGGCGGCTTGCCCGCAGCCAGGACAGGCGCTCCGTACCGTCGATAGCCACCTGGATGATCTCCAACAGCACCGAACGCAATGCCTCCGGATCCGAATAGCTGGTCGGATCCACTACCGCCAGCTGCTCGGCGAGCTGGGAGTCGTGGAGCTGATTGGCCACCCATCCCGCGAAGTCGTTGTTGTACTCCGGCTCTTCGAAACGCGCCTGCAGCAGCCCCGTGAAGAAGTGGTAGTAAAGGCTTTCCGGGGGAATCAGGGCGATGCCGTCGAGCAGCTCGTGCACGGTCACCGCGCGGCGCGCGGTTGCAATGGCGATCACCGCACAGTCCTTGACGGCGAACGGCTCGATCAGGGGCCTGTCGTCGTGCAACTCGGCCATCGGCGCAATCCACACCATGCGACGGACAGGGCGTGCGACCGAAGTCCTCAACGCCCGTCCGATCAGCCCATGGTGGCGGCATCGAAAGCCGCTGCAATTGACGGCCGTCAGTCGCGGCGGAAATCGCCCTTGCGGCAGCTGTCCATCTGCCGCCTACTGAGCTTACGGTCCGGGTGCCGACCCGGCGGCAACGACACGACGCGCGCGATGGCGACACCAGATGACGTGATCCTCACGCTGAACGCGGGTTCCTCGAGCCTGCGCTTCGGCCTCTTCTGCGCCGGCCCCAAGCCCGAAACCCGGCTGCGGGGCCAGATCGAGTCCATCATCCCGGGGCACACACCCCGATGGCGGATCGATCCGTCACCTGCCGATGCGCCACCCGATCTCGATGGTGTCGACGACCCGGTCACGGCCCTCGGCGTCCTCTGCGGCTGGCTGGAGGCGCGCGGCGACCTGCAACGGGTGCGTGCGGTTGGACACAGGGTGGTCCACGGTGGCGATCGCGCCGCCCCCGCACCGATCGATAAGTTGCTGCTGCGCGAGCTCGAGACGCTTAGCCCCCTCGCGCCGCTCCATCAGCACCAATGCCTAGCCGCCATCCGTGCGCTGCGCGAACGACTGCCGGACCGGCTTCAAGTGGCCTGCTTCGATACCGCATTCCATCACGACCTGCCGCCCGTCGCGCGCCGCCTGCCGATCCCCGATTCCGCAGCCGGCCGCTCCCTGCGCCGCTATGGTTTCCACGGCCTGTCATACGCCTCCGTCCGTGAACGTCTGCCCCGGTATGCACCGGATGCGCGCAAAGTCATCATCGCCCACCTCGGCAGTGGCTCCAGCCTGTGCGCGCTGCTCGACGGACGCAGCGTGGAGACGTCCATGGGCATGACCCCCCTGGACGGCGTACCCATGGCCACCCGCAGCGGCAGCATCGACCCCGGCGTTCTGCTGTGGCTTCTGACCCATCAGGGTTTCGATGCGTCTTCGCTCGGCGAGCTGCTCTACCGGCAGTCCGGACTGCGTGGGATCTCCGGCGCAACCGGCGACATGCGCACTCTGCTCGCCAGCGCCGACCCGGGCGCCCGGGCCGCGGTGGAGTCCTTCGTCTACCAGACCGCCCGCACCCTGGCCGGACTGGTGGTTCCACTCGGCGGTCTCGACGCGGTGGTCTTCACCGGCGGTATCGGCGAGCACGCCGCCGCTATCCGTGCAGGTATCATCGAACGCTGCCGGTGGCTCGGGCTGACCGTCGATACGGCCGCAAACGCCGCCCATGGCCCCCGTATCTCGATGAAGGGCGCCACGGTGTCGGTCTGGGTCATCGCTACGGACGAGGAAGAAACAATCGCCCGGGAGACGAGCCGCCTGCTGGCCAAACAGTCGGCCCGATCGCCTTGAAGCACAGCGAAGGTCAGGCCAGCGCCGAGCGTTTCCTGTCCAGGATTCCAATAAGCTCCCGCCAGGAATCCGCGAACGCCTCTACGCCCTCGCGCTCGAGCTCCGCCGTCACCTGCTCAAGATCGACCCCCACCTCGGCCAGCTGATCCAGGAACGCCTCCACCCCGTCCGGGTCGAAATGCAGCGTCGGCTCTACCCGACCATGGTCCAGTAAGGCGTCGAGCGTGGCCGGCGGCAGGGTGTCGACGGTGTGGGGCCCGATCAACGCCTCGACGTATTTCAGGTCCGGATATGCCGGATCCTTGCTGCTGGTGCTGCCCCAGAGCAGGCGCTGGATTCGTGCATCACGCATGACTCCCGTGCTGAATTCGCTGCTTTCGAGGCGACGGGTCAGGTGGTTCCACGCCTGACGGGCGGACACGATCGCAGCGCGCCCCCGGAGCGCACGGGCCGCCGGTGTGCCGATCCGGTCGAGCAAGCCATCCACCTTGGTGTCGATACGGCTGACGAAGAACGAGGCGACGGAAGCGACACCCGCCGGCGCGCTGCGCGACACGCGTGCCCGACGATAGGCCTCGAGCACCTCTGCGTAGCGCTGGGGCGCGAACAACAGGGTCACGTTGACGTTGTAGCCCGCCGCCAGACCCCTTTCGATGGCCTGCAGACCGGCACGCGTTCCCGGAATCTTCACCATCAGGTTCGGCCGACCCACAGCGTCCACGAGACGGCCTGCGGCGGCCAGGGTCGCCGACGGATCGTGGGCCAGCAATGGGGAGACCTCGATGCTCACGTAGCCGTCTTCACCGCCGGTACGATCGTGGACGTCGTACAGTAAGTCCGCCGCCGCGCGCACGTCCTCCACCATTAGATGCTCGAGTAGCGCCTCCGTGTCATCACTGCCGTGAGACGCGACCCAGTGGCGAATGCTGGCGTCGTAGCGCTCTCCGCTGCCAATGGCCTTCCTGAATATCGTGGGATTGGTGGTGACGCCGGTCACGCCGAGGGCGACCAGACGCTCGAGCTCCCCGGTCTCGAGCAGCGCCCGGTCGATGTAGTCGAGCCACACCGACTGACCTGCGGCGGCCATTGCCGCCAGCTTGGGGTGCCTCTCCAGCACGGTGCCACCGGACATGACAGGATCCTCAGCAGCTGCCGGTGACTGCGGGTTCCACGGACCTCGGCGCGTTCGTCATCGTCTACCTCCTCCGCTGTGCCATCAGCGTGGCTCGCCGCGAAATAGCGCGCATTGACTGCGGACAACCTCAACACATCGGCGTGAGTTGCAGGTCAGTACGGCCACTTCCAGTTGCGGATCTCGGGCATGTCCTCGCCATGCTCGCGGATGTAGTGGAAATGCTCGATCAGCCGATCCCGCATGGCCTGCTTTGTGTACGCGGCGCGGGAACCAAGCCCGGGCACCCGATCGATGACGTCCTCCACCAGATGGAAGCGGTCCAGATCATTGCGCACCACCATGTCGAACGGGGTGGTGGTCGTCCCTTCTTCCTTGTAGCCGCGGACATGGAGGTTGGGGTGGTTGGTACGCCGATAGGTGAGGCGATGGATCAGCCACGGGTAGCCGTGATAAGCGAAGATGATCGGCCGGTCGGTGGTGAACAGCGCATCGAAATCCCGGTCCGGCAGACCGTGGGGGTGCTCCTCCTTCGGCTGCAGGGTCATCAGGTCCACGACGTTGATCACCCGCACCCTGAGCTCCGGGATGTGCTGGCGCAGGATGTCCACCGCCGCCAGGGTCTCCAGGGTCGGCACATCGCCGGCACAGGCCAGCACTACGTCCGGGTCACCGCCACGATCGTTGCCCGCCCACTCCCAGATGCCGATGCCGGCGGTGCAGTGGCGGATTGCCGCCTCCATGGACAGCCACTGGGGCTGCATCTGCTTGCCGGCGACGATGACGTTGATGAAGTTGCGGCTCGCCAACGCCTTGTTGCTGACGTGGAGCAGGCAGTTGGCGTCCGGGGGCAGATAGACGCGGATGATGTCCGCCTTCTTGTTCACGACGTGATCGATGAATCCTGGATCCTGGTGACTGAAGCCGTTGTGGTCCTGCCGCCAGACGTGGGAGGTGAGCAGGTAGTTCAGGGACGGGATCGGCAGCCGCCAAGCCACTTCATGGCTCGCCACTTTCAGCCACTTCGCGTGCTGGTTGAACATGGAATCCACGATGTGGATGAACGCCTCGTAGCAGGAGAACAGGCCGTGGCGCCCGGTGAGCAAGTAGCCCTCGAGCCAGCCCTGACAGGTGTGTTCAGAGAGGATTTCCATGACCCGCCCGTCCGCCGCCAACTGTTCGTCGTCGGCATCGAACGCTCCCATCCAGGTCCGCCCGGTGGCCTCGAAAACCGCACCGAGGCGGTTCGATTCGGTCTCGTCGGGCCCGAACAAGCGGAAATTGCGCGCCTCGGCATTGCGCACCAGCACGTCGCGCAGGTACCGGCCGAGCACCCGCGTGGCCTCGTCCATGGCATGACCGGGCTGTGTCACCGTTACCGCATAGTCGCGGAAATCAGGCAGCGACAGCTCACGGCTCAACAGACCACCGTTGGCGTGGGGGTTGGCGCCCATGCGCCGCTGGCCATCGGGAATGAAACGGCACAGGTGGGCGCTGGGCACGCCGCGCTCGTCGAACAGCCGTTCGGGCTCGTAGCCGCGCAGCCAGCCCTCCAGGACCGCCAGATGCTCCGGGTTTGCGAGGACATCGGCGAACGGTACCTGATGCGACCGCCAGCTGCCCTCCACCTTGCGGCCGTCCACCACAGCCGGTCCGGTCCAGCCCTTGGGCGAACGCAGCACCAGCATCGGCCAGCGCGGCCGCTCCGGCACCGCCGCCGCGCGTGCCGACTCCTGGATCGAGCGGATCTCGTCCAACGCCTCGTCCAGCGCCCGCGCCATGGCCTGGTGGACGTCGCCCGGCCCGTCGCTGTCCACCAGGATCATGCGGTGACCGTAGCCGGTCATCAGCGCGTCGAGCTCCTCGGAACCTATGCGCGCCAGCACGGTCGGGTTGGCGATCTTGTAACCGTTCAGGTGCAGGATCGGCAGCACCGCACCGTCCCGTGCCGGGTTCAAGAACTTGTTCGAGTGCCAAGCCGTGGCCAGCGGGCCGGTCTCCGCTTCACCGTCGCCGATCACACACGCTACCACCAACTCGGGATTGTCGAACGCGGCGCCATATGCATGCGCCAGGGCATATCCGAGCTCGCCGCCTTCGTGGATCGAGCCGGGGATCTCGGCGCCGACGTGGCTCGGCATTCCGCCAGGGAACGAAAACTGCCGGAACAGCCGGAGCATACCCTCGACGTTGCGCGGCGACTGCGGGTAGACGTCCGAGAACGAGCCCTCGAGCCAGGTGTTGGCGGACATGGCAGGTCCGCCGTGACCGGGCCCGGTGATGAAGATCATGTCCAGGTCGCGGGCCTGAATCACCCGGTTGAGGTGGGCATAGATGAAGTTCAGCCCCGGCGTGGTCCCCCAGTGTCCGAGCAGTCTCGGCTTGATGTGCTCGGCCGCCAGCGGCTCCCGCAGCAGGGGATTCGCCAAAAGGTAGATCTGACCCACAGAGAGGTAATTGGCCGCCATCCAGTAATCGTGGAGCGCCGCGCGCTCCGATTCCGTGAGCGGGTCGGGCAACGGTTCGGCTTCACGGTTCATCTGCTTCGCGCCTCGAGGTCGCGACTGCGGGTCATAACCAGAACGGTAGCAGGCAGTTCAAGGCACGCCGTTGATGGCGGTCAATGCACTCCGCTGCGCTGCTGGTGACATTGCGATCAATAAACGATCACAAGCCAATGCGTCGGCACCCGTGCCCGCGAAGATCTGCGCAAGACGAAAGTCGCAAGGGATCCGCTGCCCGAACCGCGCGTCGGGGAGGCTTGCCGTGGCCAAAGCCGCACCCGACCAAAACCGCGACTATGCCCCGCCTCCGCTGACCTGGGACAAAGCAGGCGGTCCGGATGCCCTCCGCCTCGAACGGGTGGTCCGTGGTAGATATCTGGCAAAGTGAACGCGGATCGAAAGACGAATAGGAGGCGCGGGACACCGACATGAACACGGAGGCCAAGGGCGCGACAGCGACCGGATCAGACGGGAAAGCCTGGCACGCGCGTTCCGTCGAGGAGGTCATCGAGAGCTTCGGCACCGACGCCGAACAGGGGCTCGACGAGGAAGAAGTCGAGCGCCGGCGCGAGCGTTACGGCGCTAACCGGCTGACGCCGCAGTCACAGCGGTCCTCGCTCCAGCGGTTGGTCAGTCAGTTCAACAATCTGTTCATCTATCTGCTGATCGTCGCAGGCGTGGTAACGGCCCTGCTCGGCGAGTGGCTGGACAGCGGCGTGATCTTTGCCGTCGTCGTCATCATCGCCGTGATCGGATTCATTCAGGAAGGCCGCGCCGAGCGGGCGCTCCAAGCCGTTCAGGGCATGCTGACCCGAAAGGCCCGCGCCCTGCGCGGCGGGCACGACCGCGAAATCGATGCGGAAGAACTGGTTCCCGGGGACATCGTCCTCCTGGAGGCGGGCAACGGCATTCCGGCCGACATCCGCATCATTTCCGTCAAGAACCTGCAAGCCCAGGAGGCCGCGCTCACCGGCGAATCGGAGGCGGTAGCGAAACAGGTGGAACCGGTGGACGAGGCGGCCGGAATCGGCGACCGGCACTCGATCCTGTTCTCCGGGACCATGCAGACGACGGGACACGGCCGCGGCGTGGTGGTGGCCACCGGCGACGACACGGAGATCGGCCGGATCAGCGGCATGCTCGCCGACATCACCTCGCTGAAGACGCCACTGCTCCGCCGTTTCGACGCCTTCACGCGCACGCTGAGCCTGGCCATCATCGCGCTGGCGGTGTTCACGTTCACAGTGGGCGTGTTCGTCTGGGGCGAGGATTGGACCGACATCTTCTTCGCCGCGGTGAGTATCGCCGTGGCCGCAATTCCCGAAGGCCTGCCGGCGGTCATGACGGTGACGCTCGCGATCGGCGTGCAGCGGATGGCCCGACGCAACGCGATCATCCGCCGCCTGCCGGCCGTGGAGACGCTCGGCTCGGTCACGATCATCTGCTCGGACAAGACCGGCACCCTCACCCGCAACGAGATGACCGCACGGACGCTGTGCACTGCGGACACCCTGCTGGAGACAGAAGGCGTCGGCTACGAGCCGGAGGGCGGCTTCCTGCGCGACGGCGAGCCGACGGACCTGAAGGATGACGCCACCGCGCACGCCATGGTCCGCGCGGGCATGCTGTGCAATGACGCCCACCTCGTGCAGCAGGACGGTGGCTGGGAGCCCGACGGCGACCCCACCGAGGCTGCGCTGATCGTGCTGGCGCATAAGGCGGGATTCGATCCCGAGGAGGAGGCGAAGACCTGGCGCCGGCTCGACGTCATCCCGTTCGCGTCGGAGCGGCGCTACATGGCGACCCTGAACTCGGGTCCTGAGGGCGAGCGCCTCATTCACGTCAAGGGCGCTCCCGAGCGCGTCCTGGAGATGTGCAGCCATGCCTGGCAGAACGGCGAGGTCGTCGACCTCGAGCTGGATGCCTGGCACGAGCGGGCCAACGACATCGCGGCCAAGGGGCAGCGCCTGCTGGCGGTGGCGTACCGGGAAGCGGGCGAGGATGTGGAGTCGATCGAGGAGGAAGTCGTCGAGGAAGGGCTCACGTTCCTCGGCCTGTTCGGTCTCATCGATCCGCCGCGCGAGGAAGCGATCGAGGCGGTCGCCGCCTGTCAGGATGCGGGCATCCGGGTGATGATGATCACGGGCGATCACGCCCTCACCGCAGGCGCCATCGCACGGGAGCTTGGTTTGCAGCGGCCGGACGAAGTCCTCACCGGCAGAGAGCTCGAGGATCTGGACGACGAGGCGCTGCGCGACCGCGCGCGCCACACGGACGTGTTCGCCCGGGCCAGTCCCGAGCACAAGCTCCGGCTGGTGAAGGCGCTGCAGGCCGACGCGGAGGTCACCGCGATGACGGGCGACGGCGTCAACGACGCGCCGGCACTCAAGCGGGCGGACATCGGCATCGCCATGGGAAAGAAGGGCACAGATGCGGCCCGGGAAGCGTCAGCGATGGTCCTGGCCGACGACAACTTCGCCTCCATCGAGCGCGCAGTGGAGGAAGGGCGAACGGTCTATGACAACCTGAAGAAGGCCATCCTCTTCATCCTGCCTACCAACGTCGCCCAGGCCGGGGTGATCGTCGCAGCAATAGTGATCGGTCTCGTGATGCCTGTGACTCCGGTGCAAATTCTCTGGGTGAACATGATCACGGCAGTGACCCTGGGTATCGCCTTCGCCTGGGAGCGTGCGGAAGGCAACATCATGAAGTTGCCGCCACGGGATAAAACCGAGCCGCTCCTGACGCCGTTCATGCTCTGGCGGATCGGCTCCGTCGGCCTGCTGTTGCTGCTCGGCGTCGGTGGCCTGTTCATGCAGGAACAGACGCGGGCGGCGACGGATCTGGATTATGCCCGGACCCTGGCCGTCAACACGCTGGTCCTCGGTCAGATCGCCTACCTGCTCAATGCCCGCTTCTTCAGCGCACCGTCCTACACCCTCGACGGCCTGTTCGGGAGTCGGGTCGTGGTCGGCGCCATCGCCGCCTGCGTCGCGCTGCAACTGTTGTTCACCTACGCACCGTTCATGCACCTGCTGTTCCAGACGCAGCCCCTAGACGCCGGCGCCTGGCTGCGCGGGATCGGCGTGGCTCTGGCGGTGTTCGTGCTGGTGGAGATCGAGAAAGGCGTCATCCGGCGGCGCCAGGGTACAGCCTCGGACGCTGCGCTGAGCAGGAACGTGCGCGGGGGCGATGCAGAGGCGGACGCCGGCGATGCAGGAAACGCCGAGCCCGCCCGGAGCGAGGGAGAGAACCGATGACCCTCGAAGCCGACGCTCATGGCACGGCAATCGCAGCCGCCCTGTTCGACATGGACGGCGTGATCACCGACACAGCCGAGACCCACGCTCAGGCCTGGAAGCGCCTGTTCGATGCCTTTCTCGAAGCGCGTGCCGACCGACTCGGGGAACCGTTCGAACCGTTCGACGAGCGGGTGGAATATCGACGCTACGTAGACGGCAAACCGCGCAACGACGGAGTCGCCAGCTTTCTCGCCGCACGGGGCATCGAGGTTCCCTACGGCAGTCCGGACGACGGACCGGACGAGGAAACGGTGTGGGGACTCGCCCGGCGCAAGAACCGCTACTTCAGGGAGTGGCTCGCCGAGAACCGGGTGCGCGCCTATCCGGGATCGATCCGCCTGGTCCGGGCGCTGCGCTCGGCCGGTATCAGGGTCGCGGTCTTCTCCGCGAGCCGCAATGCCGCTGCTGTGCTCGAGAACGCCGGCGTACTCGACCTGTTCGACGCCCTCTGCGACGGCACGGACCTCGGCGAACTCGATCTGCCCGG
>SLQW01000185.1 GCA_007131295.1 Pseudomonadales bacterium | reverse complement strand
GTCTGGGACCACGTCTGGGACCACGTCTGGGACCACGTCTGGGACCGAATCCAGGCAGCGCGGACGCGAATTCACATTCGGTCAGACCGATTTCGAGGCGCTGCGACTGCTTGTCAAGCGGGAAACCGGCATCAACCTAAACGAGTCCAAGCGGGAGCTCGTTTATGGCCGCATTTCCCGTCGCCTTCGCGCGCTCGGCTTGAGCAGTTTCAGGGATTACCGTCGGCTGCTCGAGCAGGGGGGTGCCGATGAAATGGTGCAGTTCTGCAATGCCATCACGACGAACCTGACCTCGTTTTTCCGGGAGTCGCATCACTTCGAATTCCTCGCGAATCACCTGCAGGCACTCGACCGTTCCGGTAAGCGTCGGCTGCGCATCTGGTCTGCGGGCTGCTCGACTGGGGAAGAGCCCTACAGCATCGCTATGACCGTACTCTCTGCCTTGCCGAATCACGCCCGCTGGGATATCCGCATTCTGGCAACGGATCTCGATTCCGACGTGATCGATCGTGCGGCGTGCGGGCGCTACGGCGCGGACCGGATTCATGGCATCGGCCCCGGGCGTCGTGGACAGTACTTCCGCCCCGTGCAGGGACCAGAGGGCGCTGCCTACGAAGTGACGCCCGAGGTTCGTTCGATGGTGGTCTTCAAGCAGCTGAACCTGATGCACCAGCTGCCGATGAAGGGTCCGCTGGATGTGATCTTCTGCCGTAACGTGGTGATCTACTTCGACAGGGAAACCCAGCGGGAACTGTTCTCGCGGATGGCGCGTCTGCAACGACCGGGCGATCTCTTGTTGCTAGGTCATTCCGAGAGCCTTTTCACCGTCTCCGAGGATTATGCGCTCCTCGGCAAGACCGTCTACCGGCGCAACTGAGGGGTCGCTGCAGGTGAACGACGAGGCCCGGGATCCGATGGTTTGTGCGCTGCCCGGCTTCGAGCACGTCCGGAGGAGATGGGACCGTGACAACAACTGCTGGATGGCGAAGGTGTTGCCTGGCGAGTACTACGTGGCGCGCCCGGGCGAGTGCGTGGCCACCGTGCTGGGTTCCTGCGTGGCCGCCTGCGTTCGCGACCCGCGGCTCGGCATTGGCGGCATGAATCACTTCATGCTCCCCGAAGACAGCTCCGGCGGTCAGAGTCCCTGGATGCAGCCAGGCGCAGGCATGGCAACCCGGTATGGAAGCCATGCCATGAACCGACTCATCGATGACCTGCTGCAACTCGGCGCGCTCGAGGAGCATCTGGAGTTCAAGCTGTTCGGCGGTGGTCGCATTCTGCCGGCGATGACCGATGTGGGCGCGGCAAACGTGAGATTCGTCCGTGATTACGTTGCGCGTCATGGCTATCGCGTGCTGGCAGAGGATCTCGGCGACGTCTGCCCACGTCGGGTGGTCTTCTTTCCGGGGTCCGGCCGAGTGCTGCTGAAGCGCCTGCGAAGGATGGAAGGTGAAGCGATCGGAGACCGTGAGCTGGCCTTGTTGAAGGATCTGGGCGATGGCAGGCGGAAGCCTGTCTCTGGCCCCTGAACGTTTTTTGAAAGGAGCTCGAGCCGTGGCGCACAACAACATGCAAAGCCCGCAGGGTAGCGGCCGCGTCAAGGTGCTGATAATCGATGATTCGGCGCTGGTGCGGAAGATTCTCAGCGAAGTGCTGAGCCGCGATCGATCGATCGATGTGGTGGGCACGGCTGGTGATGCCTACGTCGCGCGGGAAAAGATCAAGCAGCTCGATCCGGACGTGCTCACGCTCGACGTCGAGATGCCGAAAATGGACGGGCTCACGTTCCTGCGTAATCTCATGCGCCTGCGTCCGACCCCGACCATCATGGTCTCCTCGCTGACCGAACATGGGGCCGACATTACCCTCGACGCCCTCGCCCTGGGCGCGGTGGACTACCTGCCGAAGCCAAAGCTCGATCTTGCTGCGACGCTTTCGGACTATGCCGAAGATCTGGTGGCGAAGGTGAAGATGGCGGCATGTGCCAAGGTCCGTCCGCTCACGGAGCGCAGGAGCGTATCCGGTGGCTCCTTGGACGCAAGAAAGAGCGCGGATGCCGTGCTCGCAAAGCGGCGTGGCCCGCGGCACTTTCGTACGACCGAACGCATCATCGCGATCGGCGCGTCCACGGGCGGTACCGAGGCCATTCGGGACGTGCTGACGCGCCTGCCACCGGACGCGCCGGGCGTGGTGATCGCTCAGCATATTCCCAAGGCCTTCAGTACGCCGTTTGCACGGCGCATGGACCGGCTTGCTTCCATGACCGTACACGAGGCGGAAGACGGACAGGCAATTTTGCCTGGGCACGTCTACATCGCGCCCGGTGATCGGCATCTGCTGCTTGCGCGAGATGGCACGCGTTATATCTGTCGTCTGGACGATGGTGCTCTGGTCAATCGCCACAAACCCTCCGTGGATGTTCTGTTCCGTTCTGTTGCGCAGGAGGCCGGGCCCAATGCGATTGGTGTTCTGCTCACGGGTATGGGTAAGGATGGCGCAGCGGGCCTAGGTGAAATGCGTGCAGCCGGCAGTCCGACCATCGCCCAGGACGAGGCTACGAGTGTAGTCTGGGGCATGCCGGGAGAGGCCGTGGCGCTGGGCGCGGTGGATCACGTCCTGCCCCTCTCGCGTATCGCCGATGCAGTTATGCGCGAGGCCGACGCCATGGACATCACCAAGGCCGCCCAGGGCGCCTGATCCCAACCATATCGATTCGCGTTTGCGCGCCGGCTCGCGGTGCCCATGTCGGGCTCGTGGATTGTCGTGGGAAGGTGTGCTCGCCGCAGGCGAGCGCGCCGATCGAGTGGGCTTATGGTCGCCTATGGGCGTGCCGCCCTGCGGGCGCCACGCCTGCCCACATGAGACGTCCGGCGCCTTCCAGCTCGTGGCGCGATTTCGCGGGTTGCTTGCGGGAGCGTGAGAGGCGGGTGAGAAGACGAAGCCGGGGCCCGAGGAGGGAGGGGGGAGAGGGCCCCGGCTTCCTACTGCTCATCAATACTGGAAGGTAAAACGCAGCTGGGCGCGGACCGGAGCCGGGGAACCGTTTTCCACTACCGGGTTGAACCGCCAGTTCTGTATGGCGACCAGCGCTTCCCGATGAAACACGCGGGAGGAAGAATCGAGCACCTCGACGTCGCTCACGTCGCCGGTGGGCGTGACCGTGAATTCCAGGTCGACCCAGCCGTCGAAACCGCTGCGGGCAGCCGCGCGGGGATATTCGGGAGCAGCCTGGTGGACGACATCGAGCTCACTGATGCTGTAGATGCGCGTGGAAGCGTCAGCCGGTACGAACGACAGGGCCAGGGTGGCGCTGACCAGACCAGCAGTGACGAGTTTCGCTACGTTTTGCATGGACACTTCTCCAAGATGATGTGGTTCGCTCTCGCAGACCTTGCTTGCAAACGTCGGATGGCGCGCGTCCTTCGGCCAAAGGCGTTATCGGCACGCCCACCGAAATCTTGAGCGCTGAGTTCGCCGTCAGAACTCCTCCCACTCCGCATCGTGACCGCTGGCTGCGCGGTGGGGCGTATTACCCGTTGCCGCGGGCTGCGCGGATCCGGTCCAGGGACGGTCACTGCTGCGGCGGTCGTGGGTGACGCCTGGCGGAAGCTTCGCTGGAACCGCAGCCTGATGGGCAACGGGCGGCGTGGGTGCCTGATCGATGGACGCAGTGCTGGAGGTAGCCTGCTTGCGCGCAGTTTGCGTCTGGTTGACGCGGTATTGCGTCACGAGCTCATGCAGGCTCGCCGCGCGATCGGCCATGGACTGACTGGAGGCGGAGGCCTCCTCGACCAGAGAAGCATTCTGCTGGGTCAGCTCATCGAGCTGCATCACGGCCCTGTTGACCTGCTCGATGCCGGAGGACTGCTCTTCGCTTGCCGCAGCGATTTCCGCGACGATGTCGGTCACCTTGTTGACCCGGGTGATGATTTCGCTGAGCGTCGTGCCCGAGTTCTCGACCAGCTCAGCGCCCTGATTCACCTTTTGTACCGAGTCTTCGATGAGATCCTTGATTTCCTTCGCCGAGCTGGCGGAGCGTTGCGCGAGGTTGCGGACTTCGGAGGCGACCACCGCAAAGCCGCGTCCCTGTTCGCCAGCCCGTGCCGCTTCCACGGCGGCGTTGAGAGCCAGGAGATTGGTCTGGAAAGCGATTTCGTCGATCACCCCGATGATGTCGGCCACCTTCTTCGAGGAGCGGTTGATCTCGCTCATGGCTTCCACCGCCTTGGCGACGACGGCGCCGCCTTTTTCAGCGGAACCACGCGCTTCGCTTGCGAGTACGTTGGCCTGGCCTGCGTTTTCAGCGCTCTGACGCACCGTGGAGGTCATTTCCTCCATCGAGGATGCAGTCTCTTCGAGCGAGGAAGCCTGCTCTTCCGTACGCTGGGAAAGGCTGGCATTGCCTGCCGCGATCTCGTTGGCTCCGGATGCGACCGACAGGCTCGCTTCCGTCACCTCCTTGATGAGGTCCTGTAGACGTTCGCTCATGCGGGCCATGGCATCGAGCATCATGCCGGTCTCATCGTTACGGTGGGCCTCGATGTGGTTCGTGAGGTCGCCGTCGGCGATGGCGTTGGCTACGCGAATGGCTTCCTGCAGAGGCATGACGACAGCGCGGATGATGATCCAGCCGAGCACACTTGCCACCAGCACGGCGAGGATCACGGCGAATATGGTAATGGCTCTGATGGAGGCGTAGAGATCGCTGGCGACCACGTATTGACGTGCCGCCTCTTCTGCCTGATAAGCGAGCAGCTGGTCTGCCTTGTCCACCAACGGTTGATAGGCCGGCTCCATGACGTCGTAGGCAAAGTGGAAGGCCGCCTCGATATCTCCGCCTTGCAGCGCCTGCATGGTCGGATCGAGTCCGGTGCTGACGAACTGCCGCCGCAGACTGTCGAACTCCTGTGCAAGGATCCGTTCCTCCGCAGTCAGGCGGGATTCCATGTATTGCGCCCAGAGGCTGGAAATCTCGGTGGAGTTGTCCTGAATCGCGGCGGCGCTGTTGCGGATCACGTCGGAGCCCGGGTCGTTGGTTGCATCGAGCGCCAGCATCCGATTGCGCATGATCAGCGCGCGGATGTCGCCGAGTTGCAGTGCGGGTAGGGTTCGATCCTCATAGACCGTGAGCATGCCCTGATTGCTCTGACTCATGCCGTAGATGCCGAGACCGCCGATCACGGCAAGTGCCACCGACAGAAAGCCCAGGACGAAGATCAAGCGCGCCTTGATCGTCAGGTTCTTCATCGACATTCCCATCTCCTCATGTCGTGTCCGGGCGCTTCGAACCCATCCGGCCTGGCACGATCTCTGGTCATTACGGGTCGGCTTCTGTCCGACGTGACGGCTGCGGATGACTCGCTGTTGCTATCGACCGCGCGCTGAAGAACTTGAGAAGTGGGGTAATTTCGATGGCAGGAGCAGCGTCAACCCGGCTCGGATGGAGCTGTTCCGAGGTGGCAGGGTACTGATCAGCAGCGCGCCAGGTCGCGGCTGCGGCGGTCCGTTCCGGTCCGACCGCTCTGGTCGTAGGCGTTCGCCGTACCGCCCTGGCCGAGCAGCTCGAGTCCGACCTGGGTCTGGCGCTGGGCGAGCGCGATGGCGCTGCCGGCGGCCAGATTCATATCCCGAAGCTGACGCAGGCGCGTCGTGAAGGTCTGCCAGGACGGCACCTCGGCAAGGTTTGCCAGGTCGGCAGTTGACAGTTCCCGGAGCAGGGCCGAAATGCCCTCCTGCGCGAGGGCGCGATCGAGTTCGCGCAGCCGTTGCTGCTTGCTTTCCACTGCATCGAGCAGCGTGGCACCGCCACCCTCAATGAGCGCGCCCGCTTCGTGGGCCAGCGCAGTTTCGAGGGCATCGAGCAGCGGCTCGAGTGCTGCAGTCGCGTGCTCGAGGCGAGCGACGACGTTCTCAGGATTGGCAACCTGGGACATGCATGGCTCCGGTCCTGGTGGGCGCGCTCAGTCGCCGAGTTCCTGCTCCATCCGCAAAAGCCCGGCAGCGATCCGCTCGGGATCGATGACGTAGCTGCCGTCGGCGAGACTCTGGCGAATGGCCTGCACACGAGCCTGATCTACGGCGCCTGCGTCACTGGCGCTGCGGGACGCTTCGAGCAGCCGTTGCGCAGACTCCGTCAGGGTGACCTGATCTGGAGTCTGCGGGCGGGCAGAAGCGCCACCTTTGCTGGAAGCTGCAGAGCCCGGGGCCTCCGCTGGACCACGATCGGTCCGATTGGGCCGCGGGTCGGTGTTGTTCAGGTTCTTGATGTCCATGATATCGGCCATCCGTAATCGGCCATC
>SLQW01000120.1 GCA_007131295.1 Pseudomonadales bacterium | reverse complement strand
GATCACGTGTGCCGGCAAACAGTTGCAGCGACCGGTCCGCGAGCACCTGCCGCCGCAGTCGGCCGGGAAACGGTAGCCCGGCCTCGGCGATCTCGATGGCGGGCTCCATCAGCTCCGCCCACGGCAATGTCCCGTGAGCCGCGTGGGCCTGCTCGAGCATCGGCAGGAGACCGGGTGCGCCTACCGCGCGGCCGCTAACCACCGCAAGCCAGAACGGTAGCGGCCAGCGGTTCGCGACCAGGAAGCGCTCCGGCCTCGCGGCCGCCGGCGCGGTCTCCCGACCGTCGAAAAAATGCACTGCGCCACTGACAGCGTCCAGGTGCAGCAGGAAGCCGCCACCGGCGATGCCAGTCTCCTGCGGCTCCACCACGGCGAGCACGGCCTGCACGGTCACCGCTGCGTCCATAGCGTTGCCGCCGCGCTCGAGCACGGCAAGGCCCGCCTCCGCCGCCAGCGGGTGGGCGGCGACCACTACTTCGGGCGCGCCAAGGGTGGCCCCGCCAAGGGTGGCCCCGCCAAGGGTGGCCCCGCCAAGGGTGGCCCCGCCAAGGGTGGCACCCCGATCGCTGGCTAGCATGGCCAGCGGAGCGAGGAGGAAAAGAAACCCTAAAGCGCGTGCGGCCGACATGCCGGGAGGCTACAGCATATCCGTCGGCCAGCGACACGCTGCCAGGGCCAGCTTGTCGCCAGGAAGCCCTCGACGCACTGTGTTACGGTTTCGTCCAGACACTAATTAGACGCCGAAGGAGCCAATGTGAGCACGCGCCTTTATTTCCTCGTGAAAGATGATAAGGACGCCAAACAGATCGTCGACGATCTCCGCGCTGCCGGCATCGACGACGGCGACCTTCATGGGGTTGCCCACCGAGAAAGCTACCCGCTCGAGGGCGTACCCGAAGCGAATTTCACCGATCGCACTGATTTCCTGCCCGCTGCGCGCCGCGGCGTCGCGCTCGGTGGCACCACGGGCTTCCTGGCCGGGCTGGCCGCGGTTGCGCTGCCCGCCCCTGGATTGGTGCTGGCAGGCGGCGCCATGGTGGCCACACTGACCGCAGCAGGCGCGGCCATCGGCACCTGGGGCGCCACGCTGGTGGGCATCGGCATCACCCACCGGGATCTCAAGCCCTTCGAGGAGGCCCTAGAGGCTGGCAAGATCCTGCTGCTCGTAGATGTGCCAGAGGGCCGGGAGGACGAGATCGAAACAATGATCCGCCGCCGCGATGCAGATGTCGTCATCGCCGCCGGAGAGCTCGCCGAGGCCGAGGAGGAAAGCGACTGAGGGCGACGCATTCGTGCCTGGGCTCCGGTAGAATTTGCGGCCACGCGAATCATGACGTCACTCACGGAGAAGCACCTTGAGCACAGAAGCCTGGATCATCGACACGGCGCGCACGCCGCGCGGCATCGGCAAGCAGGGCAAGGGGGCGCTCGCGCACCTGCACCCACAGACGCTCGCCGCCACCGTCCTGAAGGCACTGCAGCAGCGCAACGACATCGACACGCGCGAGGTGGACGACATCATCTGGGGTTGCAGCTCCCAGAAGGGCAAGCAGGCGAACTGCATCGGCCGCATGGCAGCGCTGGACGCTGGCTGGGACACCGCCGCCAGCGGCGTCACCCTCGACCGCTTCTGCGGCTCCGGCATCACATCGGTGAACATGGCGGCCGCGAGCATCATGGCCGGCATGGAAGACCTGGTGGTGGCCGGCGGGGTCGAGATGATGTCGTACACACCGACCGTGCCGCCCGTCGACGGCGCTGGCGGCATGGACGCCGGCAATCTGCACCTGCGCGACCTTCATCCGCAATTCCATCAAGGTATTTGCGCGGATGTCATTGCGACCCTTGAAGGCATCACCCGCGAGCAGGTCGATCAACTCGCGCTGGAGAGTCAGCAGCGCGCCAAGGCGGCCATCGAGGAAAAACGCTTCGACAAGAGCGTTGTTCCAGTTTACGACTACGACGGCAAGCTCTGCCTGGACCACGAGGAGTTCCCCCGTCCGCAAACGACGCTGGAGGGCCTCTCCCAGCTCAACCCCGTGTTCGGCAACTTCATGCAGCAGCCGTTCGACGCCACGGGCGAGAGCTTTGATCAGCTGGTGCGCCGGGTCTATCCGGACATCGAGATCAATCACATTCATCATGCCGGCAATTCGTCGGGCGTGGTCGACGGTTCCGCCGGCGTGCTGTTGGCCTCCCCTGACTATGCCAAGGGGCGGGGCTGGAAGCCGCGGGCACGGATCATCGCCATGGCGAATGCCGCCGGCAGTCCCGAGCTGATGCTCAACGAGCCCGGTCCGGCGGCGCGCAAGGTGCTGAAGAAGGCTGGCATGACGCTCGATGACATCGACCTCATCGAGATCAACGAGGCTTTCGCCGTGGTCGCCTACAAGTTCATGCGCGACCTCGACATCGATCCGGCCAAATGCAACGTCAACGGCGGCGCGATCGCGCTCGGCCACCCAATCGCTGCCACCGGCTCGATCCTCATCGGTACGGTGCTCGACGAGCTCGAGCGCCGGGGCCTCGGTACCGGTCTCGTAACTATGTGCGCTGCCGGCGGCATGGCACCGGCGATCATCATCGAGCGCATCTGAGCCGTCACTGTGCGCGGGCGGGGAGCTTCCCCGCCCGCGGTCTTTATTTCGGCCCGTCCGCGCTGCGCGCGGCTTGGGCCTTCCCACAAGCGCTGCGCGCGGCCTGGGCCTTCCTGCAAACGCTGCTCGCGGTGGGAGGCTGCAGGCGGCGCAGCCGTCGCAGCGAAGCGTTCCGGCTCAGCGCCGGGCCATGAGGCTGCGGCCGTCGTGGCTGTGCAGCATCAGCGCACCGTCTTCGGCAATTTCGAAGCGCTGAACTGATTCGAGCAGTTCGAACAGGCGCTGCTCCTGCACCATCAGCGGCTCCGCGCAGGCCATGAGGGTCGAGCGGAGCTGTCCCAGGGTCAGTGATTCCCCGGTCAGCGTGAACTGGCCACCATAGCTGTTGCAGGAGCCACGGCCACCAAGGCGTCCGTCATCACTGAACACCACCGTCACCTGGGAACCATCCACCACATCACGCCCGTCCAGATCTTCGACCTGCCACTCACCGAGCAGCAGATCCTGCGGATCGCCGCCGCATCCGCGCAGGGTGCGATCATCGATGGATAAAATCACCCGATATGGATACGGCATGCCGGTCATGTCGTCACTGCAGAGCTGGTCGTGCACGGCGACGGCCAGACGTCGCTCGCCGACCTGAAGCCCATAAGACCGCACACCATCCGAACGCACCGCCTCGGGGGTCGCCGCGGCGAGGCTCGCAGCGCCGTAATCCCAGCTCAGCGTGAACGTTTCGGTATCGAGGTCGAGCCGCCAGCCGGGCTCGTTGCCGCGCGCCACCAGGACGCGCTCGGCAGGCAGCACCCGACACTCCGGCCAGTCCTCGCCGCCGACCCGCAGCAGCGCCCGATCCCCCCGACTCCAGAACTCTGTCCGGGCGTCGCCGGGGCGGCGGTAGCGGGCACCGGAGGCGGCCACGACGCGTTCGAGGTCAAGGCGGTTGCCATCCACGTCGAGCACCACCGCGTCATCCGCCACCGTCACCTCGGCCATGCGCTCGCCGCATTCGAGGCGCTGGACGACTGTCCGTGACACTGCCCGCTCCAGGATGAGGGTGCCGAGTGTATGCCTGCGCGGCGCGGACTCGATCACCACCGGTTCGCTGATCCAATCACGCTGCCCGGGTGCCGCCAGCGTCGCCCGGAACACATGCACGCGGCCCGGCTGAAACGCATCCGGGCTCACCTCGAGCGTAAACGGAACGGGTACCTGCCGACCTTCCAGCGCGCTCCGCGCCTCGGCAATGACGTCCCCGGATGGCGCGGGCCCGGCCCGCAGTTCAAGCACCGCCTCGGCATCCGGCGGCAGGGCGATACGCGGGAGATAGCTGAGCTCTCCGCTGACGACGACGCGCGTCGAGCTGGCGTCTTCGTCGCTGTCCACGACAGGGTCCGTCGCGCAGCCAAAAAGGCCAAAGGCGCCAAGGTAGAGCAACACGAGGTGACGGGATGACATGGGTGATCTCCAGGAGGCGTGGACATACGATAGCGCGTCGGTGCATGAGTGCCCCCTCCCATTCGAGTCATCGCGCCGAGAGCTCGACTCGTCGGACTACCGCCGCAGGCACTGGCCTCCGCCTGCAGGATTGCTACCATGCCGGGTTTTCCACGATCCAGCGACCAAAACCATGGCCCGCACCCTGATTGCCCTGCTCTGCGCCGCACTGCTGGCAGCCTGTTCACCGCGCGAGGAATCCGTGCCGGAAGCACCCACAGCCGAGACGACAGGCGATGCCCTGATCGATAGGGAAGTTCTCTTCGGCAATCCGGAACGCATGCAGCTGCGCGTCAGTCCCGACGGTTCGATGCTCTCCTACATCGCTCCCCTGGACGGTGTCCTCAACGTCTGGGTCGCGCCGCGCGGCGATCTCGCTGCCGCCCGTGCGGTCACCAGCGATACCGGCCGCGGGATCTTTCGCCATTTCTGGGCGCCGGACGGCCGCCACCTGCTCTACCTGCAGGACACGGGCGGCGACGAGAACTTCTTGCTGCACGCGGTGGACGTCGAAAGCGGCGTCACCCGCAACCTGACACCGTTCGAGAACACCACCGTCGAGGTCACCCACATCAGCCCTGATCACCCCGACACGATCCTCATCGGGCTCAACAATCGCGACGAACGCTTCCATGACGTGCACCGCCTGACGCTGTCCACGGGTGAGCTGGAACTCGTGGAGCAGAACGAGGGCTTCCTCGGCTATCTGGCTGACGACGCACTCGAGGTGCGGCTCGCGCTCGCGCCGCGCCGAGGCGGCGGCATGGACGTTCTGCGCAAGGACGGCGAAGACTTCGCGCATCTGCTCACCATCGAGCAGGAGGACGACATGGTCAGCCGCCCGGTGGCCATCAGCGCCGACGGCGAACACGTCATCATGGTCGACAGCCGCGAACGCGATACCGGTGCGCTCGCGCGCGTCCATCTGGAGTCCGGCGAGCGCGAGATCATCGCCAGCGATGACCGCGCCGACGTTGCCGGTGTGTTCATCGACGTGGTCAGTCGCGAGGTGCGGGCCTACGCCGTGAACTTCAAAGTGCCCGAGTGGCATGCACTGGACGACTATTTCCAGCGCGACTTCTCGCGGCTGCAGGACGCGATCGACGGCGATCTGCAGATCACGAGCCAGAGCCACGACGGTCGCTTCTGGACCATCTACTCCGGCCAGGCTACCCGCCCCGGCGCATTCCACCTCCTCGACCGGGACAGCGACGAGCTGACCTCGCTTTTCGTAACCCAGCCCGCGCTCGCCGACCAGCCGCTCACCCCCATGCAGCCACTGGTGATCGAGTCCCGTGACGGCCTCGAGCTGGTCTCCTACCTGAGTCTTCCGCGCTGGATCGAGATCGACGCTGAAGGCCGGCCGCAGGAACCGGTTCCCATGGTGCTGCTGGTGCACGGCGGCCCCTGGGCCCGCGACAGCTACGGCTTTCACAGCGAGCATCAGTGGCTCGCCAATCGCGGCTACGCGGTGCTTTCGGTGAACTTCCGTGGTTCCACCGGCTTCGGCAAAGCCTTCGTCAACGCCGGCGATCGCGAGTGGGGTCGCGCCATGCACGATGATCTCATCGACGCGGTGGAGTGGGCAGTGAATGCAGGCATCACCCGTGACGATCAGGTGGCGATCATGGGCGGCAGCTACGGTGGCTATGCCACCCTGGCGGGCCTTGCGTTCACCCCGGAAGTGTTCGCCTGCGGTGTCGACATCGTCGGCCCTTCGAATCTGGAAACCCTGCTGGAATCGATACCGCCTTACTGGGAGGCGTTTTTCGAGAATCTGGCGACGCGGGTCGGCGATCCACGCACCGAGGAGGGCCGTGAACTGCTGCGGGAGCGTTCGCCCCTGCACAGCGCCGATGCCATCAAGCGGCCGCTGCTTATCGTCCAGGGCGCGAACGACCCGCGGGTAAAGCAGGCCGAGTCGGATCAGATCGTCGAGGCCATGCTCGCCAACGACTTGCCTGTCACCTATGTACTCTATCCTGACGAGGGCCATGGCTTCGCGCGGCCGCAGAACCGGCTCGCGTTCTACGGCATCACCGAGGTGTTCCTCACCGAGTGTCTCGGGGGCCGGCATCAGCCGCTCGATGATGCGCTCGCGGGGTCGAGCACACAGGTGCCGACGGGAGCGGAGTTCATTCCGGGGCTCGAGGACACGCTCGCAGACTTCGAACCGGTGCTGGCCAACTGATGCGGCAAGCATTGCGCAACGCCCCTGTGGGAAGGCGTGCCCGCGCAGCGGGCGCGCCGATCGTGGACCGCGCCCAAATCGAGTCGGAACGCAAGCGGCGGCTGCGCCGCCGACCGTCGCGCCGCCCTGCGGGCGGCGCAACTTCCCACAGGAAACGGCTCCGACGTCGCGATGCGTCGTGGGAAGGCGTGCCCGCGCAGCGGGCGCGCCGATCGGCTTATGCGGAGGCATCAGCGGATCGGTCGGCGACGCCGGCCTGCGGCCGACGTCTGCTCCCACTGCGGTTCGCGGAGGCGCTGGCGCGTCGGAGCTCATCGCTGCGGAGTGCGTTGGCGCTGATCTTCGTCTTGCTGCTGGCGCCGGGGGCGCTGGCCGGGCGCTTCGCGGATCTCGAGGAGTGCGTTTTGCAGGTCCCGGGCGGCCTTATTTCCGCCCAGGCCCGCTGCGGCACGCTGGAAGTCCCGGAGAACCCGGATGCGCCCGCCGGCCGCCGCATCGAACTCGCCTACGCCATCGTGCCCGCACCCACCGGGCGACCGCACCCGGACCCGGTGCTCTACCTCGCCGGCGGTCCCGGACAAGCTGCCCGCGACGTGCTGCCGCTCATGCGCCTTGCCCTGCGCGAGGTCAATCGCGACCGCGACCTGATCTTTCTCGACCAGCGCGGCACCGGCGGCTCCAATGCCCTGCGCTGCGACTTCAGCGCCGTGGATCCCTTCATCGAGCCAGACGAGGAAGAAGTCATCGAGCTCTACCGCGCCTGCCTCGACGACCTCGACGCCGACCCGCGCTTCTACACCACCGAGCACGCCGTCCGCGACATCGAAGCGCTGCGCGAACACCTGGGCTACGCGCGCCTCAACCTCGTCGGCAGCAGCTACGGCACCCGTCTGGCCCAGGTTTATCTGCGCCACCATCCGGACCGGGTCCGAAGCATGGTTCTCGACGGTGTGGTGCCGACGCGCCTGGCCCTCGGCAGCGAGCACGGCCGTGCCCTCGACGAGACACTTGCCCTCATTCTCGACCGCTGCGCCCAGGACGAAGCCTGCAACGCGCGATTTCCCGACTTACCGGACAAGCTCGCCGAGCTGCAGGTGCGCTTCGGCGCGGACGCCCGCGAGCGGTTGAACCTGACCCATCCCCGTACCGGTCGGATACAGGCCATGGACTTCAACCGCGACGGTCTGGCGCAGGCCCTGCGGATGCTCGCCTACTCGCCACCGACCCAGGCATTGCTGCCGCTCCTGATCGACGAAGCAGCCGCCAGCGACGTACCGGACCGTATCGCTGTGCAGCTGATGCAGATCTACGAGCAGCTCGACGCCATGATCGCGGTGGGTCTGGAGGCCTCCGTCGGCTGCAGCGAGGACTGGCCAGTCTGGCGTGAGCAGGATCCGGCTGCCGAGGCCGCCACCCTGCTGGGACCCAGCATGCGCGAGGGGCGCGAACAGATCTGCGCACTCTGGCCTGCCGGCGAGGTTGCGCCGGACTTCCACGAACCTTTCACCAGTGACGTCCCGGTACTGCTGCTCTCCGGTGAACTCGATCCGGTGACGCCGCCGCGCTATGGCGAGGAAGCGGTGGGGCAGTTCCCGAACAGCCGCCACCTGATCGCGGCGGGCCATGGCCACAACACGCTCGGTCCACCATGTACCAGCGTGATCGCAGCCCGCTTCATCGACGAGCTGAGACCGGACGAGCTGGACGTCGGCTGTATGGAGCGTCTCGGCGGCGCGCCGTTCTTCCTCGACCTGCTGGGGCCGTCGCCATGATCGAAGCCCGCAATCTGCGCAAGTGTTTCGGCAAGGTCGTGGCCGTCGACGACGTCAGCTTTCGCGCAGAGGACGGCCAGATCACCGGTCTGCTCGGCCCCAATGGCGCCGGCAAGACCACCACGCTGCGTATGCTCTATACGCTCCTGCAGCCGGATTCCGGCGAGATGACCGTGGACGGCATCGATCCGCGCCGGGAGCCGCTGGCGGTGAAGCGCCGCCTCGGCGTGGTGCCGGACAGCCGCGGGCTCTACGACCGGCTCACCGCGCGCGAGAACGTGCGCTACTACGGCGAGCTGCACGGACTCGATCGCGCGGCGATCGACACGCGCCTGCAAGAGCTCATCCGCGTGCTCGACATGGGCGATTTCATCGACCGGCGCACGCAGGGCTTCTCCCAGGGTCAGCGGGTGAAGGTCGCCATCGCCCGCGCCATGATCCACGACCCTCGCACGGTGCTGCTGGACGAGCCCTCCAACGGACTCGACGTGATGAGTACGCGCGCGTTACGGGGCTACCTGCAGGAGCTCAGGCGCGAGGGCCGCTGCGTGGTCTTGTCCACCCACATCATGCAGGAGGTGGCGGCGCTGTGTGACCGCATCGTAATCATCGCGCGCGGCCGCATCGCTGCCGAAGGGACTGCGGACCGGCTCCTGGCGCAGAGCGGCGCGAGCACCCTGGAGGACGCGTTCGTGAAACTGATCGGCAGCGACGAGGGCCTGCTGGCATGATCCCCGTCTTCAAGAAGGAGCTGATCGAGAACCTGCGCGACCGCAGGGTGGTGCTCAACACCCTCGTACTCGGGCCGCTTGCGGCTCCGTTCATTTTTGTACTCATCGTCGCCTTTACCGTGCAACAGGCCATCGACCGGGCCGAGGCGGAACTGGAGCTGGTGGTGGTGGGTGCGGAGCACGCGCCCAATCTCGTCCGTTGGCTGACCCAGCAGGGCGTGGTGGTCAAGGATCCGCCAAGCGATCCCGAGCAAGCCATTCGCGACGAGGACGAGGAGGTCATCCTTCGGATTCCTGCTTCCTTTCCCGAGGCCTGGACCGCAGGCCGACCCGCGGTAGTGGAGGTGCTGACGGATCGCTCGCGGCGCTATGCGGGCACGTCACTGGCCCGGGTCGAATCGCTGCTGCAGGGTTACAGCCGCCAGATCGGGCAGCTCCGGCTGCAGCTGCGCGGCGTGACGCCGGAGCTGTCCCAGGCGCTGCGGGTCCAGACCGTGGATCTCTCGACACCTGAATCACGCGGCGGGCTGATTCTCGCCTTCCTGCCCTACGTGGTGCTGATCACCGTGTTCATCGGTGCCATGCACATGGCCATCGACACTACCTCCGGCGAGCGCGAGCGACGCTCGCTGGAGCCGCTGCTGATCAATCCGTTGCCTCGCTGGCAGATCATGGGTGGCAAATTGCTCGCCACCACCGCTTTCGCCCTGGCCACGCTGGCCATCGGCCTGGTCGCCTTCACCTGGGCACTGAAGTTCCTGCCAACCGCACAGATGGACATGGCGTTGAATCTGGACTGGCGGGTGGCAGTCACGGCATTCGTGCTGGTCCTGCCGGTGGCGCTCCTGGCCTCGGCGGTGCTCATCATTCTCGCGGCATTCGCCAAGAGCTTCCGTGAGGCTCAGAGTTACGTCGGCCTGATCATGTTCATCCCGATGATTCCCAGCTTCTGGATCCTGATCAATCCGAGCCGGCTCGAGACCTGGATGACCTGGGTGCCGCTGTTGAGCCAGAGCATTCTCATCCTGGAAATGGTGCGCGGCGAAACCATTCAGTTCGCCTGGATGGCCACCTCCTTCGTCAGTACCGGGATACTCGCCCTGTTGCTGGCTGCCGTGGCAGGATCACTCTACAACCGTCCGGGACTCATCTTCGGCGACGGCTGAGATTGCACAGGGCCGGAATGTTTTTATAATGCGTTCTGATTTTTCATGACGCCCGCCTGCGGGCGCGCGGAGTAGCCATGAGCAGTCCCGAGCGGGTAGTGGTGGTCGGTTCCGGCATGTGCGGCATGTTTACGGCGCTGGCGCTGGCAAAACGCGGCCACGAAGTCACGGTTCTCGAGCGCGATCCGCCGCCGCCGGAAGGGAGCGCAGACGCCGCTTTCTTCGAATGGAACCGGCTCGGCGCCGCTCAGTTCCGTCATCCCCACGCCTTTCTCGGACTCATGTGCAGTCTGATCCAGTCCCACTACCCGGAACTGCTCGAGGAGCTTTACGCCGCCGGTGCGCGGCGAGTGGATTTGCCGGAGATGCTGCCGCCAGAGCTGAAGGCCCACTACGTCCCGGAACCCGGGGACGAAAAGCTGTTCGTGCTCATGTGCCGGCGTGCAACGCTGGAGACCGTCATCCGCCGGCACGTTGGCGCGCTCCCCAACGTCCGCATCCGCAACCGGGTACAGGTCGGCGGCCTGCTCACCGATGAGCGGGACGGAACGCTTACCGCCACCGGCGTCAGCGTTCGCTCGCGTGACGGCGAGCAGGAGAATCGGGAAGAGCTTCACGCCGATCTGGTGATCGATGCCAGCGGCCGATCCTCGCGCTTCCCTCAGTGGCTGGCCAAGCTCGGACTGGAAGTGGAAGAGGACGATGAGAGCGCAGAGATCGTCTACTACACACGCCATTACAAGCTGCGCCCAGGCGAAGAGGAACCACCACGCGGCGACAATCGCGGCGCCGGTGATCTCGGTTACCTGAAGTACGGGGTATTTCCAGGCGACAACGGCAATTTCGCCATCATTCTCTGCACTGACGAACGCGAGACCGCGCTGATAGAGGCGCTGCGCGACCCGGATCGATTCGATGCCATCTGCCGGTCCATACCGGGGCTCGAGCCATGGATTCGCGAGGGCAAGTGCGACCCCACCACAGACTCCTTCGGCATCGGCGACATCCGCTCCGTATGGCGTACGTTCGTTCGCGACGAGCGGCCGCTGCTGGAGAATTTCTTTGCCGTGGGCGACGCCGCGCTGCGCACCAATCCGCTCTACGGCCGAGGCTGCTCCACGGGTGTGATGCACGCCCAGATCCTCGCCGAGGTCCTCAGCGAAGCTGCGGACCCCGTGACGCGTGCGCAAGCTTTCCATGACCGCACCCAGAACGAACTGCGGCCCATTTTCGACGCCAGTCGCAGCGAGGACCGCAGTGGCATCAAGCGCGCCATGGCGGCCATGGAGGGCCGAGGTCTGGAAAAACCGGATTCGTTCAAGAAGTGGTTCGGGGTGGCGTTCGGCGACGCCATGACTGCGGCGGCGCGGGAGCAGATCCACGTCCTGCGCGGGCTGCTGCGGACCTTCCACCTGCTGGAGAAGCCGGGCGACTTCCTGAAGGAGCGGCGGATCCGCTGGACGATCTACCGCTACATGCTGCGCGGTCGCAAGCGCAACGCGTCGCGCCGGCTGCAGAAGGGGCCGGCCCGCGACGAGATGCTCGAGCGCATCGCAAGCTGATGGAGCGCCTCAGTAGGTACCGCCGAGCTTGCGGTGGTCCCAGGACATCGTGCGCACCGGCGTGAACCGGAGGATCACGCGCTTGCGGCCTGCGTAACGGATGCCCTCGACCTCCTTGTCGGAGAACGTGGTCTTGCCCGGATTGCGCTGGCGCTGGATGTTGAGCATGGTCTCGACGACGAACTCCGGGTCGTCGATGATCTCACCGTCCGCCTCCATCATCACCGATTGCAGTTCCTGATACTCGTCGCCGGTCTCGATCAGAAGTGCGGCGCGGGTGTCGCGTTCGAGGTTTTTCACCTTCTGGCTCGCGCCGTAGGTGGAGACCAGAAAGCGACCCTCGTCATCGGTGTAGAAGAACATGGGCATGGGCTGCGGGTAGCCACGCGGACCCGTGGTCACGATGATCAGGGTCTTCTCGCGACGAACGAAGTCGTGAATCTCGTCTTCGGTCATCGCAATCTGGTCGCGGCGTGAGGCCATGGTTCGCTCCCCGTTTCACTTCGGTCGATTCGGCTGCGCTCGATAGAGCGTCGCGCATGGTACCGCAATCGATGCTGCCGGGCGTGCTGCGGCTTCCGTCGTCTCGAGCCATCTGCGATGCTGCCGCTACCCCTTGCTGCCCACGTAAGGACATCACGCCATGTCGTCCCCGCCCCGCCTGCTCGCCTTTGCTGGAAGCCTGCGCCAGGAATCGTTCAACAAGAGGCTCCTGCGAGTGCTCGCCGATGCAGCCCGCACGAGCGGCGCCGAGGTAACGCTGCTCGAACTGCGTGAGCACCCGCTGCCGATCTACGACGGCGACATCGAGGCGAAGGGCATGCCGGATCAGGTACGCAGGCTGCAGGCGCTGCTGGCGGACCATGACGGTCTGCTGATCAGCTGCCCCGAGTACAACGGAGGCGTGCCGGCGCTGGTGAAGAACACTCTGGACTGGATTTCCCGGCCTTTGGAAGACGGCAGTTCAGGCATGGGCCTTTACCGAGGCAAGGTGGCGGGAATCTGCGCCGCTTCGCCGGGTGGGCTCGGGGGTTTGCGCGCACTGATCGCGCTGCGGGACCTGCTCGCGAAACTGGGGCTCTGGGTCGCGCCGTCTCAGCTTGCCGTGGCGAGTGCGAACGATGCTTTCGATAGCACGGGCGCGCTGGCGGACGAGCGCCAGGCCAAGTCCATCGGCAGGCTTGCCAGCGAGGTGGTGGGCGCCGCCCGTGTCCTACGCGATCTGAGGCACGACAACACATGAGCGATGCGCAGCTGCCCGGAGCCGACGCGACGCAATCCTGACGCCTGAGCACGGGGGCATGCGCGCCCCCCGCGCCCATCTGACTCCGACGGTCCTCGCGTCAGTTCAGTGACCTGATCTGCTCCGATTGCGCCTTTCGGCAGGCGTAGACGAGAGTACCGTCGTCGAGGTCGGCGGCGGGGATTTCGTCCTTTTCCACGTAGTAGTCCTGGGGGAACACCCAGGGGGCATGGCTGCCCTGCTTCGGCATCAGGTGCATGCTGCGCAGGAGATAGCCGGGATTGAAATTCTCCTGCTCGATGAAGGGTCGGGCAGGCATGTTCCGCTCCTCCGGCCGCGGCATCGGCACCACCATGTCTACGCCTTTCGCGTCCATGTGCTTGAGCAGCCGGCAGACGTGGTCGGCGATCAGGTCGGCCCGCATGGTCCAGCTGGTGCGCAGATAGCCGAACACCCAGGCCATGTTGGGCACGCCTGAGTAATGAATGCCGCGCCAGGTGAACGTGCGGGCGAAATCCAGGCGCTCACCGTCGATGCTGAAATCGATGTCGCCGAGGATGCAGAGATCGAAGCCGGTAGCGGTGACGATGATGTCCGCTTCGACCTCTTGCCCGGACTTCAGCAGCACGCCCTTCTCTGTGAACGTCTCGATTTCGTCGGTGACCACAGAGGCCTTACCAGCGGCAATGCCCTTGAACAGGTCGCCGTCGGGAATGAACGCGAGCCGCTGCCGCCACGGCCGGTAGCTCGGCGTGAAGTGCTTGTCGATATCGAAGTCCGGTCCGAGGTAAGCGCGCGCAGCGGCAAGCAGTTCCGCCTTGAGCTGCTCCGGTTCCTCAAAGGACCTGCGCGTCACTTCCTTCATATCGGCGAGAATCTTGCGTCGGACGATCTCGTGCACCCATTCCTCGGGAACATCGAGCTCGCGCAGCATGTCGGCGAGTTCGTTGCGGTTCTCGCCGGGAGCGAAGTAGGTAGGCGAACGCTGCAGCATGGTGATGTGGGCGCAGTCGTCCGCCATGGCCGGAACCAGGGTCGCGGCCGTAGCGCCGGAGCCGATCACCAGCACCCGCTTGCCCTTGTAGTCGAGATCTTCAGGCCAGGTCTGCGGATGCACGATGGGGCCCGTGAAGCGCTCCATGCCGGGCCACTCGGGTGTGTAGCCCTTGGCGTGGCGGTAGTAGCCTTGGCACATCCAGAGGAAGCTGCAGGTGAACGTGCAGAGCTCACCGTCGCTCTTGCGCTCCGCGACGACGGTCCACAGTGCATCCTCGCTCGACCAGCTTGCCGAGCGAACCGTATGGCCGTAGCGGATGTGGTCGTCGAGGCCGTAGTCCTCGATCACCTCCTCCATGTACTCGAGGATCGCGTCCGCAGTGGCGATCGGCTTGCCGGTCCAGGGCTTGAAGCGGTAGCCGAAGGTGTAGAGGTCACTGTCCGAGCGGATACCTGGATAGGTGTGGGTACGCCAGGTACCACCGAAGCGCTCCTGATTCTCCAGGATCAGGAAAGACTTCTCGGGACACTGGGATTTCAGGTGGCAGGCACCACCGACACCGGAGATACCGGCGCCGACGATGAACACGTCGAAATGCTGCGGATTCGCTGCTGCAGGAACGGACTTCGTTGCGGCCTGAGTCATGATCTCTCATCCCCTGGAAGTGGGTATGCGTGTGAGAGTGCTGCCCGGTCGGTACGGAAACCATTGCGCTTGAGGCCAGAGAATTGATAATTCAGGCCAGAAATTGCCGGATAGGACACGCCTGCTTTGACCGTCGCCTCCGTCAAGCCGTTGCTGAGCGGCAATCTCGCGTCCAGCCGCCGCACCATCACGGGGGTGATGGGGCAGCTCGCGCTGGCCGGGCTTGATGACGCACAGCGCCTCGCCATACTCGGCCAGATCGGACTGCCGCCCCAGGCCACCGAGGATCCCGAGTTCCCTATCTCCACCGCGCAGGAACTGCAGGCCCTGATGGCAATGGTAGGGAAACTGCAGCGCCGGCGGCGCGACATCACCGCTTACGCCATCGAAACCTTCAGCGGCATCGGCATCAATCACTACGGCGTCCTCGGGCTTGCGATGCAGCATGCCACCACGACCCTGGAGGCCATCGCATTCTTCCTTCGCCACCCTGAGCTGAGCTGGGGTCACTCACGCATCGTGGTCAGCCGGGACGCCGACCGCCTGGTTTTCGACTTCGACATGGACACCCCGGTCGGTGACGGCGGACGCCAGGAGTACCTGCGGGCCTATTGCATCACCCGTGATCTGGTCTCCGTGGACCGGCTCATCGGTGATCTCATCGGCCGGGGCCTGCAGCCGCAGGCCATCACCCTGCCCTTCGCCGAGCCTCCCGCCCCGTTCAATGCCGCAGCCTGG
Organism: Pseudomonadales bacterium; assembly: GCA_007131295.1. Classification (GTDB taxonomy): domain Bacteria; phylum Pseudomonadota; class Gammaproteobacteria; order Pseudomonadales; family Azotimanducaceae; genus SLTB01. The sequence continues at coordinate 5,825 of SLQW01000120.1, read as the reverse complement.
CTCCCGTGCCCAACCACCTTTGCTGCGCCAACCGCGACCCTGCTCTACCCGGCCGCGATTGAGAGCACCAAACCCATTCATGCCAGTGAGCCAGCATTCAGGCGCTATGCCACCCTGACCCGACAGTTCTCACGAGTGCTCGCCGACGACGCCAGCCTCGCCGAGCAGGTAACCCGACTGCTCTGGGCATACTTACCAACACCCGACCGGGAACAGGTCGCATCGATGCTGGCCATCAGCGGCCGTACGCTCGCGCGCAAACTCGCCGCGGAGGGCACCTCGTTCAATGCACTGCTGCGCAAGGTGCACCAGGAGCGGGCCATGAGCTTCCTCCGCCACACGCAGCTGCCGCTGTCGGTGATCGCCGAGCGCATGGGTTACTCCGACCCGGCGGCATTCACACGCGCCTTCCAATCCTGGACCGGCATCGCGCCATCACGCTGGCGTCAGCGCGCACGAGCGGCGCCCTAGCACGCGAGCCCTCAGCCGCACCCATACATACGAGACACCCGGACGATGACTGCGTCGTTTCGCGTTCACACGACGAACGGACGCAGTAGCCGTTAAGTTTCAGTTCGGTTCCGGTTCAGCATCACATCGGCCTGAGCGAACACGATTAAGAAATCGTTCGAGAATCGCAGCGTTTTCGCTTCAACGCATTCCTGAACGACGCTCGAAGATCGCACCCCTTCGATATCGTCGGCAGGCGCGTAAAGTTCAGAAAGAATTAAGATTCGGCCGCACAAACTTCCTCCCGGTGAGCAGCAGTGTCTGCATCACGCCCATTCATCAGGCGACCTGGGAGGTCTCCAATGCGCAAGCCCAGTCGACGAAGTCTTCGCGCCACGATCAGTCGTGCAACGCTCGGCGCTGCCCTAGCGGGCACGCTGACGCTGGCAACGTTCGCGCACGCGAACCATGACCCCTACGGCAGCTACTACGCCTGGGTCGACGTGGTATCGGTGCAACCGCGCTACGCCGAACACTACGTCAACGAGTCCGTGGAACGCTGCTATCAGGTCGGGCAACCACTGCACGCCCGCGGTCACAGCGCAGGGCCTCCGCGGCATGCACCCGCCCATGGATACCGAGCTGCGCATGGTCAGACCCAGCAGATCAGCTATCGCCAGAACGACTATCCAAGTACCGGCGACACCGTCGCCGCGACAGTCCTCGGTGGAGTCATCGGCGGCGTCATCGGCAACAAGGTCGGCAGCGGCAAGAGCAAACGGCCGCTCACCGTGGCCGGCGCCGTCATCGGTGCATCCGTCGCCAACAGTGCCGTACACCGGTCCCATCAGCGCAGCACGAGCCAGCGCCACATCGCTCAGACACAGCAGGTGAGCCGACGCTGTGAGGTGGTAACGGAACCGCGGCTTGTCTCCTACATCGATGGCTACGACGTCACCTACCGCTTTCACGGCAAGCGCTTCACCCGGGTGATGGACGAGCACCCGGGCGATCGCATGCGCGTGCGCATCGACGTCGAACCGATCATCTGAATGAGGAACGACGTGATGAACACGCCAAGAACATCCACCTGGCTGACTGCCGCACTCGTCGCCCTGCTGGCGGCGAGTGTTCCGGCAGCCCTGGCCAACACCAACTCCGGACCGGTGGTGCGGTTGTTCCCGACCAACGTCCTGGAGGACATCCGGGCCACGACGCAGGTGGCCGAGGACATGGAGAACAGTCTTCAGGAGATCATCCGCAGGATGGACATGCAGCAGCAGCTCTACACCGAAAGCCTCTGTGAAGGTGCAGACGGCGACCAGGGCTGCGAACGCATCGCTCGCCAGATCGGGGCCACTTATCTGCAGATGTTGGACGTCATGAGCGAGCGTCTGCCGGAAATGGAAGCCTCCGTAGCGAATACCCGCGACAGTCTGGAGCGCCGGCTGCGGGAGGAAATCGGGCTGCGGACGACGCCAAGTTCGCTGCAGGACAGCCTGGTCGGACAGTCACCCGCCATCGCCGCCGAGGCGCAGCCGGTCCTGCGCGGCCGTTCCGGTGTGCGCCTCTCTGACCGCTTCCGGCAGTACCAGGAACTGGTGACGACCGGGAGGAACGGCCAGAGTCAATCCCTCACCGTCGTCGCCGCAGACATCTACCTGGACATGGCCGACGCATCGCAGTTGATCGCCGCCACCCGCCAGGAGATCGCCCGCACCGCGCTGATGGAGCAGCTGAACCAGTCCTTCGGCGTGATTACGCCCGAGATGGCCAAGGTGGTGGGCGGCGTGAAGCAGATCCTCTTCGGAGAAGTGGTCGGGGACGGTCCTATCGCCGCTCCGCCGAACCCGATCGGCGAAGCCGATTACGTCAGCCCACTCGCCATGTGACCCGGCAGGAGGAACCCAGCCATGAATGCGCTACGACTGCTACTGCTCGTACTCGCCGGTTACCTGGCGATCGGCTGCGCGAGCGAGACACCTGATACCTGCAGAGGATCGCTCAGCGGCACCCTGAACGCCGCCATGATCGATGCGGAATCGCGCCTCGCAGAGGGCTGCAGCTACGAGTTCGATCGCTACTTCTCCGAGCTCCTGATCATCGCCGAGGCCAACCCCGACCGCAGGAATCCGCAGCACTTCAGCGAATTCCTGCTGCGGCAGACCGCCAACGGAACGATCAGCCGCCGCACCGCCGAAGGCCTCTACAACCGCTACTTCAACATCAAGTTCGTCTCCCTGCAGGGTGACTACAACACCTGTTCCCAGACCTGTCCGGTCCGCGCCCGGGTGCTTTCCACCATGCAGAACGAGCTCAAGGACAAGGAGCTGGGCCTGCTGCGGGTGAGCAACGACGCGGCCAGCTTCTACCGCGCCGACCACCTCTACAAGGAGGCGGAACTGGTCCTGGAGGCCACCTGTCGGGCCTGCGAGGCGGGAAGCCGGCGATGAGCACCGCGCGGGGATTCACCAGCGGAGTGCTGGCGGGCGCGTTCCTCGCGCTCCTGGCGCTGCTGGCCGCCGACGCTATCGGCCCGGCCCTGCCGGCGGCGGAATCCCCCGCGGGCATCGACGGCATCCGTGGCTGGGTCGCTAGCAACCTCGGTCATTCCATCGGTCCTTTCGCCGTGGTGCTGACCTTGTTCGCCCTCAATCTCCTGCGGCTTGAACGGCTGCTGGCAGGGTCGCCAGGAGAGCGCGAGGTTGTGAAGCTTGATCAGCTATCAGACGTCTGGATCCAGCTCTTCGTCGGCATAGGCGTGATCTGGACCGCGGTCGGCATGCGCAGTGCTCTCCTGACCGCACTCGGTGATCGCGGGGATGCGCTCACCGACAGCGCTGGCTCGGTCCTGGAGCGTCTGGTGGACGGCGGCATTCTACTGGCCCTGACCACGACCATTGTCGGCGGCATCGGCGGCTACCTCATGCGCCTGACGAAGACCCTGCACGTCGGTGCCGCGCTGCACGCGTTCTACAACGAGCGCGCCGGAGCCGACACCCGCGCTCTGATCGACGCCACCCGACGTATCGAACAACGCCTCGCCGGGGAGCAAGCGGCATGATCCGCGGCCGCCGCCCCATGCCGACCGAGGATGACGGATTGCAGACCGACGTCATGCGCTTCATGGCGATCATAGCCTTCTGCCTCATCGCCATTCTCGCTCTGGTCAGGCAGGTGGAACCGGAGACGACCACCGAAGGGCAGGCGACCCCACACGTAGCGGAGTTCGACGTTCCGTCCGTTGCGCCGATCGATACCGCTCCGCTCATCGAATCGGAGCCGAAGCCAGAACGCGTTGCCAGCAGCGATACCCTTCAGGGAACAGAAGCGAGGCCGGAAACGCGCGAACGAGAGCCTCAAGAAAGCGAAACACCGCCAGAGGCTCCGTCCGCTCCGTCTGACACGACAGCGGCGAATGCGGACGAGGGTCTCGTCCTGCGCTTCGCCTCGGACAGCGACTTCCTGCGCCTGGTCAACAGCGGCCGTCTGGAAGTCTTCGCCTTTGGCGACGCCGGAGTGCTGAAACTGGAACCGGGTCTGACCTTCCAGGCTGCTTCGGCACCCGGAACTGTTTACGAACTTCTCCCGGAGACACTCCCAGCAGCAATCCTTTCCGCACTGGCGACCCAACAAGAGGGCGCAGCCCACGACCGCTGGGGCATGCGCATGCCACCGCGTTTGGAGTCCCAGATCCGCGCGCACCTGCGCCACGCGACGCACGGTGCGCTCATCATCGATCGGAACGGAGACGTACGCCATGCGGCCGATGGCTGAAGGCCTGCTCCTATGGCTCCTGCTGACGGCGGCGGCGTCCGCCGCAGCGGTGCTCGAACCGCGCGACCCACTGCTGCGCTGGCTCGATGCAGACGTGGCGCCACAGCTGGTGGAGCGGCTCGGCAGGCACCCGGATTTCCGCCACGCCGTCATCGACTTCATGGCCGTGACCGATGGTGCCCCGAGCGGGGACTCGACCCGACTGCACGCAGCCGTCAAGCACCATCTGCGCCAACGCCTCATCGCAGTCGAGGGTCTTCAGCTGCATCTGGAAGCCGCTGCTTCCGCCTGCGCTCCGGCACGCAGCGTCGACTATGCCATTGCCATCGAGATCGACCGAGGGTCCGGGCGTGATGCCCGCATCACCGTTGCCCTGCTGGACCTCCACCAGCGAGTCTGGGTCAGCGGTCTCGGCAGCAGCTGGCAGGGACGCCTGACACAAGCACAGCGGCGCGCACACGAGCAGTCTACGCAGCGCGCGGTTCCGGGCAGCGCGAGTTCGCCGTTCGCGGCGCGTGAGGCGACGGCTGTGGCCGCCTCGCTGCTGGAGCAGATCCAATGTCTCCTGCCCCGCGGTGTCGATGGCGGCGTGTTCCTGGAAACCCCGGACGACCCCCAGCTCGAGCAGATCGCGCTGGAGCTGCGCCGGCGTCTGTTGTTGACGCCGCTGTTCGTGCCGGTCGAACGCGCGCAGGACGCCGAGTGGCAGCTTCGGGTGCAGGCGAACCGCGACTTCGGCAGCACGGCCGAGCTGGTGGTGGAGCTGATCGACCGGGGTTCCGATGCGCGCCAGCGTCTCGCCGCAGCCTTCATCCAGCGTGGCCCGGTAGCGGGAAACGCTCATGTTGTGCCACCCACTGTTGCGAGCGCGCCCGTCAGTCAGTGGCAAACGCGCTCGCCGCTTTCACCTCTGACGGTCGCGGCGACGCAGCGCGGCGGCGTCTGCCGTGACAATCGCGGCGATGCCTGTGCAGAGGTGCGCATGGAGCTCGCGGAGGCAGCGCATCTGCTGGTTTTTTCCACAAGCAATCAGGTGGTGAGCGTACCGCAGTGCCGAGGCGACACAGAACTGCGGGAACCCGGCGAGTACCGTTTCCGGTTACCTGTAGGCGCGAACGCCGCAGCACATCGCCCAGCCACGGGCTTCTACGCCATCGCGGTCCGTGACCGCGAGGCGGCGCAGGCGCTGCAGCGCATCGTCGCAGGCGCCCCGGGCGCCTGCGGGCGGTCGGCGGAAACCGAACGCGACGCCTGGATCAACCGTCTCGACGCGGCACTGCAGCGCTTCGGCCATACGGTGCACTGGCGGGCCGTGCACCTCGATGAGAAGGCGAGACCGCTATGAGATTCATGCTCGGACTGCTAATCGGCGCGGCCATGGTGCTCACCCTGGCGCAGGTTCTGGAACTGCGCCCTGCGGAGACCGTGGATTGGCTTCGTAGTCACTGGTCTGCAAGCAAGGCGACCGGGGCATTCGAGGGTGCGGCGGCGGCATCGTTCGCAGGTGGGACCGATGAGGCGGATCCGCCGCCGGTGGAACGCTCGACAACCGCCGATCAAGATCCGGGCAGATCCCACTCGAACGAGCCCTATCCGAT
>SLQW01000012.1 GCA_007131295.1 Pseudomonadales bacterium | reverse complement strand
TATGGCGAATGGACCACCATGCTGAGCTTCCAGACCGTGGACGGCTTCATCACCACCGACACTGACGGCGAGTTGGTAGACCTGTTCTCATCGGAGCGCCAGGAAGACTACGAGTCGGTGCAGTTCGAGACACGCTTCAATACCCAGCCGAGCGAACGCAGCAACCTGCTCGCCGGCATCTTCGTGCTGCGCGACAAGTATGATCTGACCCAGGCTCTTTTGCTTGGATTCGGACAACCCGGCGACCCGGAGGCTACTCCGCCACTTCCGGCCGTCCCCGCCTTTCAGTTCCCAACCGATGTCCGCCAGCTTTCCTACGGTATCAACGGTCAGAAACGCATCAGCGTCGCACCCTACGTAGACTTTACCTATGATCTCACCGATGACGTTTCGCTGAATCTGGCGCTGCGTGCGACCTGGGAGGAAAAACAGGCTTACAACATTCCCAACCAGAACCCGACCGGGCCGGCCAACGTCGCCATCGACATCGGTCGCGGTCAGGCCGACCTGCTCGAATTCGCAATCGATTGCGGACAGAACAGCGAGAGCTGGTTCAACGTCGCCCCACGCGTCGGTATCGATTACCGGCCGCAGCCCAACCTGCTGCTCTTCGGCTTCTGGCAGCGCGCCTACAAGTCCGGAGGCCTGTTGAACAACTCGGCACGCTGCGAACCGTTCCTGGAGGATCCCTTCGACGAAGAGCAGGTGGACAATTTCGAGATCGGCATGAAGGGCACGTTCTTCGACAACCGCCTGCTTTTCAATGCCAATGCCTTCTATGCCACCTACAAGGACCTGCAACGCACGGTGATCCGCTTCGCGCCGGACACACCGACCCAGCAGGAAACGTTTACCTCGAACGCTGCTGGCGCCGACATTTACGGCATCGAAGTGGAAACCCAGGCGATCCTGTTCGACGGACTGACGTTCATGGCCAACATCGGCTGGCTGAATGCAGAGTACGACGACTTCTGCACTGCATTGCTCGGCCCGGTCACGATACCGGTCGGCGAGGAGCCGGTTTCGCCTTGCGGCTCTGCCCAGTTGCTCGACGCGGAGACCGGCCTCGCATTGATCGACGACGATTTCAGCGATCTCGATCTGCCCCGGGCGCCGCGCTGGGATCTATCCACACGCCTCATCTACGAATGGGACGTGGGTCGCTACGGATACATGTCGCTGGAGGGCGCATATGCCTACACCAGCAAACAGCACACGGCCGTGAACAACGCTCTCAGGACCGACCGCGGCTCGATCGGAAGGCTCGATGCGTCACTGACCTGGACGGATACCAGCGAGCGCTATCGCGTATCGGTATGGGGCAAGAATCTGACCGATAACGTGGAACGACTATCGAGAACCGAAGTGGCAAACCTGTTCTCGTTCGAGTTTCCGACGGCCCCGCGTACCTACGGCGTAACACTCTCTGCGACGTTCTGATCTGTTCGCAACGGCGTGGCCCGGGCAACCGGGCCACGCGCACGTACTCGCAGATCTGTTTTTGGATGCTGTCTCACGGCCTGAGCTTGACCGTCATCGAAGCCTGGTCGTAGGCTCGCGGATCCCGATCTGTTGAGACCATTCTCCTTGCCGTCTACCGAGCAGACCCGCATGCAGCGCGCCTACGCGCGCCTTCTGGGCGCCAGCGATCTGCTGAGCGCCGCCAAGGCGTTGAAGGCCATCGGCGACGCCGTTGGCCTGACCCACCCGGCCGTGATAGGCGACTATTCGGATCGGCAGCTGCTGACGGCAGAAAACGGCCAGGCGCTCTCGGAGGTATTCGGTTGGGAGGAAGACTTTCAACGCGACTGGGTGGAGCAGAGCCTGAACCGCGTCAGCCCGGTGGGAGCCGTATGCCGAGTTACGACGCGCCCTTTCTCTTGGAAGTCGGAAGTCATGGCGTCGCTGGCTGAGGAACTCGCTGGTCGGTCGGGCAGAAGCTGGCACCTGACTCCGGAGCGGGGTATCGCTGGGGGCATAAGTGTCCCGATTCATCTGCCACGTTGCAGCGTCGGCTCGGTGACCTGGGTAACGAGAGACAAGGCCATCGATCTTGCCGGCGTACTCCAGGCTCATGGTGATCTCCTCCGGCTCGCAGCACTGCACTTCATGGACCTGCTCTACGCCGGACGCGACAACGACATTTCCGAGCCCTACGCGGCCCTGCTCAGCGAACGAGAGGTCGAATGCCTCACCTGGGTCGCGCTCGGACGGACGGACGGAGAGATCGCCGAGCTGATACATCGCTCGCCGACGACGGCCCGGTTTCACGTCGAGAACGCCATGGCCAAACTGGAGGCGCGGAATCGGGCCCAGGCTGTCGCGATCGCCTGCCAGCTCGGCCTCATTCACGCCATCGATTCCGAACGCTGACGGCAATTGCCGGCACGTTGCTCAGAGCGATAAACCGCCATCGACGATGAACGGCGCCCCGGTGGCAAAGCGAGCCTCCGGTGAAGTCAGGTATAGAACCACATTGACGATGTCATCGGTTTCGCCGATGTGGCCGATCGGGTGCTGGGCGACGAACCCCGCCATCATTCCCTCTCCATCCTCCACCTGGGCCATGACCTTGTCGAGAATCGGCGTACGAATCACGCCGGGATGAACGGAGTTGCAGCGGATACCGTAGCCGGCACGACCGCAATGCAGCGCAACGGACTGGGTGAGCATGGTGACTGCGGCCTTCGCCGTGTTGTAGGCGGTCAGATCCGCGCTGGCGCGCAAACCTGCAGCTGAGGAGATGTTGACGATCGAGCCGCCACCGGTCTCCTTCATGGCAGCCACGGCGTACTTGCAGCCGAGAAACACGCCGACAAGATCCACATCCATGGTCTTCTGCCAATCCGCGAGCGTCAGCGACTCGATGCTCCCCATGATCGTGATACCAGCGTTGTTGACCAGCACGTCGAAGTTTCCGAACCCGCTCGCCGTGGCAATCACCCGCGCCCATCCTTCCTCATCGGCGACGTCATGTTCGATGAAGGTACAGTTCGCCCCCAATTCCGCAGCCAGTACTTCCCCGCGTTCACGGTCAATATCGGTGGCGACGACGCGTGCGCCCTCCTCCACGAAGCGCGTGACCATCGCCGCGCCCAGTCCAGATGCACCGCCTGTGACCACTGCTGTTCGACCTTCGAGCTTGCCCATGCCTGTTCTCCACAACCACCCTTCGACGCACCAGGCGTGCGTCATCTGCATACCCGCGTGCTCACATCAGGAATCACCCGAGTTGCCGCAACCTGTACAGGAGCTCTTCGCTGCCGCGCGTTCCCTTCAGCAGACCGCGAGCCGGTCGCAGGTACGCGAATACTGCCAGCAGAGTTCCATTATCGCCTGCTTGTCGAGCAGGTCCTGAACGCGGGTATCCATGATCAGCCCTCACCAAGTGCGCCGGCCGACACGCAGACATGCAGTCGCGGCAGGTTGCGCAGGATGAAGCTCGCTTCCGCTTCCGGAGGTTCATGCCCCGGGTCGAGCGCGAACCGGCGCCCGCCGGCCAACAGCGCCGCGAAGCCTAGATTCAGCTCCTGGCGGGCAAGCGGCGCCCCGATGCAGTGGTGTACCCCGGAACCGAATGCGAGCTGGGCGCCCGCCTTCCTGCGTTCGAGATCGACTCGATCCGGATCAGGAAACTGCCGCTCGTCGCGATTGGCGGCACCATAACGCAACATGATGAGGGCCCCTGCAGCCAGTGGCACTCCACCAAGCTCCGTATCACGGGTGACCAGCCGCGGCAGACCCTGAACAGGTGCCTCCATACGCAGCGTTTCCTCGACGAATACCTTGATCCGCGCCGGGTCATCCGCCATCGCATCCTGCAGCTCCGGGTTTTCACAGAGCAGCAGCATGCCCCAGCCGAAGGCGCTGCTGGTGGTTTCGTGACCCGCCACCAGAAACTGCCCGAGGATGCTCAGAATCTCGCCGTGCGTGAGATGCCGGTCCTCGTCCACCAGGCGGCTGTTGGCGAGGATGCTGATCATGTCGTCACGAGGGTCCTTCCGGCGCGCCTCGACCAGCCCTACCAGCAGCTTCTGCAGGTCCAGAGCGAGCTGGGCGCGTCGCACCATCTCCTCTCCGGTCAATGGCGTCAGCCTCAGCCCTGCGGCAGCGGCCGTGGCTGCGTCATCGAAAAAGGCTCGGTCCGCCTCGGGGATCCCCAGGCGCTGGGCGATGATGGTCAGGGGTACGGGAAACGCAAAATCCGCCATGAACTCCACCGCGCCCTCGCGCGGGAACGCCGCCAGAGCATCGTCGATCACGGCCTGCACGGCGCCCTCCGAAGCCTTGATTCGCGACGCGACGAACAGCTCGTTGACGAGCGACCGGTAGCGTGTGTGATCAGGCTCGTCCAGCGTCAGCATCGTGGGTGGAACCGGGATCATCTCTGCATCTATACGCAGCAACTCTGCCTGTACCTCCGGGGCCGCCATCTCGAAAGCAATTCGGCGCGACTCCTGAAGAAAGCCGTCGTAGCGGCTGGAGAAGGTCTCCGTATCACGAACAGCCTCCCGGACCAGATCGTAGCGAGTGACCACGTGCAGCTTGAGATCAGGTGAGAAATAGACGGGCGCTTCGTCCCGCAGACGCTTGTAGGTCGCGTAGGGACGCTTGAGCGTTTCGGTGTCAAAAAGGGTCAGGGGCTCGGTCGCCTCAGCCATTGCGCTCCACCCTCCTCTTGCCTTTGCACGGGCGCAGAGAACAGCATCCCCGACGAAACCTGTCAATCAGAAGCGCTCCGCTTCCCTTCATGCACGCAGAAAACCAGCACCTGCGACTGGACGATGGCTTCCTGCCTGTGCTAACTCTGGCCATCACCGAAGGGAGATCAACGCCATGAACTGGCTCAATACAGATGCCGCGGGCAGCTCTGAATTCGAGCGCGTTCTGGGCCTGCGTCCGGAACTGCTCGAGCGCTACAGGCGCTTCTATGGCGCCCTCTGGGAAGGCGATCTGCTACCGCTTCGGTTGCTGGAGCTGGCGCGCCTGCGGATCGCGGCAATCCATGATTGTGCGGCGGAGTTCGCCATCGAACCTTCCCGGTCAGGAGTCAGCCAGGAAGAGCGCGATGCGCTGCGACGTGGAGAATTCACGGTTTTCGAAGATCCGCTGGAGCAATGTGTGCTGCGTCTGGCTGAGCAGCTGCCCCACGCCCATCACTTCATCGAAGACAGTGAGTTCGACGCAATCAAGGAGCATCTCGAGCCCAAGGCCATCGTGGCCCTGATGACGTGTATGGCCCTGGTCGACACGAACTGTCGGCTACGGCTGACCTTCGGCGTGGCGGACGCGCCCAGCAGGACGGAGCAGCCGTCCGTGCCGCCCAACCAACTGTTCTGACGCAGCGAGGATCGTTGCCATGTCGACCCAGCCCCGTCTCCCGTCAGCGGTGCCAGACCAGGCGCCTGAGTTTGCCACGGTACTCGCTCATGCGCCGGTCATTCCCGAAACGTTCTTCGATCTATACGGGGAATTCTGGCAACGCGGCATCGTTGATCAGCGAACGAAAGAAATCTGCCGGATGCGCAACGCACGCGTCACCGACTGCGGCTTCTGCAAGCGTGTGCGTTTTGGCGGTGCTCGTGCGGCCGGACTCACCGAAGAGGAAGTTGCAACGATCGAAGATGGCTATGCACAGCGATTCGGAGCGCGGGAGACCGCCGCCCTGCAACTGACCGACCACATCATCGGTATGCCACGGGACATTCCTTCAGAGGATCTACGCAGGGAGCTTCAAGAGCACTTCTCCGATCCAGAAATCGTCGAGATTGCCCTGGGCGTGGGCCTGTTCATGGCTCTGGCGAAAGTGCTGATCACGCTGGGCCTCGAACCGCAGGACATGCCGGTGACCGTGCTACCCACTCCCGGCAGCTGAACCCAGACGACAGCCCTGATTGCGGAGCGCATCTCTCATGACGAATCCAGCAGACGCTGCCGCCGCGACCGTGGCGCGTCAGGAAATCGAATACCTGCGCAGGCACTATGCCTACGCCACCGATCTACTCTGCGAGGGTACACCTGAGGCGCTTGCCGAAGGCCGCGTCATCTACAAGAGGATTTTCACGCCAGACGTCGCCATCACCGCGGGAGGCGCCGACGAGATCTCCCTCAGCGCCAAAGGACCCGAGAACTGGCTCGATGTGGTCGTTCAGGCCCTCGCAGTCCACCGCGTGACGCAGCATCTCATTGGCACCCAGGTGGTCGAAATCGAGAGCCTCCCGGATTCGTCCAGGCCTGATCGAGGTCGCGCGACCTTGCGTAGCCATCTGCAGGCCTGGCACGAAGGTCGTGATGGCACCCTCGACATTTTCATCGGCACCTAT
>SLQW01000046.1 GCA_007131295.1 Pseudomonadales bacterium | reverse complement strand
GCGCTTCACCCGTCGAGTAGGTCTCGTGGCAGACCTTCGTCAGCGCCGCCGTCAGCGTCGTCTTGCCGTGGTCCACATGACCAATCGTGCCTACGTTGACGTGCGGCTTGGTCCGCTCGAACTTGGCCTTGGACATCGAAAGCGCCTCCTGATACTCCGAACCATCAATCAAAGGGCGTCGCGCTGATGCCCGAGCCCGTTATGGGAACTACCCGGGGTGCCCGCCTGGACCCCCTGAATCACTTCTTAAGCCGAAACCTTCGTCTTCCGGTCATTTCAGTACTGGTGCTCACAGCCGGATTTGAACCGGCGACCTCTCCCTTACCAAGGGAGTGCTCTACCAACTGAGCTATGTGAGCGGTCGCTGCCGAACCTAGTACGTTGCGCTGCGCTACCGGAGCAGCGGGAATCGAACTGCTCCGCATGCGGCCGCATCATCAGGCCTGCGGAGCAGGCCCGCTCACTGCCGGCTCCAGCTCCTTCCGTGCTCTCTTGGAGCGGGTAGCGGGAATCGAACCCGCATCATCAGCTTGGAAGGCTGAGGTTCTACCGTTGAACTATACCCGCGCGCTCATCGCTCCTGTTCCGACGGGTGCTGAAATCCTTCCGGGCACCGATCGTTCTGCGCCGAGTCTTCCTGTTCCATTACTGCTGCGTGGTGGAGGGGGAAGGATTCGAACCTTCGAAGGCTGAGCCGTCAGATTTACAGTCTGATCCCTTTGACCGCTTGGGTACCCCTCCAGAAAGGGCGCCAAATTCTGCCCCCACCATGAACCGATGTCAATGAACCGTCACCCCAGGGGCGCATCTCACCCGCGGGACCATGCTTGCTTCTGCCAGGCCGCTTTCGACCCGGTCAGATCGCAGTCAGAGTGTCTGGTGCCGCCTCAACGATTCGAACGCTGGACCTTCTCATTACAAGTGAGCTGCTCTACCACTGAGCTAAGGCGGCAGTACCCGACCGGGCGGCGCCGGTGTTCCGGAGGCGCGGATTCTAGGGAATGGTGGTCGGCGGTGCAATCGGCTGATGAAGGCATTCGGATGGCTCCAGACCCGCCTCGCGTATCAGCGCCACCAAAACCTCCTCGGACCAAGCCTCCTCACCTGCGGGCCCCGGGCGGATCTCCATCACCACACTCATCTCATCCGCATCGACCCAGTCAACGGTATGGCCCAGCGTGGTCAGCTCGGCGGCCAGGGCCTCGGCCACAGGCCGATCCTCCGCCACCTCAAGGCGAAGACATGAAGGGGAGGATTCAACACTTGGCGCAGGCCTCGGAATCGGAACACGCCGCTCGGACTCCTCCAGCAGCAGCAGGCGCGCCACGCCGGCTGGCAACGCAGGAGGCTCTGCCAACGTGTGCGCCGGTGGCGGTCGGCTACTGCCCCATAGAAGCAATGCGAGATTGGCGAGGAGAACCAGCAGGGCGAGCGCGCGCAGCATATTTCAGCAGGTCGCGAGAGCCAGTCCGTCGAGGACGAGTTCAGGCAGGTAGAGCTTGGGGTCCGGTGTCGCTGCCGCCACCCGTTCGCCGTCACCACCCGTCACGAAGAGCAAGGCCTCGGCGTATTGCGCCCGAAATGCCTCGACCCGACGCGCCACGAAGTCCTGCGCAAGCAGCACGGTACCGAAACCCACCGCTTCGGCTGTGTCTCGGCCCGGAGCCACGAGCGCGTCCGTATCCGTCTTCGGCAAGCGGATGCCAGCAGTTCCGGCCAAGAGGGAGGCACGCATCATGCGCAGACCTGGCACGATCCAGCCGCCGAGATGGTCGCCCTCCGCGGCCACAAGATCCAAGGTGATGGCGCTGCCCGCGTCCAAGACCGCGAAAGCACCGGGACAGCGGTCCGAAGCGGCGACCATAGCCAGCCAGCGATCGGCTCCCATGCGCTCCGGTTCCCGGTAGCCCGAACGCAGGCGGCCGCATTCGCCTGCAGCCCGCACGAATTCGATTCGACGGGCGCCTTCAGCCTCGAGCTCTCGTTCCAGAGCCGCATTGAAATCCGAATCCGCCACGCTGGCGATACGCACCAGCTCGGGCGCGCCACGGCTCGAATTTCGCCAAGGGTAATCCGCACCGGGCTCCGGCAGATGCGGACCGAAGCCGCCGTCGATCCGGCCGCCCCGCGCATCGAGCAGGCGCCACTTCAGGCGGGAGTTACCAATGTCCAGCTCCAGAATCATGACCGCTCCTCGAGGCGGATGCTGACTTCGCCGGCGCCGATTGCCGTGCGTCCGGTTCCGGTTTCGATGACGAGCGCGCCGGAGGCATCGATGCCACGAGCGATGCCGCGCAACTCTCCCTGTTCAGAGCGGGCCACGATCCGGCGATCGCGATACGGGTCGCGCGCCTGCCAGGCTCGCCGTACCCGGTCGTCAAATCCCAGGCTGCGGAAAGCCACCATGTGCTCATGCAGCCTGCCTACAATTGCAGCAGCCAGCTCGTTACGATCCACCGGCCCTCCAGTCACCTGCGTCAGATCCACCCAGGCCTGATCAATGCCGGCACCAACATGCGCGGGTACCCGGACGTTCACGCCGATCCCGAGTACGCAGTGGGCAGCGCCACCGCCGAGCACCAGCTCGACCAGAATACCGCCGAGCTTGCGATCAGCAACAATCAGATCATTCGGCCACTTGAGCAGCACTTCGATGCCACAGGACGACTCGATGGCTTCAGCCGCAGCGACGCCGACCACCAGCGAGAGGCCGCTCGCACTTTCGAGGCCACCGGCCAGAGGCTCCACATGGGTCAGGTAGAGGTTGGAGGCCACGGGACTCGCCCAGCCACGACCCCGGCGACCGCGACCTGCCGTCTGCGCCTCTGCCAGGATGCTGCGGGCACCGTATCGACCATCTTCAATACGCGCGCGAGCGATGTCGTTGGTGGACGCAGTCACGCCATGCACTTCGATCGCGATGTCGTGGCGGATCGCCTCAGGAAGCAGCGCCGATACACGCGATTCATCCAGCAGAGCGATGCCCCCGGGCACGCGCAGGCTACCATCGCGCCGCCTGCGAACACCGTAGTCCGCCAGAATCTGCATGCAGGCATCGACCTCATGGGACTCAAGGCCGAGCAACTCCGCTGCTTCGTCAGGAGGCAGTACGGTGCCCGAAGCCAATCGAGTCAGCAGCGCGAGCAAGGCATCCGGGGACAGCACCGGCAATGGTGATTCCTCTTCGCAGAGCGCGGATGATAGCACTGGGTTGCCACCAGGCCCCGTTGCTGAGGTTCGTCCGGCGGACGGACTGCTATACTCCGCCCCCTTTTTCCTGTCTTTCCGCAAGGATCTGCTGCGCATGTCCCGGCGTTACCCGCTTGCCAGGGTCGGCATCATCGGCGGTGGTCAGCTCGCTCGCATGATGCTGCCCGCTGCTGCTCAGCTCGGCTGCGAGGTCGTAGTTCTCGATCCGACCCCGGCCAGCCCTGCCGGTCAGCTCGCCTCGAAGGAGATAGTCGGTGGCTTCGACGATCCGCAAGCATTGCGGGAACTGGCGCAACAATGCTCCGTGACCACTTTCGACATCGAGACCATCGCAACGAATCCTCTCCGTGAGCTAGCCGCGGAAGGCCACGCCATAGTACCGGCTCCGGAGCTACTCGCTACGATCCAGGACAAGCTGCTGCAGAAACGCTTGCTGGCGACTGCAGGCATTCCGACCGCCGACTTCGTCGAGCTTCACGATCCAGACCCTCAACGCATGATCGGCTTTGGGCTGCCGCTGGTGCAGAAGGCCCAACGTGGTGGCTACGATGGACGTGGCGTTGCTGTGTTCACCGATGTGATCGTCGAGGAACGTGTACTCCAGGTGCCGAGTCTGCTCGAGCGCTTCGTCGACTTTCGGTGCGAACTCGCGGTTATGGTCGCTCGCAGCCATGCCGGCGAGACCAGGGCTTTTCCGGTTGTGGAAATGGTGTTCGACCACCGAGCGAACGTGCTCGACTTTCTGGTCGCGCCGGCACGCATCGATTCCGAACTGGCCCTCAGCGCCCAGCAGCTCGCGGAACGGACGGTCACCGCCATGAGTGGGGTCGGCGTCTTCGGAGTGGAACTCTTTCTAACCCGCTCTGGCGAGCTGCTGGTGAACGAAGTCGCCCCGCGTACGCACAACTCGGGCCACTGGACCATCGAGGCGTGTCGAACCAGCCAGTTCGAACAGCACCTGCGCGCCATCCTCGGGCTGCCGCTCGGCGATCCGACGCAGCACTCGCCCGCGGTCATGCTCAACCTGCTCGGGGAACCCGGCGCAGCTGGTGCAGTCCTGATCGAAGGCCTGGATGCGGCGCTTGCCCTTCCCGGGGTTTCCGTACACCTCTACGGTAAGCAAAGCGTGCGCCCCTATCGCAAGATGGGACACGTGACAGTGACCGCCCCTGACCTCGAAACGGCGCTTGCGATCGCACAGGAAGTGAAGGGCCTCCTTCGGATAACTGGAACGGAGCAACCATGAGTGAACCGATCGTAGGCATCATCATGGGCAGCGACTCGGATCTGCCGGTGATGGATCTGGCTGCGGACATCCTCGGGGACCTCGCGGTGCCCTTCGAAATCACCATCGTATCGGCGCACCGCACGCCACAACGCATGTTCGACTACGCGCGCAGCGCGCGGGAGCGTGGGCTGAAAGTGATTATCGCCGGAGCTGGCGGCGCGGCGCACCTGCCTGGCATGGTGGCTTCGTTGACTACGCTGCCCGTGGTTGGAGTTCCGGTACGCACGACAGCGCTGGGCGGACAGGATTCGCTGCTGTCCATTGTCCAGATGCCGCGCGGCATTCCGGTGGCGACGGTTGCAATCGACAATGCAACCAATGCAGCCCTGCTGGCCGCACGCATGCTGGCACTGTCCGATCCGGAGTTGGCAGCACGGCTGGAGGACCACGCGCGAGGGCTCGAAGCCAAGGTCACAGAGATGATCGAACGGCTCGAAGCGCGACCGCAGCATTGACTCGGTAGGAAGCAGGGGATGTCTCGAGCTCAACCCATTGTCCCGGTCGTTTTGTCCGGCGGTTCCGGAACCCGACTCTGGCCGCTGTCTCGCGAGCGCCTGCCGAAGCAGCTGCTGCCCCTGCTCGGGTCGCGCACTCTACTGCAAGAAACGCTTCTGCGGGCGCGGGCGGCAAGCCCGCTGCCCGCCATTCTGGTCTGCAACGAGGCACATAGATTTCTCGTCGCCGAACAGGCGCGCGAGGCCGATTGCGAAGTCGAGGCCATACTGCTCGAGCCCCTGGCGAGAAACACCGCACCAGCAATTGCGGTCGCCGCCCACGAAGCGCAGCACCGCCACGGACGCGACGTTCGTCTGCTCGTCCTGCCTGCGGATCACGTCATGACCGACGTCCCCGCTTTCGCGAAGGCCGTTGAACGGGCGGTAGACGTCGCCGCAGGGGGCCGTGCTGTCACCTTCGGTATTCGCGCGAACCGACCGGAAACCGGTTTCGGGTATCTCGAAGCGGGTGCTGCGATCCCCGGAGTCGAAGATGCGTATGCCGTGGCAGCGTTCGTCGAGAAGCCGGATCTAGCGCGAGCCGAGGCGTTCGTTGCCAGCGGCAGGCATACATGGAACAGCGGCATGTTCCTGTTTCCGGCGCATCAGCTCCTGGACCGTCTCGCGGCGTTCGAACCAGAAATGGCGGATGCAGCGCAGAGTGCCTGGGAGCGCGCAAAGCGCGATCCGGACTTCGTTCGCATCGACGTGGAGGCTTTCGCCCGGTCACCTTCTAACTCGGTGGACTATGCGGTTATGGAACGCTTGAACGACGCCGCCATGGTGAGTCTGGACGCTGGTTGGGACGATGTCGGCTCTTTCGCTGCGCTCTGGGCACTCGGTGACCGAGACGAGGACGGGGTGGTTCGGATCGGTGACGTGCACGTTCGCGACAGTTACGACTGCTACCTGCGGGCTGAACATCGCCTGGTTGCGGCGCTCGGCGTTCGCGATCTGATCATCGTGGAAACCGCGGACGCGGTGCTGGTCGCCGACCGCCATGCTGTGCAGGACGTGAAGCAGATCGTCGAAGAGTTGAAATCGGAGGGCAGGACGCGTGTGCTCAGAGACCCGCCAGCGGGCGTCTGAGTCCAGGCCGTGAAAAGGATGCCGCCAGTGCGTCCGCCGTCCTAAGCTGCGCGCTCCATCCATGAATCATCCTTGAACCATCCGTGCACAGCATGCCGGACGCACTGGCGACCAGTTCATCCTAAGCGGCTGCGCGCAGCTGCGCGATGGTGGCAAAGTGCCAGCGCATTGTTCCAGCCATGTGCCCGATTACTGCTGTGGGAAGGCGTGGCCGCGCAGCGGGGGCGCCGAGCGGCGACTGGGCTGGCTTCGTG
>SLQW01000014.1 GCA_007131295.1 Pseudomonadales bacterium | reverse complement strand
GCAGGTCGCCCTAAGCAGGTCGCCCTAAGCAGGTCGCCCTAGGCAGGTCGCCCTAAGCAGGTCGCAACGCGCTCAGCGTCATCAGTCCACCAGCTCGTCCTGTATCGTGCGCATCTGGCGCAGGAAGGGTGACTGCCCTGTCGCCGCTGCGATGTCTGCCATGGCCGCGCGGGCCGCATCGCGGTTCGGATAGTCGCCCTGGACAACGACGTATTGTCTGGCGCCGTTGCGCATGCGGGCATACACCTCGTAACCGGCGTCCCGACCCTGCCGCTCGATCCACTCCAGCGCTCGCTCCTCCGACGACAGTACGAAGATCTGCAGCATGTAACGGTCCGGTGATCGCGCCAGCAGAGGATGGCGCTGCTCGGCAAGCGGCTCGGCAACCGACTCGGCGATCGACTCGGCAACCGGCTCGACGGGGGGAGCTGGCTCTGGCGACTCTTCCGTCCGGGGCTCGACAGCCCGCGGCTCGATGGCCGGGGGCTCGGTAGCCGGAGGCTCGATGGCCGGGGGGTCCACAGCCGGCTCCGAGGAATCCTGCGGCGCTTCCGCTGGCGGCTCGGCGACTGGGACCTCCTCGAGATCGGGCACGGGCAACCAGCCTCGATCGCGGACCTCCGCCGTGGCGTCAACGTGGCGCCCGGAGTCCGCCGGACGCGTCACGTCCAACGTTGGCGGTGGTCGAACTTCCTCCCGCGGTCGCACCTCCTCGTCCGGCTGCGGCACGGCGACCACCGCATCCGTGGCCGGCTGAGGATCCAGCAGGAACGCCAGGAGCGCCATCAGGAGCAGGGCGGAAACACCGCCTGCAAGCATCAAGTGCTGTAGCGACCAGCGCCGACCCCGCTCGAGCAGGACGCGGCGCGCAACGGCATTCGCATCCCTCGGCAATCCACGCGAGGCCACGTAGATCTCCTGATAATCACGTTCCGAGAACGGTGGCGCGCCCGAGAGACCGGCACGCTGCAGACGATACTGCAGGTAACCACGCAGTTCGTTGAGCGTGTAGGGCTCGAGCGGGATCTCGAGTACAAGGGGCTCCGCGCGCTGCTCACCCACGACCTCGGCGACGGCTTGCTCGAGCGTCTCGGCACCGAACAGAATGACGCGGATGTTGGGGGCATCCGATTGCAGCTCAGCCAGGCTCACGAGCTCGTCCAGCGCCTCGGCCTCCAGCTCATCCGCATCGTCCACCAGGACCGCGCACAGAGTCCGCGACTGTCCGAGCTCCATGATCTGCTGGTAAAGCCGCTCCCGAATGCCCTCCCGGCTTTCCTCTGCGTCGACCGCGATCCCCATCGCGCGGGCTACCGAGCGCAGCAGATTCCGCGCCGAAAGAAACACACCTGCCGAAATCCGCGCCACACGCGCATCGTCGGGCAGCCGACGCTGCAGAACCTGGAAAAACGTGGAGCGCCCAACCCCCTCGGGCCCGGTCACCAGCACCAGGGGCCTGCCGATGCCCCAAAGATCCGTAAGCGCGTCCATGTGCCGCTCGCGCGCGCCGGCGGAGAAGAAGTCCACGTGCAGATCGTTGTCGGGGAAGGGGTCGCGCTCGAGACCCAGAGCCAGGAAGCGTTCCGTGGCGCGGTCCGGGTCCGGCGCGAGGTCGCTCACACCGCGACTCCACGCGCCACGAGCGTGGCGATGATGTGCTCCCGCGGAACGTCGTCGCGCACTTCGGCGTTGCCGAGGCCCGCGAGCAGGATCAGCCGCTGACGGCCGTCTACGACCTTCTTGTCTACGGCCATATGCGTCAGGAACGTGTCCGGATCGAGGTCATCCGGCGGCTGAGTCGGCAGCCCCGCAGCGGCCAGCAGTCCGCGGATGCGGCCGGCTTCGGAAGCCTCGAGGCTTCCGAGCCGCACAGACAATTCGGCCGCCAGCACCATGCCGGCCGCCACGGCCTCTCCGTGCAGCCAACTCCGATAGCCGGTATGCGTTTCGATGGCATGGCCGAAGGTGTGGCCGAAGTTGAGAATCGCCCGCAGTCCGGCTTCACGTTCGTCGGCACCAACCACTTCCGCCTTGATCTCGCAGGAGCGCTGGATCGCCACGGCAAGGGCCTCGGGGTCGCGGTCGAGCAGCGCGGGCATCTCTCGTTCGAGCCAGGCGAAGAAGTCCCGATCGCGAATGCATCCGTACTTGACCACCTCAGCCAGCCCGGCCGCCAGTTCCCGTGCAGGCAGGGTCGTGAGTACGTCGGTGTCGATCAGCACACCGCGCGGCTGATGAAAGGCGCCGATCATGTTCTTGCCACGCGGATGATTCACCGCGGTCTTACCGCCGATGGAGGAGTCGACCTGCGCAAGCAGAGTGGTCGGGATCTGGATGAAGCCGACACCGCGCTGGTAGCAGGCCGCCGCAAACCCGGTCATGTCTCCGACGACGCCACCACCGAGCGCGACCAGGGTGGTTGCCCGGGAGTGGCGCTTCGTGAGCAGCGCGTCGAAGATATGCTCGAGGCTGCCAAGATGCTTGTGGCTTTCACCGTCCGGAAGTATGAGCGTATCGATGCGACGATCACCGAAAGCAGCGATCACCCGGTCGAGATACAGCGGGGCGATGGTTTCGTTGCTGATGACGAACACTTCACGGCCACCCACCCAGCGCTCGAGTTCCGCGTGTCCGTCGATGAGGCCGGGGGCGATGAGGATGGGGTAGCTGCGGTCTTCCGCCGCCGCGGCAAGCTCTACATCAATGCGACGCACCGCTGACACCATGGCTTTCCCGCGTCGCTCCGTATTCAGTCCTGGCCCTCCCGGAGGGCTCGCGCGATCTCACCCGCAAGCGCCTTTGCCGAGCGTCGATCCGCCGTGAAGACGAAGTCGGCCACCTCCCGATAGAGCGGATCACGCTCATCCCGCAAGCGCTCGAGCACCTCGCGCGGTTCGCCGTCCTGGAGCAGAGGCCGGTTGCGGTCATGCGCCGTACGCTCCACCTGCTGATCCAGCGGCGCATCGAGATAGATGACGGTCCCGCGGCTCACCAGGCGCTTGCGATTCTCTTCGCTGATGACTGCGCCCCCACCGGTCGCGACCAGCACGCCCTGTAGTGCCGTCAATTCGTCGAGCATGGCCGACTCGCGGCGCCGGAAACCTTCCTCGCCCTCGACGTCGAAAATCCATGCGATATCGGCACCGGTACGGCGCTCGATTTCTCGGTCGGTATCGAGAAACTCGAGCCCAAGCGCCTCGGCCAGCAGCTTGCCCACCGTGGTCTTGCCCGCCCCCATGGGACCGATCAGGAAAACGTTACGCGGTTTTTCCATGCCCTCTCTTAATCGAAGGATGATTGTTTGGGCTGCAGCGACCTGCCTCTTTGCAATCCGGAATGACCAAAATGACGATCCCCGGCCTCGCCAGCAAGCGGGCCGGGGATCGAAGCTGGAGCTCAATCAGCGCCGCGTAAGCGTATCCTGGATGATTCGCGGCGTGATGAAAATGAGCAATTCCTGCTTCTCTTCGGTTTGCTGATTGCGGCGGAACAGCCCTCCTACCAGGGGCAGATCGCCTAGAAACGGCGTCTTGTCCGTAGCCCGGCTCGTGCTGGTCTGAAAGATACCGCCCAACACCAGCGTCTGGCCATTATCCACCAGGACCTGGGTCTCTATCGAGTTCGTGTTGATACTCGGGATGCCGCCGAACACCTGACCCACCGAATCCTGGTTCACGGAGAGATCCATGATGATACGGTCGTCCGGCGTGATCTGCGGCGTCACCTCCAGCGACAGTACCGCCTCCTTGAACTGGGTGGCAGTCGCACCGCTGGCGGAAGCCTCCTGGAAGGGAATCTCGACACCCGACGCCACCGTCGCCGTCTGCTTGTCCGCAGTGATCACCTTCGGCCGCGCGACCACTTCCGCCTGACCGTCGGTGGCGAGGGCCGAAAGCTCGAGATCGAGCAGATAGTCGTTGCCGGTGAGGCCAACGGAGAACGTCGTGGTCGCACCCCCTACCGGCAGATCCACCACCTGGGCGTCCGGGAAACTGACGCCCGTGGGCCCGGCAGCCCGGATCTGGCCCAGGCTATCCTGGCGGCCGCCGATGGAGAGGAAGTTGCTGCCGCCGACGTTGTCACGAAAGCCACCGCCCCAGCGGATCCCCAAGGATTCCGTGAAGTTGGTGTTCGCCGTCACGATCCGGGCCTCGATCTGCACCTGTCTGACCGGAATGTCGAGCTGCTGCAGCACCCTGCGGATGTCGCCGAGGCGCTCCGAGGTATCGGTGAGGATGATGGAGTTGGTCCGGTCATCGACGATCACACTGCCGCGATCGGACAGCAGCCGGCCCTCACCGTCTCCAGCAGCGCGGAACAGCGCGACGATCTGGCTGGCATTGGCATAACGAACCTGAATGAACTCCGTGCGCAACGGCGCCAGCTCCTGTATCTGGCGCTGATTGTCCAGCTCCTGCCGCTCGCGAGCAGCGATCTCTGCCGCAGGTCCGACCATGAGGACGTTGCCCATCTCGCGCTTGTCGAGGCCCTTGGTCCGCAGAACGATCTCCAGGGCCTGATCCCAAGGGACATTCTGCAGGCGCAGGGTGATGCGTCCACTGACCGTATCGCTGGCGACCAGGTTCATGTCCGTGAAATCGGCGATCAGCTGCAGCACCGAACGGATCTCGATGTCCTGAAAGTTCAGCGACAGCTTCTCGCCCTGGAAACGGAAGGGGTCGTCGAGGTCGACAATGTCGTCCGGACGCGAGCGACGAACGCTGATGGTCATGGTGTTGTCGGCCTGATACGCCATGTAATCGTAGTCACCGGTGGGGCGGATCGTGATCACCGCACGCCCGGATTGTTCCACCGCATCGATCGTCTCCACAGGGGTAGCGAAGTCACTCACGTCCAGACGCCGCCGCAGTTCCTGCGGCAGCGAAGTAGCGGACACTTCGACCCGGATGTTTCCGGCCTCACTGCGAACATCCACCGGAGCGCGCGGATTGGAAAGCCGGACCACGACCTGACCCTCGCCGTCTGGACCGCGGCGGAAATCGATGTCGCGGATGGTGGAATCTCCGGCATCGACCCGGGGTGTGCGCACCACATCCGTCGGCGCTGCGACCGGGCCCGGGTCCATGCCCGCGCCGCCGACGTCGAGGAACAGGGAGTTGCCGCGCACGCTACTCTCGTACGGCACGAGCCGGGTCAGGTTGACGATTACGCGCAAGCGCCCGTTGGCTTCGACCACCGTGACGCTGCGGGCATTGCCGCTGCCGAGGCTGTGATAGCGGGAATCCAGGCCACTGGTCACACCGTCGAGGTCGATGGCGATCCGCGCCGGCTGGTCGATTGTGTAACCCGTGGGATCGGGTGGCGTCGAGTCGAAGCGAAGCTCGATCTGGGTGACGTCGTTCGGCAGACTCGAGAAACGGATGTCCTCCAGCGTTCTGGCCTGCGCGTGGGCCGCCAGCGCCATGATGCCCAGGAGCGCAAAGAAGCGGCCGAACCACGACCCTCCCGGCCACTCTCTGTCGTTTCGCATCGGTGCTCGCATGTTGAATTCCCCGATTGACCTGCTGGATCTTCCAGCACCGCGCACCGCAAGCCGGTACGCCCCTTGTGACGTTCAGCCGTCCTGCAGACGGATGGAGCGCGATCGCAACAGCCAGCCTCCGGCCCCGTCCGGAACGATCTCCTCGAGCTCGATGCCCGATTCCGCGATCGCCTGGATTTCGCCATGGTTCTGGCCCATGAAGTCGCCCTTGGTCACGCGGTGCACGCCTCCGCGCGCGTCGCGGATCAGGGCGAAGGTTTCCTCGGCGCGCTCGAGCGTGCCGACCATACGCAGATCGTTGAGCGAGAACTGCTCGAGGAACTGTCTGACCCGATCCGGATCCGGCTGCACGTCAGGCATCCCTTCCGGACGGCGGCGCTGCTCGATGGGAGGATCGAAGGGGCTGCGCTTTCCCGCAGCGCCGTAGGCGAAGGGCTCATAAGGCTGAAACTCGGGAATCGGCTCGGGTGGCCGCGCTGGACGCGCCCGCACCTCGTTCATGAACGATTCGAGATCGGTGAAGCGCGTCTGCCCGGAGGAGCAGCCGGCCAACACGAAGCCCAGCGCGATGACGGTGAGCAGGCGCAACATCACGAACCCCCGTCCTGATAGCGATAGGTGCGAGCCTGGATCTGCATGGTCAGTTCACCCTCGCCCTCGACGCGGGCCCCGCGTCCACCTCGGCCGCGCTGCGGCGTGATGCTGAAATCGTGCAGCGTCACGATCCGCGACAGGTTGGCCACACCGCTGACGAAGGCACCCATGCCGTGATAGGTGCCGGAAACCGTGATGGAGATCGGCAGTTCGCGATAGAACTCGGCCTCCCGTTCGGACTGCAGGTCAATGGCGCTGAACGTCAGTCCGGAATCGAGCCCCGTTTTCGTGATGTCCTCGAGCAGCCCCGGGACTTCGGTGTCGGTTGGCAGCTGCCGCAAAAGGGCTCCGAACGTCTCCTGCATCTCCTGCTGCTGCCGCTGCAGGATCTCCAGATTGGCCGAGTCCCGGGCCTTGCGCTCGAACTCAGTGCGCAGGTTGTCTTCCTGCCGCGTGACGCGATCGAGCTGCTCGAACTTTCCGGTGAGATAGAAGAAGTAGCCACCCGCGGCAGCCAGCACGAACACCAGGATCAGGCTGATGACCTTCACCGGCCCGGGCCAGTCGCCCGGGTTGTTCATGTCCAGACTGTTCAGGTCGAAGTTCTGGATCTGCTGCAGCGTGTCCTGGAGCGCCATGCCTCACTCCTCCCTTTCGTTGCGCGGCAGCGTCTGGGTCACGGTGAGCGTGAACCGTGAGGCCTGAGAACCGAACTCCGGCGCTTCGCGCAAACCCCGGAGATTCGGATTCGTGAACCACTCCGATGCATCCAGGTTGCGCATCAGGGCCGAAACTCTCGCATTGGACTCCGCCACGCCTTCCAGCGACAGCGTGGTGCCGCTGACCCGTAGAGAGGTATAGAACACGCCTTCGGAAAGCGTCTGCACCAGCTCATCGAAGATCCGGACGATCACCGGTCGGTTGCCCTGGAGGTTCTGAATCACCTCCATGCGCGCCAGCAGATCGCGGCGCTGCTGTTCGAGCGTGCGGATTTCGCGCAGACGATTATCGAGGACCCTGATCTCTTCCTGCAGCATCGCGTTACGCGCGTTCTGATTCGTAATGTTGCCATCGATCCACATGCCCGCGAGAAAGACGAGCCCCCCGGCGAGCAACACGGTCAGCAGCAGATACTGGAGATACGCCTTCTTCCGCTCTTCCCGGAGTTCGTCGCGCCATGGCAGCAGGTTGATGCGAGTCATGAGTCGAAACTCCGCAACGCGAGCCCGCAGGCGATCATCATCGCCGGCGCATCATTGGCCAGCGCGTCCACCTGAACCTTCGGCGCCACGCTCATGTTGACGAATGGATTCGCAATCAGCGTACGCGTACCGAGTTTCGCTTCCACCATTTCCGCCAGCCCGTCGATGGACGAAGTGCCGCCGGCGAGCACGATGGCGTCGACATCATCGTACTGGCTGGAAGAGAAGAAGAACTGCAGGGAGCGGGTGACCTGTTGCAGTACGGCCTCCTTGAACGGCTTCAGCACTTCGCGCTCGTAGTCGTCGGGAAGCCCACCCTGCTTCTTGGCCAGGCCAGCCTCTTCCATGGACATACTGTAGCGGCGCTGGATCTCTTCGGTGAGCTGCTTGCCGCCAAACAGCTGCTCGCGGGTGTATACGCTGCGATCCCGGCTCAGCACCGACAGAGTCGTCATGGTCGCGCCGATGTCGAGAATGGCTACGACCATCTCATCGGCATTATCACCCAGCTGAGGCCCGACCAGGGAGGAAAAGGCCCGCTTCATGCAATAGGCCTCGATGTCCACCACTTTGGCCTTGAGCCCCCCGAGCTCCAGTGCCGCCTGACGCATCTCCACGTTCTCGCGCCGGCAGGCCGCAAGCAGAACCTCCACCTGCTCCTCGCCTCGCGCCGACGGCCCGAGCGTCTCGAAATCGATGGCTACTTCGTCGAGGGGATAGGGAATATACTGGTCGGCTTCCACCTCGATCTGGTTTTCCATCTCCGAGTCGGACAGACCAGCCTGCATTTCGATGACTTTGGTGATGACCGCCGAGCCCGCAACGGCGACCGCCGCATGCCGAGAGCTGGCCTTGGACCGGGAGAGGAGCCGCTTGATCGCTTCGCCCACGCCTTCAGGATCACTGATATTCTTCTCTACCACCGCGTTTGGTGGTAGCGGCTCGACGCCGTAGGCTTCGACCCGATAGCGATCGCCAGACCTGCTAAGCTCGAGTAGCTTCACCGAAGTGGAACTGATATCGAGCCCCAGCAGTGCGTTGGTCTTCTTTCCGAAGAGTCCGAACACGTTAAAATCCTATCGAGACCGGGCACTTACGCCAAAGTAATAGCAAGCAACGTTAAATTACATTGAGAATGTAGTCGCGACCAGCATCTTTCGCCACCCTCAGGTGGAATGTAATTAAGCGACACAAGGTGATGAATCCTTTGGACTTTAGAAAATACTCTGGGATCCTGCGCAGCGCCCTGATCACGCTCGGTACCGGCGTCGCCGGCCTGGTCATGATCGTTGCAGGCATCTATCTCTATCTCGATCCCCAGATCCCCACTGCCGCCAGCTATCGCGAGTTGCGTCTGCAGACCCCCTTGCGCGTCTATGCCGAGGACGGCAGCTTCATCGCAGAGTTCGGCGAACGACGTCGCATACCTTTATCCATAGACCAGTTTCCGCCACTTTTCATCCACGCGGTGCTGGATACTGAAGACAAGCGCTTCTACTCACACAGCGGCATCGACTTCGTGACGCTGGTGAAGTCGACCATCCAACTTATTGCCAATCCTGAGGAAATTCCGCCCGGCGCGAGCACGATCACGATGCAGCTCGCGCGCAACATCTCTTTCACGCTGGAGCAGACGTTCCTGCGGAAGTTCAAGGAAATGCTGCTCGCGGTGAAAATCGAGCGCGAGCTCAGCAAGGACGAAATCCTCGAGCTTTACCTGAACGTGATCCCCTTCGGCCATCGCGCCTACGGCGGCGAGGCCGCGGCCCTCACCTACTATGGCCGCTCCTTGTCCGAACTCGACGTCGCCGAACTGGCCACGCTGGCTGGCATCCCCCAGGCCCCGAGCATCACCAATCCGGTGAGCGGTCCGGATCGGGCGATGAGACGTCGCAATCTGATCCTGCGCAACATGTACGAGCAGGGTCGCATGGACACCGCCGAGTACCAGGCGGCGTTGGCGACCCCCAATAATGCCCGCCTGCATCACCGCAGCCGCGATCTCGAAGCGCCTTGGGTAGCCGAGTGGGCGCGCCGGGGCGTACTCGAGCGCTACGGGCGCGCGGCCTACGACGACAGCTTCGAGGTCTACACCAGCGTCGATCCGAAGCTGCAGGAGGCGGCGAATCGCGCCCTGCGCGGTGGCCTCATTGCTTACGATCGCCGCCATGGCTATCGCGGGCCGGAACGGACCCTGACGACACCTGCGGCAGACGAGCCGCTGGATGAGGACACACTCGAGCGCTGGCAGCGGACCGTGGCGCAAACTCCGACCTTTGGCGGCGAGATTCCCGCGCTGGTGGTCGACCTGGACGAGGACGGCTTCGAGGCCCTGCTCGGGGACGGCAGCCGGGTGCAGGTCGCGCTGGCCGACATGCGCTGGGCTCGCCCCTATCTCACCGTGAACAGCCGGGGCGCGCGTCCGGACCGTCCGCGCGACGTCGTGGACCGGGGTCATCTCGTTCGGCTGAGTCAAAACGGGGAAGGCGGCTGGCGCCTGGGTCAGGTGCCCGAAGTGCAGGGAGCCCTGATTTCTTTGCGGCCACAGGACGGCGCGATCCGCGCCATGGTAGGCGGTTTCGACTTCCGCCAATCCCAGTTCAACAATGCGGTCCAGGCCGCAAGGCAACCGGGTTCTGCCTTCAAGCCCTTCATCTACTCGGCAGCGCTGGAAGCAGGCGAGACCGCCGCAAGCATCTTCAACGACGCCCCGCTGGTGTTCGAAGACGCCACCCTCGAAGCGCTCTATCGCCCCCGCAACGACAGCGGGCAGTTCGGTGGACCCACCCGACTGCGTCCGGCCCTGTTCCGCTCCGTAAACCTGGTTTCCATGCGCCTGATGATGCAGGTCGGCGCCGGCAACGTTCTCGAGCACGTCGAGCGCTTCGGCTTCGATACGGCCGGCTTCCCGCGCAACCTGCAGCTCGCCATCGGTGGCGGCACGATGGGGGTGACCCCACAGGACATGGCGCGCGCCTATGCCGTCTACGCCAACGGCGGCTACCTGGTCGAGCCCTGGCTGATCGAGCGCATCGTTCGACACGACGAGACCCTGTACGCGGCGGAGCCGCTGCTGGCCTGCGAGGACGATTGCCTCGAGCTCAGCGCCAGTAACGGCAATGACAACGGCAATCTTGCCCGCCACGACGATGCAGAGGTCGAACTCGAGGTCTGGCGGCGCGCGCCCCGGGTACTCGATGAACGCATCGCCTACATCATGCATTCCATGCTCGGCGACGTGATCCAACATGGCACCGGACGCAGGGCGCGCGCCCTGGAACGCGGCGACCTCGGCGGCAAGACCGGCACCACCAACGAAGCGGACACCTGGTTCGCCGGCTACCAGCATGAGCTCACCGCGGTCGCCTGGATCGGCTTCGCGGACAACCGACCGCTGGGCAACAACGAATTCGGTTCCAACACCGCCCTGCCGGTATGGGTGGAGTTCATGGAGACAGCACTCGCGGACGTACCCGAGTTCCGCTGGGATCAGCCACCTGGAGTGGTGCGGATGCGCATCGACCCGGGTACCGGACTGCCAGTGAGCCTGGACCACCCGGGCGCCATCTTTGAACTGTTCACCGCTGAAACGGCGCCAGATCTGCGAGCAGGCGCATCGCCTTCCAGCGAGCGGGAAGCGACCCCACAATCGATCTTCTGAGCTGCAGCGTCAGCGGCTGCCGAAGACGTCTGAAACCGACGCCAGAGGGTAATGGGACGGATAGGCGCAAGCGGCCGCACCGCTGTTCACGGCCGCTTGCGCCACCGCGGAAGATACGGCTGGCAGCAGCCGCGGATCCATCGGCTTCGGCAGAATGTATTCAGGCCCGAATTCGAGCCGATCGATGCCTTCGTAGGCCGCGATGATTTCAGGCGGCACCGGTTCCCGGGCGATCGCCGCGATGGCCTCTACGGCTGCCTGCTTCATCGCTTCGTCAATGACGCGGGCGCGCACATCGAGCGCGCCGCGAAAGAGAAAGGGGAAGCAGAGCACATTGTTGACCTGATTCGGGTAGTCCGAGCGGCCAGTGGCGACGATCACGTCCTTGCGAATCGCCTGCGCACGTTCCGGTAGGATTTCTGGATCGGGATTCGAGAGCGCGAACAGGATCGGCTTCGGCGCCATGCTCTCGAGCAACTCCGGCGAGAGCAGGTCGGGTCCCGAAACGCCCAGGAATACATCGGCACCTTCCAGAGCATCCGCCAAGGACCGGCGCTCCGTTGCGACGGCAAACTGCGCCTTGTACTCCGGAAGATCCTCCCTCCCGGTATGAATGCACCCTTCGCGGTCCAGGACGAGCAGGTTCTCCGGCTTGAGCCCCATGCCGAGCAGCAGCTTGAGGCAGGCCGTGCCTGCGGCGCCGCCACCGAGACAGACCATACGAATGTCGGCGAGCTTCTTGCCCTGGAGCTCTAACGCGTTCCGCAAACCCGCCGCGACGCAGATCGCGGTGCCGTGCTGGTCGTCGTGAAACACGGGAATAGCACAACGCTCGACGAGCTGGCGTTCGATCTCGAAGCATTCCGGGGCGCCGATGTCCTCGATGTTGATACCACCGAACGTATCGGCGATGCGGGCGACCGTGTCGACGAATGTGGCGACGTCAGCCGCATCCACTTCAATGTCGAAACAGTCTATGCCGGCAAAGCGCTTGAACAGCAGCGCCTTGCCTTCCATCACCGGCTTGCTCGCAAGGTGGCCGAGGTTACCGAGGCCGAGAATGGCGGAGCCGTTGGAGACGATACCGACGAGGTTGCCCTTCGCCGTGTAGCTGTAGGCGGCCTCCGGATCCGCGGCAATGCGACGTACCGGCTCCGCTACGCCCGGGCTGTAGGCCAGCGAGAGCTCGCGCGCCCCAGCCGAGGGCTTCGTCACCTCGATGGCGATCTTTCCGGGCTGCGGCCGGGCGTGGTACTCGAGAGCCGCTTCGTTCAGATCCTTTCCCGACATCATGCAGTCCCCAGCGGAGATCGCCGCCGACGCGAGCGCAGCGTCGCACAAGCGCCAACGGGGAGGGGGTCGTTCTGGAAGGACAGCCCGAATGCGGCCGCAGCGACTTCAGGAGGCGCTGCGAGAACCGAAACGGCGACGGAAGCGCTCGACGCGACCACCTTTGTCGACCATCTTTTGCTTACCCGTGTAAAACGGGTGACAAGCCGAACAGACCTCCAGGTGAATGTCCTGGCAGAGGGTCGACCGCGTCTGAAACTCGTTGCCGCAGCTGCAGCGAACCGTAACCTCTTGGTATTGAGGATGAATCTCGGCCTTCATCGTGTATCCTGCCTGCGCCGCGACCCGGGGCACGCGCCGGCGGCGCGGGGGGTCGTCGAAAAAGGTGGCGCAGTGTACCAGAGCCGGCCATCCAGGCAAGGGCCCAGACCGGCACGCGAGCGTTCCGTTCCATGACGCGGGTACTGAAGGTTGCTGTGCCGGGTCCCTTCCGGGCACCGCTGGACTACCTGCCCCCTGAACCTCACAGCAGCGCTGAACGCGAGCCTGCGATCGGCTGCCGCGTCAAGGTCCCGCTCGGCCGCCGCCAGGTCGTAGGCGTCGTGGTCGGCACCGGCACGCGCAGCGCCGGCCCAGAGATTCGCCTGCGCGCAGCACTCGCTCTGCTCGACCCGACCCCCTTGCTCGATGGTGAACTCCTCGCACTCGCTCAATGGGCGTCTGACTACTACCACCACCCACTCGGCGACGTCCTCGCGCGCTTCCTGCCACCGCGGCACCGGCGCACAGAGGCGAATGCGCAGCAGGCAGCCCGCGCCTGGCAGCTGACGGCACGCGGCCACGCAGCCGAGCCGACATCGCTGGCAGAACGCGCTCCTGCCCAGGCCCACGCCCTGGAACGGCTCCAGACCCATGGACGGGCAGCCACGAACGCAACCCTCCGCCGTCTGGGCGTGCGCGCCGACGTGATGCGCAGGCTGGCCCAGGCCGGTCTGGTCGAGAGGATCACGGAGCCCGCGCCCACCGATCCTGCCGACCTTCCGAGCACCGCGGTCGGCCACCAACTCAACGCGGAACAGGCAGGCGCCGTTGTCGCAATCGAAGCCGGCATGGACAGCTTCGGGATATTCCTCCTCGATGGCGTCACCGGTTCAGGCAAAACCGAGGTCTACCTCCACGCCATGAGCACGGCGCTGGCCGCTGGGCGCCAGGTCCTGATGCTGGTCCCGGAAATCGGCCTCACGCCTCAGGCCGAACAAAGACTGCACCAGCGCTTCGGGGATGCTGTAACCACCTTGCATTCGGGCATGGCTGACGGTGCGCGGCTGCGGTCCTGGGAGCGGTGCCGCGTGGGCCACGCCAGAGTTCTGGTCGGCACCCGCTCGGCCGTGTTCACGCCCATGCCCGATCTCGGCTTGATCGTCGTCGATGAGGAACACGACGAGTCCTATAAACAGCAGGAAGGGCTGCGCTATTCTGCTCGCGACCTGGCCCTGATCCGGGCCCGAAACCGGGCGGTGCCGGCGGTGCTCGGCTCGGCCACGCCATCCCTCGAGAGCCTGCACAATGCCCATACCGGCCGCTACCGGCATCTGCGGCTGCCGAGCCGCGCAGGCGGCGCCAGCCAGCCGCGACTCGAACTCGTCGATCTCCGCCGGCATCCGTTAGAGGACGGCCTGTCGACACCAGTGGCAAGCGCCATCGCGGCAACGCTGGCAGCCGGCAATCAGGCACTCGTGTTCCTCAATCGCCGCGGCTTCGCCCCGACCCTGCGCTGCAGCGACTGCGGCTGGGTCGCCGAATGTCGGCGCTGCGATGCGCGCATGACCGTGCACAGTCGGCCCGGTGGCCTGCGTTGTCATCACTGCGGCGCGCGCCAGCCGCTGCCCTCGGTCTGCCCGCAGTGTGGCGCGCCGGAACCGCTTCCGATTGGCCAGGGCACCCAACGCTCTGAGGCCGTGCTCGCGCGCCGGTTTCCCGGCACGCCGGTGTTGCGTATCGACCGTGACACCACGGCAGGACAGCAGGCGCTGCATACGGTGCTCGATCAGGTCGAAGCAGGGGAACCTGCGCTGCTGGTGGGCACGCAGATGCTTGCCAAGGGCCATCACTTTCCCGCTGTCACCCTGGTCGCCGTGCTCGACGCCGACGGCGGTCTGTTCAGCGCAGACTTCCGCGCGAGTGAGCGTGTTGCGCAACAGATCCTCCAGGTGGCGGGTCGCGCAGGACGCGCTGAACGCCCGGGCCAGGTGCTGATTCAGACCCAGGAACCGCAGCACCCTCTATGGCAACCTCTGCTCGCCCAGGACTACGGCGCTTTCGCGAGTGCGGCCCTCGATGAGCGCCGCGAGACCGGGCTGCCGCCCTTCGCCCACCTCGCGCTCCTGCGCGCCGATGCACCGAAGCGGGCGTCGGTCTGGGGCTTCCTCGACCGCTGCGCCGAGGTGCTTGCGCAGCCGAATTCCGAGGTTGCGGTGCTCGGGCCGGTGAGCGCATTGCGCGAGCGTCTCGGCGGCCACTACCGGGCCCAGCTGCTGCTGCAGAGTCCGACCCGGGCACCGCTGCACAGGGTGCTCAGGCAGGGCCTCGAAGCCATCGAGGGCCTTACGGAAGCCCGCCGCGTACGCTGGAGTCTCGACGTAGATCCCTCAGATCTCTACTGATCGCGTATCATGGCGGCCGCTCGTCCTGCGCGCGCAACCCTTGTTCGAAGGTCGTCCACCATGGCAGCCAGGCAAAACCGATCCCGCAGCAGCGGCGCGCGCCGCAATGCAGCCGCCACCAGCTCCAGCGGCAGGATTCCAGCGTTCGCAGTGGGCCTCGGCGGCGGTCTCGGACTGGCCCTCGCCCTGGCACTGATCGGGCTCTGGCCCGGCCCGAGGCCCGCCAGTGAGCCTGCCCTGGAGCCGGCGACCAGCAGCGTGCCGCCCGCCGGTGTGCGCTTCGAGTTTCCCGACATGTTGCGGGATGCGCGGGTGCTTGTGCCTTTCGTCGAGGAGTATCTGCAGCCCGAACAGGCCATTGAGGAGGGCGTGAACTATCTGCTCCAGGCCGGGGCGTTCCGCCGCGAGGAGGACGCGGACCGGCGCCGAGCGCAGATTCTCCTGCTCGACCTCGACGCACGCACATTGCGGGTCACACGTGAAGGGGCCACCTGGCACCGGGTTCTGGTAGGGCCGTTCCCCGATCGCAACCGGGTACGCGATGCCCAGCTCCGGTTGCTCGAGGACGACATCGACTCCATCGTGCTGCGTTCCGATCGCAGCTGACGGGTCGTTGAAAACCGCGGTCGCGACCGCATATCGACGGGTTGGCAATGCCCGTTCACCGGAGGTCTCTTGGAACAATTCCACGGCACAACGATCCTCTCGGTCCGCCGCAACGGGCGGGTCGCACTCGGCGGCGATGGTCAGGTCTCCCTCGGTGATACGGTGATGAAAGGTAATGCCCGCAAGGTGCGACAGCTGCACAAGGGCAAGGTCATCGCCGGTTTCGCCGGCGGTACCGCTGATGCGTTCACCCTCTTCGAGCGCTTCGAAGGACAGCTCGATAAGCACTCGGGCAATCTGGTCCGAGCGGCGGTGGAACTGGCCAAGGACTGGCGTACGGATCGGGCCCTGCGCCGCCTCGAGGCCCTGCTCGCGGTGGCCGATGCCCAGGACTCGCTGATCATCACCGGCAATGGCGACGTCATCGAACCGGAACAGGGCATCCTTGCCATCGGTTCCGGAGGCGCCTACGCCCGCGCAGCCGCGCTCGCCCTGCTCGAAAACACGGAGCTCGATGCGCGCAGCATCGTCGAGAAAGCGCTCGGTATCGCTGCCGACATCTGCGTCTATACCAACCACGCGTTCACCCTGGAGGAGATCGGCCCAACTGGCTGAACCCAGCAGGCCGAATTTCGAAGCCACTGCGACTGCGGAAGCCCTCATGTCGGACATGACCCCTCGCGAGATCGTCCACGAACTCGATCGGCACATCATCGGCCAGGCCGAAGCCAAGCGTGCGGTGGCCATCGCCCTGCGCAACCGTTGGCGGCGACTGAAGCTGCCTGAAACCATGCGCGAGGAAATCACGCCGAAGAACATCCTCATGATCGGGCCCACCGGCGTTGGCAAGACCGAAATCGCCCGGCGTCTCGCCCGCCTCGCAGGCGCGCCATTCACGAAGGTGGAAGCGACGAAGTTCACTGAGGTCGGCTACGTCGGTCGCGACGTCGAGTCGATCATCCGCGACCTCACCGAGGCCGCGGTGAAGATGCTGCGAGAAGAACAGCTGCAGCAGGTACAGCACCGAGCCGAGGACGCGGCCGAGGAGCGGCTGCTCGACGCGCTGCTGCCGGAAGCACGCTCCGCCCCCGGTTTCGCCAACGAGGATGAGCGCAAGGACTCCGGGACCCGCCAGCTATTGCGCAAGAAGTTACGCGAAGGGGACCTTGACGAGCGCGAAGTGGAGGTCGATATCGCCCAGAGCATGCTGGGCGCCGAGATCGTCGCTCCCCCTGGCATGGAGGAGATGACTCAGCAGCTGCAGAGCCTGTTCTCCGGCCTCAACCAGGGACGCCGCCGGAGCCTGAAGCTGCCCGTTCGCGAAGCCCTGCGCCGGCTGAAGGAGGAAGAGGCCGCGAAACTGGTCAACGAGGACGAGATCAAGGCACGGGCGGTCACCGCCGTGGAGCAGAGCGGCATCGTCTTCATCGACGAAATCGACAAGGTGGCACGCCGCGGCGAAGCAAGTGGCGTGGACGTCTCGCGCGAAGGCGTACAGCGGGACATGCTGCCGCTGATCGAAGGCTGCACCGTGTCGACCAAGTTCGGCATGGTCCGGACCGACCACATTCTGTTCATAGCATCCGGCGCGTTCCACCTGTCCAGACCAAGCGATCTGATCCCCGAGCTGCAGGGGCGGCTGCCGATCCGGGTCGAACTCACTGCCCTGACGCCTGATGACTTCCAGCGTATTCTCACCGAGCCCAAGGCCTCGCTGACCGAGCAGTACAGCGCCCTGCTCGGCACCGAGGGCGTGCGCATCGAGTTCACTCCGGATGCGATCGAACGCATCGCCAATATTGCCTGGGAAGTCAACGAAACCACGGAGAACATCGGTGCGCGACGCCTGCACACGGTAATGGAGCGTCTGCTGGAGGAGGTATCCTTCGAGGCCGACCGGCACGCTCAGGGCGATCCGGTCGTCATCGATGCGGCTTACGTTTCGAGCCGGCTTGCCGACATCTCCGGCGACCAGGACCTGAGTCGCTACATTCTCTGAGTTGCGCTGAGGGTAATCGCGTCATGGCCGAGGTTCCGACTGAAATCCTGATGCACAAGCAGTCCCGCGTCCTGGAGTTGCGTTATGCCGATGGGCAGCGCCTCGAGCTGCCTGCAGAACTGCTCCGGGTGTATTCGCAGTCCGCCGAGGTCCGCGGTCATGGCGAGGGCCAGCGCGTCCTGCAGACCGGAAAGAAGTACGTCTCCATCACCGGCATCGAACCCGTCGGCAACTACGCCATCCGCCTCGTGTTCGACGACGGCCACGACAGCGGCATCTACACTTGGCGCCATCTCGAGGATCTCGGGCGCAACCAGCGCCGCTACTGGGATGAGTACCTGACGGAACTCAAGAAGGCGAACGCCTCGCGCCTGCCGCCCATAGGCGTCGGTCAGTGGTCGCCGTCCTAGCGGCGAGATATGCAGGCTAGCGGCGCACCGTTATGATCCGGGCCTGACCGCGATTTCCGGATCCCCGATGAAACAGGACGACGGCGAAGGCACCACCGACTTCGGCTATCAACAGGTTCCGATAGGCGAAAAGGCCGAACGGGTTGCAGGCGTGTTCCGCAGCGTTGCGCCGCGCTACGACATCATGAATGACCTGATGTCGCTCGGAACCCATCGCATCATGAAGCGCATGACCATCGAGCTCTCAGGCGTCCGGCCCGGTCAGCGCATCCTCGATCTCGCCGGCGGAACCGGCGACCTCGCCGAGCTGTTCGCGCCGCGGGTGAAACCGGGAGGTCACGTCGTACTCACCGACATCAACGCGAGCATGCTCGGCATCGGCCGCGACCGGCTGCTCGATGCGGGCCTGTCCAATGTGCAGCCGGTACAGGCCGATGCCGAACAATTGCCGTTCGCCGATGGCACGTTCGACTGCGTCAGCATCGGCTTCGGACTGCGCAACGTGACCCGCAAAGATGCGGCCCTGCGGGAGACGTTACGGGTGCTCGCCCCGGGTGGCAGGCTGCTGGTGCTGGAGTTCTCGCAACCGCGCAACCCGCTGCTGAATCAGGCTTTCGACCTATGGTCGAGTCTGTGGCCCACGTTCGGCAAACTGGTGACCGGCGATTCGGATTCCTATCGCTATCTGAACGAATCCATTCGCATGCATCCGCCGCAGGAAGCCCTGTCCGAGATGCTGGAAAACGCCGGCTTCGCCGCCGTGCGCTGTCACGACCTCGCCGGCGGTATCGTCGCTCTGCACCGCGGCATCCGCCCCTGAACCGGAGCGCCCACGTGCCGCCCGCCTGGCTCGACAGCTTCGCCGCCTTCTCCATTGGCACCGCCCTCGAGCAACTCCTTGCGCTCGACCCGACCAGCCGCGCCCGGACCAGGCTCTTGTCCGGTCGCAGGCTCGCTCTGACTCTCGACCCGGGACCGATCCAGGTCACGCTCGCATTCGGAACCGATGCCGTCGTGGCGGAGCCTGGCGCCGACGATGATGCTGACGCCTGCATCCGGCTCGATCCAGCCGCCGTGGCACGGCTGATCACCGAAGGTGCTCAGGCCACAGCCGAGATCGGCGCCGAGGTGAAGGGCGACGCCAACTTCGCCTCCGCGGTGCTCGATCTGCTCCGCGGCTTGCGGCCCGACCTGCTTACTCCGTTCGGCCGCGCGTTCGGCAGCGAGGCCGCGCACGTCGTCGGAGAGGCGGCACGCCGGACGGGGGTAGAGGTCAGGCGCGGGATGGACGCCGGAACCGCGCGTGCACGCGAGTGGCTGACCGCGCCGGCCGACGGATGGCTCCCGGGCCGCAGCGAGATCGCCCGCTTCCTAGACGAAGTGGATGAGCTGCGCCTCGCCACCGACCGGCTCGAAGCGCGTATCCGACGTCTCGAGACGCGTTCGCCGCCGCCCGGAGCCGCATCGTGAATCGGCGCGGCATGTGGGGACAGCTCAGGCGCGCCGGACGCATCGCCCGGGTAGCCATGCGCCACCGCCTCGATTGGCTGCTCGAGGGAGTAGGGCTGCCAGTTGCGCAGCTGCCGCTCCCGGCACGCCTGCTGTTCCGTTTCCATCCCGGGCGCCTGCTGCCGAAGCCCAAGGAGCAGCCTGCCCGCCGCCTGCGCAAGGCACTCGAGGACCTCGGCCCGGTGTTCGTGAAGTTCGGACAGATCCTTTCCACCCGGCGCGATCTGCTTGCGCCGCCTTTCGCCGAAGAACTGCGGCTGCTCCAGGACCGGGTGACCCCCTTCTCGGGCGATGAAGCACGCCAAATCGTCGAGCGCGCCCTCGCGATGCCACTGGACGAGGCCTTTGCGGAATTCGTTACCGAGCCCATGGCCTCGGCCAGCGTCGCGCAGGTGCACGCCGCGCGGCTGCATGACGGCTCCGAGGTGGTGGTAAAGGTGATTCGGCCGGGCATCGAGTCCGTGATCGCGGAGGACATCGCCCTGCTTTACGGCATCGCCGGCGCACTGGAACGCTTCTGGCCGGAAGCGAGGCGCCTGCATCCGGTGGACATCGTCCGCGACTACGAGCGCACCATTGGCGACGAGCTCGACCTGCTGCACGAAGCGGCGAACACCTCCCAGCTGCGCCGCAACTTCACCCGCTCGGATCTGCTCTACGTACCCAAGGTTCATTGGGACTTCACGCGCCGAAACGTCCTGGTGCTCGAACGCATCTACGGCGTGCCGATCTCGGAAGTAGAGCACCTCCGCGCGGCAGGCACGGACATGCGCAAACTGGCCGAGCGTGGTGTCGAGACGTTCTTTACCCAGGTCTTCGAAGACAACTTCTTCCATGCAGACATGCACCCCGGAAACATTTTCGTCGACATCGACGACCCGGCTGACCCGAGCTATATCGCGGTGGACTGCGCCATCATCGGCCAGCTGACCGAGAACGATCAGAACTACCTAGCACGCAATCTGCTTGCCTTCTTCCACCAGGATTACTACGAAGTCGCCCGACTCCACGTGGAGTCGGGCTGGGTCCCGGCGGGAACGGACGTACACGAGTTCGAACGCGTGATCCGCGGGGTCTGCGAGCCGATCTTTCAGAAGCCGCTGAAGGAGATCTCGTTCGGGCACTTCCTCATCACGCTGTTCCAGACCGCTAGGCGCTTCGAGATGGAAGTGCAGCCTCAGCTGGTACTGCTGCAGAAGACGCTGCTCAACATCGAGGGGCTCGGACGGCAGCTGTACCCGGATCTCGACCTCTGGCACACCGCAGCGCCGTTCATGGAGCGCTGGATGGCCCAACGCGCCGGACCTGCGGCAGCGTTCCGGAATTTCGCCGAACGCGCCCCCGAGCTGATAGAGCAACTGCCCCATCTGCCTGCCCTGCTGCTGCAGGCAGGGCGCGCGGTCGATCGCCTCGGTACCATCGCCCGCGACCAGCAGGTTCTGCTCGCGCGTCTTGATGCCATGCAGCAGGCCCAGACAAGAACCCGCAAGCGGCGGCGCAGTGCGGGCGTGCTGGCGCTGCTGGCGGGTGGCGCCCTGCTGGCGCCCGCAGTGGCCGCGGCAGACCCATCCGCGGCGATGGTCCCGGCCGGTTTTCTGGGCCTGCTCGGTGTTTGGCTGATCCTCGGCCGTGACTGACTCGGGACGCCCCTTGGCCGAGGCAAGGTGGCATCGGTTATGCTTCACTATTGTCTGATCCAGATCGGCAGCCGCCGAACCTTCCTGCCATGTCCGTGATCGAAGAATTGAGCCGCGTGCTCGAAGCGCGGCGGAACGCCGACCCCGAGCAGTCTTACGTGGCATCACTGTACGCTGATGGACTGAACCGGATTCTCGAGAAGGTAGGCGAGGAAGCTACCGAAACCGTAATCGCGGCGAAGGACGTCGACGGCGATCACGGACAGGAAGCGCTGATCGGTGAGACCGCCGATCTCTGGTTCCACAGCATGGTCATGCTGGTACACCTCGGCATCCCGCCTGAGGCCGTCCTGGAGGAACTCCGACGTCGCTTCGGGCTCTCCGGGATCACCGAGAAGGCATCGCGCGGAACCGGCGCATCCTGAACTTTTAGTCCACGCGAGGTGATCACCGATGTTCGGATTGAGTCTGACGGAGCTGCTGGTCATCCTGGCCATCGTCCTGCTGCTGTTCGGGACGAAGAAGCTCAAGAACCTGGGCACTGACCTCGGCGGCGCCATCAAGGGCTTCCGCAAGGCCATGACCGACGAAGAGAAAGCCGAGGAAGCTCAGCGCGAAGGCGAACCGCCCTACATCGAGGGCGAGTCCCGTCGCGAAGCGACGGAGGCCGAACGCTCGAAGTCCGGAGTCGGCAGCGAGTCCAAGCACTGAGGCGCTGCGTCGCCCTGGCGCCCCGCTCGGAGTGAAGCATGCTCGACATCGGCTTTCCGGAACTGCTGCTCGTCACGCTGGTGATCCTGCTGGTTTTCGGACCGGAGCGTCTGCCGGAAGTGTTGCGTACGCTTGGCGGCTGGATCGGGCACGCGCGGCGCAGCTTCACCAGCTTGAAGACCGAACTCGAACGCGAGATCGGTGCCGACGAGATCCGGCGCGAGCTGCATAACTCGCGCATCCTCGAGGAAGCGAAGAAGGTCCGCGACGAAATCGAGAATGCGGGCGAGGACCTGCGCGCCAGCAGCAAGGAAGTGGACGAGCTCATGCGCCGACGCATGGCCGCACTGCAGGCCGAGGATCAGGCGGTCTCAGACGCGCTGCCGGACGCGGTCGCCGACGCGGACGCCGACGCGGACTCGAAGTCGAAGCCTCCCGAAGCGCCGAGTGATCCCGATCTGGCACCCGAACCGCCCGCGGAAGAGAGCGAGCGCGCCGATTCGGAACTGCCATCGTCTCGGGATTCACGGCCATGAGCAGCACGAATCCATTTCCGGACGAATCCGAAGAGGGAAGCGACGATCAGGAGATGCCGTTGCTCGAGCATCTCGCGGAATTGCGCAGCCGGCTGCTGCGCATCGTCCTCGCTGTGCTGATCGTATTCTTTCCGCTGTTCTACCTGGCGAATGACCTCTACGCGTTCGTGAGCAAACCGCTGCGAGCGGCACTGCCCGAAGGCTCAACCATGATCGCGACGGAGGTGGCGTCGCCCTTCCTGACGCCATTCAAGCTCGCGTTCGTGACCGCTTTCTTCATTGCCATACCCTACGTGCTGCACCAGATCTGGAGCTTCGTCGCACCTGGCCTCTACCGGCACGAGAAGCGCCTGGCAGTTCCCCTGCTGGTCTCCAGCGTCATCCTCTTCTATGCCGGCATGGCATTCGCGTACTTCGCGGTCTTTCCCGTCGTGTTCGCTTTTCTGATCGGCGTCGCACCCGGCGACGTCGCGATCATGACGGACATCAACGCTTATCTGAATTTCGTTCTGAAGATGTTCTTCGCGTTCGGCTTCGCCTTCGAAATTCCCGTTGCGACCCTGCTTTTGGTGTGGAGCGGCGCGACGTCAGTGGCGGCACTGCGCGCAAAACGTGCCTACGTCCTGGTGGGATGCTTTATCTTCGCCATGCTGCTGACGCCCCCTGACGTCATCTCACAGGTGCTGCTGGCGCTGCCCATGTGGGTGCTATACGAAATAGGCATCATGTTCGCGAAGCTGGTCGAGCGAAAGGCCGAGGACTGACCCCGGCGCTAAGCACCTACTCGAGCAGGAACGTGACGGGGCCGTCGTTGACGAGATGCACCTGCATATCCGCGCCGAAACGACCGCTGGCTACCTCAACACCACCCTCCCGGCAGTGACCAACGAAGGCTTCGACGAGCGGCTCGGCCACATCCGGTGGCGCGGTGGTGGAAAAACCAGGGCGGCGGCCACGACTCGTATCAGCGCAGAGCGTGAACTGGGAAACCACCAGAACCGCTCCACCGACATCGAGAAGCGATCGATTCATCGGCTTGTCCGCATCCGGGAAAATCCGGAGCTCGAGCGTCCGTTTTGCGAGTCGCTCGGCGTCCCCCGGGCCATCGTCGCGGGCGATACCCAGCAGTACCAGGAGGCCGCGGTCGATCGCGCCGACCGTCTCGCCCGACACCTCTACCCGAGCGCTCGTCACTCGCTGCAGGAGAGCGCGCATCAGTCTTCCCGGCGGCGCTCTTCACGGCGCCGTTCGTGCTCTTTCAGAAGCTTCTTGCGCACCCGGATCGCCTTCGGCGTCACCTCGACGAGTTCGTCCGTATCGATGAACTCCAACGCCTGCTCGAGACTCATGCGCACCGGCGGCGTCAGCAGCAGATTCTCGTCGCTGCCCGAGGCGCGGATGTTGGTGAGCTGCTTCTCCTTGGTGGGATTCACCGGAAGATCATTGCCGCGGCTGTGGATGCCGACGACCATGCCCTCGTACACCTCGGTCCCCGGCTCCACCATGAGGCGGCCCCGCTGCTGCAGGTTGAACAGGGCATAGGCGTTTGCCTTGCCCTGAACGTTCGAGACCAGGACGCCGTTGGTCCGTTCCGAGCCCGAACCTGCATGAAACGGACCCCAGTGCGAAAAGGTATGGGTGAGGATACCGCTGCCCGAAGTCAGCGACAGGAACAGCTGGCGGAATCCGATCAGACCGCGTGACGGCATCACGAAGTCCAGGCGCACCCGGCCGCGGCCATCAGGCACCAGGTTCACGAGTTCACCACGGCGCCTGCCGAGCTCCTCGATTACCGCGCCCTGGTGCGTCTCCTCGGCATCGACCACGAGCGTTTCATAGGGCTCCTGGTGCTGCCCCTCATGCTCACGAGTGATGACCTCAGGGCGTGACACGCCGAGCTCGTAACCTTCCCGACGCATGGTCTCGATGAGCACCGACAGGTGCAGCTCGCCACGCCCTGAAACCCGGAACCGGTCAGGGTGCTCCGTCCCTTCCACACGCAGGGCGACATTGTGCAGGAGCTCACGGTCCAGCCGCTCACGCAGATGCCGGCTGGTGAGAAACTTGCCCTCACGTCCCGCGAAGGGCGAGGTATTCACCTGAAACGTCATCACCACCGTGGGCTCGTCGACCGTCAACGGTGGCAGCGCCTCGGGCCGGGACGGATCGCAGATCGTATCGGAGATCGCCAGATCAGCGATGCCCGTGATGCTCACGATGTCGCCCGCGCTGGCAGACTGGATCTCCTTGCGCTCGAGACCGTCATTACCGAGTACCCCGAGGATCCGCCCCGAGCGGCGCTTACCATCCCGATCGACGACACTCACAGTCATTCCTGGACGAACGCTGCCGCGCTGGATGCGGCCGAGACCGATGACGCCCACGTAGCTCGAATAGTCCAGCGCCGAAATCTGCATCTGCAGCGGTCCGTCGATCTCCACGGTCGGCGGCGGCACCTGCTCGACGATCAGGTCGAGCAGGGCGTCCATGTCGTCGCGCATGGCGTCGAGGCTGCGACCGGCCCGGCCCTCGAGCGCCGAGGCGTAAACCGTCGTGAAATCGAGTTGCTCCTCGCTGGCATCGAGGCGATCGAACAGGTCCAGCACTTCGTGCTCGACCCAGTCCGGGCGCGCGCCGTCGCGATCGATCTTGTTGATGACGACGATCGGTTTCAGGCCGCGGGCGAACGCCTTGCGGGTGACGAAGCGAGTCTGCGGCATGGGGCCATCGACGGCGTCTACCAGCAGCAGCACCGAGTCCACCATGGACAGGACCCGTTCGACCTCGCCGCCGAAATCGGCATGGCCCGGGGTGTCGACGATGTTGATGCGCACGCCCTTCCACTCGATGGCGGTGTTCTTGGCGAGGATGGTGATGCCGCGCTCGCGTTCGAGATCATTGCTGTCCATCACCCGCTCGCCGGAACCGGCCGCGACCCGGCCGGTCTGCTGCAGCAGCCGATCGACCAGAGTGGTCTTGCCGTGGTCGACGTGAGCGATGATGGCGACATTGCGCAACTCGGAATCCCCGGCGGCGGGGCGGGCAAGTTGGATCTCCGACACGATGGAATACTGCTCTGCTGGCGAAGGGCTGCGCATTATACAGGG
The DNA here is from genome assembly GCA_007131295.1 of Pseudomonadales bacterium. Lineage (GTDB taxonomy): Bacteria > Pseudomonadota > Gammaproteobacteria > Pseudomonadales > Azotimanducaceae > SLTB01. The sequence goes on along the minus strand of SLQW01000014.1, from coordinate 25,699 downwards.
TCGGCGTGGCCGCGCGGGCGTAAGAGGAAAGAGTCGCAGCCGGGCGAAGGCGCACTCTTTATGTGCGCCGTGCTAGCATTGCACTTATTTAGTGCGTCCTCGGTGGCGCGTCGGCCCGGAGCCCCAGAGAACTCACGCATCATATTGGCGCACTCACTGGCATTCATTTTGCATCCGTGCACAAGTAGTGCTCGCTCGATGCCGATCGCCGGAGGGCGACGGGACGGCTTGGCACGCAGATTCACATTCGAGCCCCGAAACCCGGAGGAGTGGCATGTCAGAGAAAACTCTGAAAATGATCAAAGATAACGACGCGAAGTGGGTGGACCTCCGCTTCACCGACCCGCGCGGCAAAGAGCAGCACACCACCTTCCCCGCTGCGGTTGTGGACGCCGAGTTCTTTCAGAATGGCGCCATGTTCGACGGCTCGTCAGTAGCCGGCTGGAAGGGCATCAACGAGTCCGACATGATCCTGCTGCCGGACGACAGCACCGCAGTTCTCGACCCGTTCGCGGAGGACAACACCGTAAACGTGCGCTGCGACGTCATCGAGCCGAGCACGATGCAACCGTACGGGCGCGACCCACGCGGCACGGCGAAAATGGCCGAGGCGTATCTGAAGGAAACCGGAATCGGCGATACCTGTTTCTTTGGCCCGGAAGCCGAGTTTTTCGTTTTCGACGACGTCCGCTTCAAGGTCGCCATGGGTCACGCCATGTTTCAGCTCTCCGCCGAGGAGGCAGCCTGGGAATCGGGCTCGGAATTCGAAGGCGGCAACCTTGGTCACCGCCCGCGGGTCAAGGGCGGCTACTTCCCCGTCCCGCCGGTGGACTCCGCATTCAACCTGCGTAATGCGATGTGCACGGCGATGCAGCAGATGGGCCTCACCATCGACGTCCATCACCACGAAGTCGCCACCGCCTGCCAGAACGAGATCGGCGTCAAGTTCAACACGCTCACCGCCAAGGCCGACGAACTGCAGATTTACAAGTACTGCGTCCACAACGTCGCTCATGCATATGGCAAGTCGGCCACGTTCATGCCCAAGCCTCTTGTCGGCGACAACGGCAGCGGGATGCACGTCCATCAATCCATTTGGAAAGATGGCGTCAACCTGTTCCACGGGGACAAGTACGCTGGGCTCTCGGAAACGGCGCTCTATTACATCGGCGGCATCATCAAGCATGCGCGGGCACTGAATGCCTTCACCAATGCCAGCACCAACAGCTACAAGCGACTCGTGCCGGGCTTCGAGGCTCCCGTCCTGCTTGCCTACTCGGCCCGTAACCGCTCCGCGTCCATCCGGATCCCGTACATCCAGGGCGGCAGCCCCAAGGCCTACCGGGTCGAGGTCCGCTTCCCGGACAGCGCCGGCAACCCCTACCTGATGTTCTCCGCCATGCTGCTTGCCGGTATCGATGGCATCAAGAACAAGATCCATCCGGGCGACGCCATGGACAAGGATCTCTACGATCTGCCACCGGAAGAGCTCGAGGGCATTCCCACCGTCTGCAGCTCCCTTGAGCAGGCGCTCAATGCGCTTGACGCTGACCGCGAATTCCTCAAGCAGGGCGGCGTATTCAGCGATGGCCAGATCGATGGCTACATCGATCTGAAGCGCGACGAGGTGCAAACCCTGAACATGAACACCCACCCCGTCGAGTTCGAGATGTACTACTCGGTCTGAAGGACTCGGTCTGAAGGACTCGTTCTGAGACTTGGTCCGAAGGACTCGGTCTGCAACCACCCGAGGCGCCCCCGCTCAGCCGGGGGCGTCTTGTTTCTGGCGTTTCCGCCCCTATCCTTAATAAATGCATTTATCGACCTGGAGATCAGGTCATGATCACCATCCGTCTAGCCGCCGCGCTTTTCTTGCTCGCCATCCTGCAGCCGGTCAGCGCCGAAGAGATCTACGTCACTCGGGATGCCCAAGGCAACCCGGTATTCTCGGATCGCCCGGGTGACGGGCCTTCGGAGCGCCTGGACCTGCGCGAGCCCAACCTCTACGAAGCGCAGGCCGTCCCGACTCCACGGCCGCGCGCTGATCGTCGACCGCGGGAAACCGCCGCGGCAGCCGATTACAGGGTGCGCATCACCAAGCCCGACAACGAAGAGGGCGTCCGCGCCCCGGACGGTCGGGTAGAAGTACAGGTCGACGTCGAACCCGGCCTGCGTGAAGGCCATACGCTGGAACTTCTGCTCAACGGCTCGCCGGTCGCCAGCGGCCGAAGCGGCAGCTTCACCATCGAGACCTTCGATCGCGGCGAAAACTCCCTTAGCGCCCGCGTACTCGACGGCGATCGTGAAGTCGCGCAAAGCCCGACAATCGTCTTCTATCTCCTGCGACGATCCCTTCTGCACCCGGCACCTGCGAACCCTGCGCCCAACTATCGCCCACCAGGCAGCGGCTGAGCCCTCGTTTCTTTGCGCACCAAATCAGTGCACCATAGGCGTGCATAAACGCGCGGTGCTGCGCCGAATGGGTACTGCGCTGCTCCGAATCGGGAGGCAGTCTCCGAAGCGGAAAGGCTCTTTGCAGGCCTGGCGCCGAAAGCGAGCACTTACATTGCCGCGAAAGCGCTCTGTGCGCAGTCCCGGTGCAGATGGTGCGGAATTTGCAGAGCGCCTTCAGAGCCTGGATCGAGCACGTCATGGAAGCGTCGTATCGCCACATTCTGGAGCATCAGTCCACCGCCGTAGTGCTGCTGGACAGCTCGCTGCACGTGACCTACATGAATCAGTCCGCGGAGTTTCTGCTCGCGGCCAGCAACGATCGCAGCCGGGGAGACCACCTCGGCATGCTCCTGAAGGGTGACGAAGACTTCGAGCGGGAACTCGAAGTCGCATTGAGTAACGAGCAGTCCTTCACCCGCCGTATCACCACCCTTAGGGCCCTCCAGGCAGGAGGGCGCGAGATCGTAGTCGACTACACCGTGACGCCATTCACCGAGTGTGAACTCAGCGGCCTGCTACTGGAGCTCCAGCCCCTGGAGCGCCTTTTGCGCATCAACCGCGAGGCGGCTCAGCTCACGCTGCAGAAAACCACCCGCCATCTCGTCCGCGGGCTCGCCCATGAAATCAAGAATCCACTCGGCGGTATTCGGGGTGCCGCTCAGCTCCTCGCCAGGGAGTTGGACAGTCCCAATCTGAGCGAGTACACCGACGTCATCATTGAAGAAGCAGACCGCCTGCGGAATCTGGTTGACCGCATGCTCGGGCCCAATCAGCTGCCGAACTTCCGCTCGGCCAACCTGCACCGCGTGCTCGAACGAGTGCGACAGCTCATCGCCGCGGAGCATCCAAACGGCTTGCGCATCGAGCGTGACTACGATCCGTCGATTCCCGAGCTGCAGTGCGATCCGGACCAGCTCGTGCAAGCGTTCCTCAACGTCATCCGCAACGCCGCGCAGGCGCTGGAAGAAACGGATGACGCCACCATCACGCTGCGGACCCGGACGGTGCGGCAGCTCACCATCGGGTCGGAACGCCACCGGCTCGTGGCCCGCATCGACGTCATCGACAACGGACCGGGCATACCACAGGACATGATGGAACGGCTGTTCTACCCGATGATCAGCGGGCGCGCGGACGGAACAGGCCTCGGCCTTTCCATCACTCAATCAATCATTGCTCAGCATGGAGGCCTGATCGAATGCGAGAGCGAGCCCGGCAGGACCCACTTCACCTTCCTGCTGCCCGTGGAGATTCACGATGAAGCAGCGTGACCAGGTATGGGTGATCGACGATGACCGCTCCATCCGCTGGGTACTGGAGCGGGCGCTGGAACAGGAAGGCATGACCCCGCAGACCTTCGATTCCGGCGCTCAGGTGCTGAGCCGGCTTCAAGACGAGGAACCGGATGCGATCATCAGCGACATTCGCATGCCGGGAATGGACGGATTGTCCCTGCTTGAGCGTCTGCGCGCCGAGCACCCCGAGATTCCGGTCATCATCATGACCGCGCATTCGGATCTCGACAGCGCGGTCGCGTCCTATCAGAGCGGTGCCTTCGAGTACCTGCCGAAGCCGTTCGACGTCGACGACGCGGTGGCTGTAGCCAAGCGCGCCGTCGCCCATGCCCATGAGCAGCGCGCGACCATGCCGGCACGAGAGGCACCTGCCCCCACCGAGATCATCGGTCAGGCTCCGGCGATGCAGGAGGTCTTCCGAGCCATCGGCCGCTTGTCGCATTCGAACATCACCGTCCTCATCAACGGGGAGTCCGGTACCGGTAAGGAGCTCGTGGCGCGCGCGCTGCACCGCCATTCACCGCGCAAGGAAGGCCCCTTTATCGCGCTCAACATGGCGGCAATTCCCCACGATCTGATCGAGTCGGAACTGTTCGGCCACGAGAAGGGGGCGTTTACCGGTGCAGCCGCGCAACGTCAGGGACGTTTCCAGCAGGCGGACGAGGGAACGCTGTTTCTCGACGAGATCGGTGACATGCCACCGGACACCCAGACGCGCCTGTTGCGGGTGCTGGCCGACGGCGAGTTCTACCGTGTGGGCGGGCATCAGCCGATCAAGGTTGATGTGCGCATCATCGCCGCGACCCACCAGAACCTCGAGGACCTGGTTCGGGAAGGGCGCTTCCGCGAGGATCTGTTCCATCGCCTGAACGTCATCCGGATTCACATTCCGAAGCTTTCGGAACGCCGCGGCGACATCCCGCTGCTGGCACGGCACTTTCTCACCTCCGCCGCAGAGGAACTCGGGGGTGAACCGAAACTGTTGCGCCCTGAAACCGAAGAATACCTGGCGAACCTGGACTGGCCAGGCAACGTTCGCCAGCTCGAGAACACCTGCCGATGGCTCACCGTCATGGCCTCTGGTCGCGAGGTGCACATCGGCGACCTGCCTCCGGAACTGCGCCTGGGTGACAGCGGGACCCAGCAAACGACGAATTGGGAATCTGCGCTGCGCAACTGGAGCGACCAGGAACTGGCCCGGTTCCGGCCCGGACAGAGCACGCCGCTGCTCGATGTCGCAATGCCCAAGTTCGAACGCATCCTGATCGAAACCGCGTTGAAGCATACCGGCGGGCGGCGGCGCGATGCCTCCGAGCTGCTCGGCTGGGGCCGCAACACCCTGACGCGCAAGATCAAGGAATTGGGCATGGATCCAACCGACGACGATGAGGGCGACGACTGAGAGCAGCCACCGTTCGTTCGAACTATTCTCCGTGCAGACTGTCGTTCTGCACGGGGAGAACGGTGTCATGGAAACATTGTTCGGGTCGATCGCCGTAGTCACCGGTATCGGTGCAATCGGCTATGCATGGCTGCTACACAAGCAGGTGCAGGCGACGGCCGGTTGGCCGACCGCGCGTGGCGAGATTCTCGAGGCCAGGATGGAGCGCGAGTCGAGCAGCCAGCTCAACAATCGTTCCGCGACCTTCGCACCGAAAATCCGCTATCGCTACGAGGTCAACGGTCGCAGCTTTACCAGCAACACCATCATGCCAGGGGGCACGCTGGACACCAGCAGCCGCGAACGGGCCGAGGAACGCTTGCGGCGCTGGCCGGCGGGCACGGTCGTTCCGGTCTTCTACAACCCGCGACGCCCGCACCAGAGCTGCCTCGAACGCCACGCAGAAGGTATCGGCTTCACCGTAGCGGTGGGGGCATTCATGATCGCTTTTGGGCTTGGTTTCGCCGGTGGTTACATCGGCTGAGCAACCTGGTCGGGCGCCTCAGATGGGCGCCACGGTGATCGTGAGTCGACCAGCGTAGCTACCCGGCTCTGCCGTCGCCAGCTCCGCTTCCGCGATGCGCACGCGCACGGCTGCATTCAGCACACCACCGCAATCCAGGGCCTGCGAACTGGCGTTGCCCGCAGCCAGGGGCGCACCACCAGCCGTAAGTGCACGCCAGCCGTTACCGTCGCTGAAGTCGACGGCAAACGGGAGTTCGGTACCGTTTTGCGCAACCACGAAGGCGTTCCCTGCACCCTGACCGGAAGCTTCGACCGTATACGCACCGGCAGGATCGTTGCGGTAGACGCAGAGAGCGTCGCTGCCGACCATCTCGCCACTGCCAGGATAAAAGCCGAGCGAGATATCATTCAGGTTCGAGATACGCACCAGATCCGGTACGTCGATGCGAATCGTGAAAGTCGTCGTATCCGTATCACGCCCATTCGAGCCGCCGCTGATTTCCAACGTGAACTGGCCTTCGTAGCTGCCCGCCCGCGCAGCGGCGAGGCCGCTACCAAGGAGGCGCACCGAGAGCCTGCCGTTAGGCCCACCTCTGGGACAGTGGAGTTCGTCGCCGGTCTTGTCAGTGGCAGTAACAACGCCCGGAGCGAGAGACTCTTCGGCACCGCTCCGAAGATCCCGCAGCCGAACTTCCAGCTCGATGAAGCTGCCGCCAGCGACGTGCTCGATGCGGAAGACGTTTGCGCTGCTCGCGCCGCTGTCGTCGTACAGGGTCGCACCCCAGGGCCGCAGCTGATTGGAATTGTTCGCGGTAAGGCGGTTGCCGACCACCGAGACAACACAGAAGTCCTGGCTTGCCGCCGGCGCTCCCGAGCCCGGTGACCAGATACCGAAGTCGTAACCCGCCACCGGGGTCACCGCTACGGCTGCGTACGCCGCGCTGGACAGGCACGCCAGGAACAGCAGACAAAGCAGCGCCATGCCGCGAAGGGTACCGCGGTGGCACAGATTGTCTTGGCGGCTCTGGGCGTTCATCGGTGAGACTTCGATCCTTGCTTCGTGTAATCCGGGTGACCGGTCGGGTCATGTGCGAAGGGCGGCACGAGGCCGCCCTTCAGGTTGTGCCGGCACGTCCATGTACCGTGTTCGACCTTCCTTAGCGGGGCGAAACCACCATCGTGACCGTGTCGGCGTAACTGCCCGATACCGCACCCTGGAGAGCCGCTTCGGCCACAGACACCGCCAGGGTCGTGTTGGTGCCTCCACCGCAGGTCACCGAGGTGCTGTGACCGGCTCCCTCGATTTCGTCGCCGGAGCTGACAGCCTCACCCGCAAAGGTGACGGTGTAGGTGAGGAAGTTGTCCGTCCCAGACACCATCCGGAAGGCGCCGCCGTCTGCGTTGGCAGAGCTGATCTCGACGTCGTACAGACCCGTTCCGTTGCGGTAGACGCAGAAGGAGTCAGAGCCCGTGAGTTCGCCCGAACCGCTGTAGGCGCCGAGGTCGATGTCGTCGAGCCCGCTGATCTGGACGCGGTCGGCAATGCTCACCAGGACATCGAGCGAGCCGGTGGACGTGGCACCGAGGGTCCCGTCCTCTGCGGCGCTAACCATGCCTCCCGCTGCCAGAAGGGATGCGAGCGCGATACCTTGACCGAGTTGCTTGAGTTTGAAGTTCATGTCGTTACTCCTGTGTTTGTCGTGTTCATCCCTTCCGCGTTCTGCTCCGGAACCTTCCGGCGGCTTCGTCCGCGGTCGTCCCTGTTAACGCTCCAAAGCTCGTGCCAACTTTTCGTTTACAAATCATCCAGCTCGACCAGACTTGGTTAATAAAACTTTAAGTCTCTATTTTTTAACAAGTTTTACGACCGCCTCCGAAAATCGGCACACGCCAAAAACGCTTAAACCGATGCGCCTAGTCGATATAATCGTTATCGCTCCGCGGCAGAAGCTGACGCAGCGCGTCACTTCGCCACGGCGTTTTCCGACCGTTTACGTCACCGCTAACACTTCTCTGGGCTTCTCTGGACACCCAAGAGGGGCTTCTCTGGAGGGCTTCTCTGGACACCCAAGAGTGGGGAAAATGAAGGGCAACAGGTGGCCCGACGCGCGGTTCAGGGTATTACCGGATTCCAACGCATCGACCTTGGCCGGCAGGATGGCGTCGGCGAAATCGGAAATCGGTTGCTGCAAGGGGTGGTCGACTTGGCAAGCCCACGACAGAAGACAGCGATAGCACGCACATGCAGCCTCGCGCTGGCAGGGTTGTGCGCTCTGCTCTTCAGCGCGCCGTCAGCGCACGCGAACGGTGATCAGGGCCAGATCCGCGTGACGCTGACCATTCCGGAACGCCCTCCCGCACTCTCTGCCCATCTGAGAACTCGGGTCGATAGCGAGCAACTCTGCAGCACGGCCCGTGCCGGCGACCGGCGCGAGCTCTTCCTCTGGACGGGTGACGACCCGACGCCGCTCGCGGACTGCTCTGAAAAGGTCTCCGTAAACGCCGCCCGGGGACAGCACATGGTGATGATCGCGCCCATCTGAGCGCGCCGTCGGCCCCTGCCGACACTTGATCGGATCGACACTGGCGTCTCCAGGAGGCCCTCTCTAGGGTGGCCGAAACTTCCCTGACGACCCGCCAGGAGATCGACCGATGTTCGCCGCCGGCCGCACATGCACATTTGCCGTCACGTTTGTTGCAGCGTTTGCATGTCTGCTCTGCGCGCATACCGCCCAGGCGGACATGTCGCTGGATCGCAGCATTCTGACCTTCGACGCTGACGGCTCGCCGCGGCAGGACGTGGAGATCACGAACACCGGCAGCGAGAATCTCTACCTGGAAACAGAAATCCTGCGCGTCAGCGAACCTGGCACCGACGCGGAGACGCGCGAACGCGTCCTGGATCCCGACGCCATCGATCTCCTCGTGACGCCTGCACGGCTGATCGTCCCCCCCGGCGCCCGACGCCTGCTGCGAATCGTCAACCTGGGTGAGCCCGCAGACGTCGACCGGATCTACCGCATCAACGTGCGCCCCGTCGTCGGTGAGCTGGAAGCCGACACGACTGCCGTCAAAGTCGTGATCGCCTACCAGCTCCTGGTGATCCTGCGCCCGCCGGACCCGCAACCGAACCTGGTCTGGGAACGAAACGGCCGTCAGATCACCTTCACCAACGAGGGCAATAGCAATGTCCTGTTATTCAACGGCGCCCAGTGCCCTCCCGACGGCGGCGACTGCATCGAATTGAATAGGGCACAGCGCCTCTATGCTGGCAACTCCTGGACTTTCGACCTGCCGCTCGATGCTGCAGTCGAGTTCACGACGGGCATTGGCCAGCGCAATGTCCGTCAACGCTTCAACTGACGCTCGCGGCAATCATGGATCGTGCCCGCAAAGCATGCCTCGCGCTCGGGTTGCTCGGCTTGGCCGTCCTGCTGCTTGCTGTCGGATGCCAGGAGGCTGCCGACCGCATTGACCATGACTCACCCTACGATCTGAGCGTCGCACCCGTTCTCACGGAGTCGCCGCCCGAGGCCACGCCTTCCGCGAGGCAACGGGACATCGTCGCGAGTCCGAGCAGCGCGCAGCGGCGAGGCGATGCACGCCCGCGGATCGACGAATCGCCGCGCGAAACCGAGGCAGTGCCGGAACGGCTCGCAAGCGTTGTCGCCAGCCTCGAAGGGCTCCCAACACAGCCCGCAGACAGGGAGGTGTCGGAACAGCCTCCGGTCGCAGGACCCGTGCCTGCCGCCGCGGACGCGGACGCAACCGCGGTGGAAAGCGCGCCGGATGACACTCGGGCGCAGCCCGTGTTTCGGACTTCAGGCCGGCCACCCCCTGGTTTCGAAGCCTTCTACGAACCTCAGCGCACGCTGGTCGATATCCACTACGGGGGAACTTTTCTGCTGTCGACCGCGGCCACCTACGACCTCGATCACATCACCTTCGAGCAGCCGGAGACCATCGTCGGGGCCATCCCGGACCTTATCGGGCCCGATGCCGTACTGAGCGCACTGAGTGGCAAACTGGACACCCACGAGTCCGAACTGTGCATCCGGCCCGGCCAGGAGGACTGCGGCAGTCTGGATCCCCCCATCGCTGCAGTGCTGTTCGACCCGTCACAGTTCCGTGCTACGGTCTTCATCAACCCGGAACTGCTCGCGACGCGGGGCCCCCAGCTGAGCCGTTACCTGCCGCGCAGCGACGCCGGCTTCTCGATCCTACAGAACGTGCTCGCCAACATTTCCGGCAGTTCGACCAGCAGCGACAGCTACAACATCGCCAGCATCACATCGCTGGGCTATCGGGAAACCCACGCCGAAATGTTCAGTTCTTACGGTGCCGACGATCGCTTCACGATCGACAGCCTGTCCGCCCGGCGCGAATTCGAAGGTGCCGCATTGCAGGGCGGCCTCTATCGCTCGCGCAGCCAGAGCCTGGGTTTCGTCAATGAGCGGGACCTGTACGGATTTCGCTACGGGCGCTCCCTGAACACACGCGCCGATCGGGCTTTCGCTGACGGGGTACCCCTCGAGGTTTTCCTGCCGAGCCGCTCGCGGGTCGAGATCATCAAGGATGGCCGCCTGCTCTCGACGCGTCTGTACGACGCCGGAAACCGAGTCCTCGACACATCCATGCTTCCAGAAGGTGCGTACGACATCACGCTGCGGATCAGGGAAAGCGACGGCACCGAGCGCATCGAGGAGCGCTTTTTCGTCAAGACCACCAGGCTGCCGCCGGCAGATGAGCCTCTGTACTTCTTCGAATTAGGGCGAATCGCCGATCGCAACACGCGCTCGACCCTGCCTGAGGACACCGGCGACTGGCTCGCACGAACGGGCTACACAATGCGGATTGGCGATGACAGCGGGGTGGATCTCGGCCTCGCCGCGAGCAGCGGAGAACAGTTGCTGGAGGCCGGCTACTTCCGCATCACGCGCATCGCCGAGGTGCAGGCAAGCGCCTTCGTCGGCAGCAGCGACGTTCGTGGCTTCGCGGCCGTGAGCCGCATGCAGTTCGGCAACCTGCGGCTCAGTGCAGACTATCGTCGCGTGGATACCGGAGACATCACGGACAGCCGCCGCAGTCTTGTCGGCACAGGCTTCGAGCAATTCGGGATCAATCTGCGGACTCCGTTTGCCGGCGGCAGTTTCGGCGCCAGCGTGCGCGTCGCCAATCGCGACGGTGACCGACGTCGGGACAGCCAGAACGTCAACTGGGAGCGCACGGTGCTGCGAACCATGAACGGATCGGTTCGCTTCACGGCCGACGTTACCCGCCAGGAAGGCGACTGGCTCGGCCTGGTCGGCGTCCGTCTGGACCTGCGTGGAGACGGCTACACAGGCAACTTCTCGCCGCGCGCCCGCTGGGACCGGCGCGACGGCAGTCACGACTTCGACCAGCAGACGTCCGGGCGGATGGCCTGGCAACGCTTCGACGAGGCAGGTACGCGTTTGCTCGGAGCGGTCTCGGGATCCTCTGGCCCCGACGAGGAACGCATCGGCGTCGAGGGGGAAATGCAGGGCCGGCTTGGTCAGCTACGTGCGGACCTGGACCAGAATTTCGGCAACGATGATCGCACCACCTGGACCGGCACCCTGAACACGAGCCTGCTCAGCGACGGCAGTCGTATCGCCATGGGCGGCCGGGATCAAGCACAGGCCGCGGCCCTGGTCGACATCGAGGGTGACGTATCCGACGCGCGCTTCGAAGTGAGGGTAGACGGCTTCAACCGCGGCGTGGCACCCGTCGGGTCCGTCACACCGGTGCATCTGCGTCCATGGGAGACCTACGAGATCCGGCTGCGCCCCGTCGGCGCACCGCTGCTGTCCTTCGAAGACCGCGTAGAGCGCATCACCCTCTACCCCGGCAACGTTGTGCATCTCAACTGGCGCGTGGCCGAGATGGTGGTGCTGTTTGGGCGCCTGCTCGACCCAGAGGGCGAAGCGCTCGAGGGGCTGCGCATGGAGGGCGCCCAGGGACTGGCGGTCACGGACATCGGTGGCTTGTTCCAGGCCGAGGTGTTCAGGCCGGAAACGGGCAATGAAGTGGAATTGGCCGTGACTCAGAACGGCCGCTCCTGCAGCGTAAGGATCAGCATCGACGACCTGGAGGTGCGCAACGGCATCGCCAGGGCCGGGACCCGCCGCTGCCAGTGGCAGTGAGCGGGCTGGCCATGTTCGAAGTCATCCTCCACGAGCCCGAGATTCCCCCCAACACTGGCAACGTCGTGCGCCTGTGTGCCAATGCGGGCTGCCGCCTGCATCTCATCGAACCGCTCGGCTTCGACCTCACCGATGCCCGATTGCGCCGCGCCGGGCTGGACTATCACGAGTACGCCGACGTCAGCGTGCACGCCACCTTGGACGCCTGCCTGGCAGAGCTCGGGACGGCTCTGGACACCCAAGAGGCGCAAGAGATACCCATGGGTGTCCAGGGTCCAAAGGGGGGCGGGCACCCGAGCGGGCCTCGCGTGTTCGCGTTCTCGACCCGCGGCCACATGCGCCACGACCAGCTGGCATGGCGAGCGGGTGACGTGCTGCTGTTCGGAGCCGAGACCAGGGGACTGCCTCCGGCGATCCTCGAGAGCCTGCCCATGGCGCGACGGGTCCGGCTGCCCATGCGCCCGAACAACCGCAGTCTCAATCTCGGCAACGCGGTCGCCATCGCCGTCTACGAGGCCTGGCGCCAACTGGGCTTCGAAGGTGCCGTTTAGGAGCCTGTCGACCTCCTCCTTCTGGCAGAATGCCTCGGCTGCGTGACTCCAAGCGACCCAGGAGGACCCGTGAACACACCCGATGACCGTCAGGCGGACAATGAACGCCGTCCCGACCATCGCGCCTACTGGCGCGCGAATCTGCGTCTGGTCCTGCGTTGCCTGGCCATTTGGTTCGCAGTGTCCTTCGGCTTCGGCATTCTCCTGGTCGACGTCCTCAACCAGATCCGGATCGGCGGCTTTCCGCTTGGTTTCTGGTTCGCTCAGCAGGGCTCGATCCTTGTCTTCATTGTCCTGATCGCGTACTACGCCCGCGCCATGTCCCGCCTCGATCGGGAATTCGACGTCGACGAGGAGTAGGCGCCCGAAATGGAACTCAGAACGCTGATTTATCTGGTGGTGGGCGCCAGCTTTCTGCTCTACATCGGCATCGCGATCCTGTCCCGGGCGTCGAGCACCGGCGACTTCTACGTGGCCGGCAAGGGCGTGCATCCGGTCGCCAACGGCATGGCCACCGCCGCCGATTGGATGTCGGCCGCATCCTTCATCTCCATGGCCGGGCTGATCGCTTATCTGGGCTACGACGGCTCCGTGTATCTCATGGGCTGGACAGGCGGCTATGTCCTGCTCGCGTTGCTGCTGGCGCCCTATCTGCGCAAGTTCGGCAAATTCACCGTCCCCGAGTTCATCGGCGACCGCTACTACTCCCAAGCCGCGCGCATCGTCGCCGTCATCTGCCTGATCTTCATTTCCTTTACTTACGTCGCCGGGCAGATGCGCGGCGTCGGCATCGTCTTCTCACGCTTTCTCGAGGTGGACGTCACCACCGGGCTGCTGATCGGCATGGGCGTGGTGTTCTTCTATGCGGTCCTCGGCGGGATGAAGGGCATCACCTACACCCAGGTTGCCCAGTACTGCGTGCTGATCTTCGCCTACACGGTCCCGGCCGTGTTCATCTCCCTGCAGATAACCGGCAATCCCATCCCGCAACTGGCCTTCGGCAGCACGTTGAGTGACGGCAGCACCTACCTGCTCGATCGTCTCGACGGGCTCGTGACCGACCTCGGGTTCACTGCCTACACCGATGGGTCGAAGAGTCGCATCGACGTGTTCTTCATCACCGCCGCGCTGATGGTCGGCACCGCCGGATTACCCCACGTCATCGTGCGCTTTTTCACGGTCCCGAAGGTCTCCGACGCGCGGCGATCGGCGTTCTGGGCCCTGGCCTTCATCGCCATTCTCTACACCACCGCGCCTGCGGTAGGCGCCCTGGCGCGGATGAATCTCATCGAAACCGTCCAGCCGGGACCCGTTGGCGACCCTGAGGGCAACCTGCTGTTCAGTGAGCGTCCGGAATGGTTCGACACCTGGGCGGCAACCGGCCTGATCGCTTTCAACGATCTCAACGAAGACGGGCGCGTTCAATACTACAACGACGCCAACCCGGTATTCGCCGCGCAGGCGGCGGAGTACGGCTGGGAGGGCAATGAACTCATGGTCGACCGCGACATCCTGGTGCTGGCCAATCCCGAAATCGCCGGGCTTCCGAACTGGGTGATCGCGCTGGTCGCGGCGGGGGGCATCGCCGCCGCGCTTTCCACCGCTGCCGGTCTCCTGCTCGTGATCAGCGCGGCGTTCTCGCACGACCTGCTCAAGAGCGTGTTCTGGCCGCGAATATCGGAACGTGGCGAGCTGCTCGCGGGTCGCTGCGCAGCGGCGGTTGCGGTCTGCATGGCCGGCTATCTCGGCTACAACCCGCCAGGCTTCGTCGCCCAGGTGGTCGCGTTCGCCTTCGGTCTGGCGGCCGCATCGCTGTTCCCAGCGATCCTCATGGGTATTTTTTCCAAGCGCATGAATCGGGAAGGGGCCATTGCCGGCATGGTGACCGGACTGCTGTTCACGCTTGGCTATCTCATCTGGTTCAAAGGGGTGTTCATGGAGCCGATGGCAGCGGACGTTCCGGAGAACTGGCTGTTTGGCATCTCACCGGAGGGGATCGGCGCACTCGGGATGCTGCTGAACTTCGCGGTGGCATTCACCGTGAGCGCCCTGACTCAACCGCCGCCGCGGCCGGTACAGGACATGGTGGAATCGATCCGGGTTCCGCGCGGCGCCAGTGCGGCTCAGGTCCATTGAGCCGCAGCGTCACTCGAAGGATCAGTGGGCGACGTCGCCCCCCTGCTGCTGCCGCTGAACCGCCTCCGCATAAAGAGCGTCGAAGTTCACCGGAGCCAGCATCAGGGGCGGGAAGCTACCTTTGAGCACGAGGGTATCGACCGTTTCGCGCGCGTAGGGGAAGAGCAGGTTCGGGCAGTAGCTGGCCAGGGTGTGCTGCAGCTGGCTGTCGTCGAGCCCGGTAATGTGAAACACGCCGGCCTGCTGCAGTTCGACGATGAACCCCGTCTGTTCGCCTTCCCCTCCCGCCTCGATGGACAGGGTCAGGATCACCTCGTAGAGATCCTCCTCGAGGCGCTGCGATCGGGTGTTCAGGTCCAGGTTGATACGCGGTTTCCAGTTGCTGCGAAAAATCTCCGGCGCGCGGGGGCTTTCGAAGGAGATGTCCTTCACATAAATCCGCTGCAACGCGAAGCTCGGACCTTCCGCTTCTTCGCCTGTACCGGCGGCGGCGTCCTGCGGCATATCTGTCATGAATTCGAGTCCTCCAACAACGCGTCGAGTCGACCATCGGCCTCGAGCGCCAGCATGTCCGTGAAGCCGCCTACATGGGTGGCATTGATCCAGATCTGGGGTACCGTGCGGCCACCGCCCCGCGCGCGCATTTCCTCCCGGCGCGCCGGCTCCTCATCCACGCGGATATCCGAGTAACTGATACCCCTGCCATCGAAAAAGCGCCGCGCAGCAACACAGTAAGGGCAGAAGCGGGTTCCGTACATCACGACATCAGCCATAGGCTCAACCCTTGCCCTTGACCACGGGCAGTGATTGGTTGCGCCATTCGGCAATGCCCCCCGACAGGCGCATGACGTTCTCGAAGCCATTCTTGCGCAGCAGGGCGCCCGCAGTGCCCGCATGCTGCCCGATCTTGCAGGTCACGACGATGGGCCGATCGCGGTACCCATCGAGCTCCGACACCCGCTTTTCGAGGGTGGCGAACGGGATGTTGATGGCATCGACGATGTGCCCGGAGGCGAAGTCCTTGCGATCGCGAACGTCCACCACCACCGCTTTGTCCCGGTTCACCAGATTGACCAGTTCCTGGGCGGAAATGCTGCGACCGCCACGCCGCGCCTCATTCATGATGAACAGCACCAGCAGGGTCACGAACGTGCCCACCAGCAGCAGGTGATTGCTCACGAACTCGAAAAAACGCGCCATGAACCCTCCAATGAGGGCGCGATTATACACAGCTGAAACCCGGCCGCAGCGCCTCGATTGGCGATACTCAGGGCGCCTCGCTAGAATCGCTGCGCCTCGCGCGAACGTCCCCTGACGGCCCCGCGCTCCGAGTTTCTGACAGCTGGATCCGTTCATGTCCGATTCGCAGCGCTCGACCACCATGCTCCTCGTTTTCGACGGCTTCGGTCATGCCGAGACCGCCGAAGCGAACGCCATCGCCGCGGCCGACGCACCGGTCTGGAAGCGCATGTGGAAGGAGCGCCCTCACCGTCTGGTCGCGACGTCCGGAGGGGCCGTGGGTCTGCCCTCCGGCCAGATGGGCAATTCGGAAGTCGGCCATATGAATCTCGGTGCCGGACGCGTGGTCCACCAGGAGCTGACTCGCATCAATCGGGATGTGAGTGAGGGCAGCTTTGCCGAAAACGCGGTGCTGCGGGAGGCCATGGATGTCGCGATCGCTAAGGATCGCGCCCTGCATGTCCTCGGCCTGCTCTCGCCAGGCGGGGTGCACAGCCACGAAGACCACATGGCCGCACTGGTCGAAACCGCAGCCCGGCGCGGCGTGTCGCGCATCTACGTGCATGCGTTTCTCGACGGCCGCGATACGCCCCCGCGCAGCGCAAAAGCATCGCTCGAGGCGATGGACGCACTCCTCGCGCGGCTTGGCTGCGGCCAGATCGTCTCCCTGGTCGGGCGTTATTTCGCCATGGACCGCGACACGCGTTGGGACCGTATCGAGCGTGCCTACAACCTGCTGACGCGCGGCGAAGCCCCCTTCCACGCTAGCGACGCGGTCAGCGGTCTCGAAGCGGCCTACGCGCGCGATGAGTCGGACGAGTTCGTGCAGCCCACCGCAATTCACGACGGCGATAGTCTGCCCGTGCGCATTCAGGACCAGGACGTCGTCGTGTTCATGAATTTTCGCGCCGACCGTGCCCGGCAGTTGAGCCATGCCTTCCTCGATGAGGACTTCGAGCAGTTCCGGCGGCGGACACGGCCGGAACTCGGCCGCTTCGTCATGCTCACCCAATACGCCGACGACCTCGACGCGCCTTGCGCCTACCCACCCACCCGTCTCGACAACACGCTCGGCGAGTATCTGGCAGCAATGGGCCGTACTCAGCTGCGGATCGCCGAGACAGAGAAGTACGCCCACGTCACCTTCTTCTTCAACGGCGGTCGCGAGGAACCCTTTTCAGGCGAGGACCGTATCCTCATCCCTTCACCCAAGGTCGCGACCTACGATCTGCAACCGGAAATGAGCGCGCCCGAAGTCACGGAGCAGCTGGTCGAGGCCATCCGCGCCCGCCGTTACGACCTCATCGTCTGCAACTACGCCAATGGCGACATGGTGGGCCATACCGGGAATTTCGAAGCATCGGTCAAGGCAGTCGAGGTGCTGGACGAGTGCCTCGGCAAGATCGCGTCCGCTCTCGAAGAGACCGGCGGGCAATGCCTGCTCACGGCCGACCACGGCAATGTTGAAAAGATGCGCGACCCGGAAACAGGTCAGCCGCACACGGCCCATACCACCGAACCGGTTCCGCTCGTCTACATCGGGCCCGGCGAGGTGCGCTTCGATGATGCCGACGGCTGCCTGGCAGACATCGCCCCTACCCTGCTCGAACTCATGGGCATCGAACGTCCCGCCGAAATGACCGGGCGCTCCCTGCTGGCGCGGTGCAGCTGAAAGAGGCCAAGAGAGCCGTCGCCATGCATCGGGTGACGCTGTGCCTGGCCGGTCTACTGACACTCGGGGCGCTGGCAGCGGAGGACCCGCGGGCGCAGCTCGAAGCCATCGAAGCGGACATCGGGCGCATCGACCAGTGGCTGGCTTCCTCCCGGCGGGACCGGGAGGCGCTGCAGGACGACCTTCGCCGCATCGACCTCAGCCTCGCGGAAATCTCCGGTCGCGCCCGTGAGACCCGCGCTGCAATCGAGCGCAATCGGGAACGTGCCACCGCCCTGGAGCGCGAGATCGTCACGCTCCAAGGCCAGGAGGCGGAAGCCCGGGAAGCCGTGCAAGCCACCATCCGACAGGCCTGGCTGCTCGGCCGCCGCGGACCGCTGCAGCTACTGCTGGAGGCCGAGAGTCCGGAGCGCATAGCGCGCCTGCTCGCCTATCATGAGCGTCTGGCGAGCACCCGCGCTGCGGCGATGGAGAGCTATCGTGAGCATCGCCAGGAGCTCGAGCGCAGTCAGGCCGAGCTGGCGGCGACCCGGGAGCGTCTCGAGCGCGACCGCGAGACCCTGGACACCCAAGTGAGCCGTCTCGACAGCGCCCGCGAAGCGCAGGCGAGTGGTCTGGCGCGCCTCGAGGCCGACATCGGCGCCCGCGAGGCCAGCCGGGCGGAGCTCATGCAGAACCAGGCCCGCTTGGAGGAGCTCCTCGAAAGGCTTTCGCGCCAGGTCGTCGCCCCGACCGGCGAGACATTCGTCGCCAGCCGCGGCAATCTCCCCTGGCCAGTGGACGGACGCCTCATCGAGCCCTTCGAGACGCGCCGCGGCAGTGGCAGACGCACGGGGGGCGTGCTGCTATCCGCCGAGCCCGGGAGCACCGTCCGGGCGATTCACCCGGGTCGAGTGGTGTTCGCAGACTGGATGCGGGGACTCGGCCTGCTGGTGATCCTCGACCATGGCGGCGGTTACATGAGCCTCTACGCTCAGGCCGAGTCGCTGCTGCGCAACATAGGCGACATCGTCGAAGCGGGTGAGCCACTTGCGACCGCAGGACGCTCCGGCGGCAGCAGCCAGGCGGGGGTCTGGTTCGAAATACGGCGCAACGGCCAGCCCGAGGACCCGAGTCGCTGGTGCCGGCCGGCAAGTCGCGCCTGACTCAGCTTCGCGCTACGGACCGAACCGCGCGACGCTTGGCGGCAAAGCGCTTGAGTGCGATCATCCTGCCGACCTCGCAGCAACGGTCACAAGTGTCATGCCCAGCCCACTCCATCGCTGCCTGCTGGCCTCCCTGCTCGTCCTGTGCACACTCCATGCGGTTCCGACCGCCGCCTCTGAAGAGGAGCTCGGGCTGCCGCTGGAAGAGCTGCGTGCGTTTGCAGAGGTGCTCGACCGCATCCGCTCGGCCTACGTCGATCCCGTGGATGACCGGACGCTGCTCGAGAGCGCCATCCGCGGGATGCTCAGCCAGCTCGATCCGCACTCCAGCTATCTCGACGAGGAGGCCTTTCGCAATCTGCAGGAGTCCACCCGGGGCGAATTCGGCGGCATCGGACTGGAAGTCGACCGCGAGAACGGCTGGGTCCGGGTCGTTGCGCCGATGGACGACACGCCAGCACAGCGCGCAGGGCTCGAGCCCGGAGACCTGATCGTGCGGATCGATGATCGCCCGGTACGCGAAATGTCCCTGGACGACGCCGTCAATGCCATGCGCGGAGAGGTTGGAACCGAGGTTCGACTCGACGTGCGTCGCGAGGGCGCCGCTGAGCTCATCGAAATGTCCCTCATCCGTGCACGGATCGAGGTTCCGAGTATTTCGAGCCGCGTGATCGAGCCCGGCTTCGGCTACGTGCGTATTGCCCAGTTCCAGAGCCGGACCGGTGACGATCTCCTGATAGCGCTTGCCGAACTCGAAGAGCAGTCGCCATCCGGCCTGCATGGCCTGATTCTGGATCTGCGCAACAACCCGGGCGGCGTACTGCAGGCCTCGGTGGCCGTGGCCGATGCCTTCCTCGAGACGGGCCGCATCGTTTACACGCGCGGACGCCTGGCGAGCGCCCAGGTGTCCTACTCGGCCAGCGGGCAGGATCGCCTGCCCGATGTGCCGCTGGTGGTGCTGATCAACGAAGGGTCCGCCAGTGCCGCGGAGATCGTGGCGGGTGCCCTGCAGGACCATCGCCGAGCCCTGGTTCTTGGAACGCCGAGCTTCGGCAAGGGTTCGGTGCAGACCATCCTGCCCCTCTCCGATGAGCGGGGCATCAAATTGACCACGGCGCTGTATTACACGCCCGAGGGGCGGTCGATTCAGGCCCACGGCATCGTTCCGGATATTCACGTCGATCCCGGCGCCAGTGAACGCCGGAACAGTGCCAGGGTGAGGCGAGAGTCCGATCTGCCACGGCATCTGCGAGGCAACGAGACGCCGCCTGACGAGGTGTCGGCGCCTGTGACTGATGATCGCCAGGTCATGGAGGCGCTCAACATTCTGCGGGGTATGCACCTCCTGAGCCGCCGCGACAGTGGCCAGGAATGAAACGACCATTCCTGTCAGTCCTGCTGGCCGTTTTGTTGAGCAGCACCTCAGGCGTCACCGCTGCAGACGAGCGGCCCCGGCTTGCGCTGGTGATCGATGACCTCGGCTGGAACCTGCGAGCCGGCGAGCGCGTTCTGGCCCTACCGGGGGCCATCACGGTCGCCGTGCTGCCGGGAACCCCAGTGGGCAGCGAGCTGGCCCGCAGGGCCCACACCCATGGCATAGAAATCATGCTGCATCAGCCGATGGCGGCGGAAACGGGCGTGGCTCCGGGGACGGGCTACCTGCAGCCGCGCATGGCACCAGCAGAGCTGACGCACAGGCTCCGAACGAATCTAGAGGAAATTCCCTATCACCGTGGCGTTTCCAACCATATGGGCAGCCTCGCGACCCGTTGCGAGAACACCATGGCGGTGGTCATGTCCGAGCTCGCCGAACGCGGTCTGTACTTCCTCGACAGCCGCACCACGCATCGCAGCGTGGCCTACAGCAGCGCGCGCGACGCACTGATCCCGGCGATCCGCCGTGATGTCTTCATCGACAACATTCTGGACACCCAAGCGATCGAGCGCGCGCTCGAGGCCGCAGTCAGCTTGGCGGAAGAACGTGGACACGCGGTTGCTATCGGCCATCCACACGCGGTGACGCTGGCCGTCCTCGAGACGAAGCTCCCGGAAATCATGGACCGCGTCGAACTCGTCCCGGTATCGGCGCTGGTCGCTGAACCCACGCTCACCGCGACCCGAAAGCAATCCGAGAGGTCCGCCACGGCCGCAATGCCCATACGGGACACCGTGGCACCCTGAAGCGGATAGAGGTGGGCGGAGGTTGGGCAGAATCAGACCGTTTCGCCGCTCAGAAGCCGGCTCGCAGCACTGTAGTCGAGAGCACCTTCGTAGAGCGCGCGGCCGCTGATGGCCCCGGCAAGTCGCCCGCGACACTCCAGCACAGCTGCCGCCAAAGCCTTCACACCATCGATGGACGCAAGCCCTCCCGATGCATAGACCGGCAGGTCGATCGCCTCTGCCAGCGCAATGGTCTCGGCGAGATTGACGCCTACGAGCATCCCGTCACGCTCGATGTCGGTGTAAACGATCCCCGCGCAACCGGCACCCTCGAAGCGGCGGGCCAGATCCACGGCAGTGAGTGTCGTGGTGTCCGCCCATCCCTCAGTGGCCACCCGCCCCTCGCGGGCGTCGATGCCGACGAGCAATCGATCCGGAAAGGAGGCCGCGAGTTCGATGGCCCAGTCCGGCTCACGGGCCGCCCGCGTTCCGACGATTCCCCAGCGAACACCGGCTTCGAGGTAGGCCTCGAACGTGGCGCGGTCCCGGATACCGCCACCCAGCTGAACGGGAATGGTCAACTCAGCACAGATACGCGCAATGAGGTCTCGATTCACTGGTCGACCAGCGAACGCACCATCGAGGTCCACCACGTGCAGGCGAGGTGCCCCAAGCGACTGCCAGTGCAATGCCATCGCCACCGGGTCATCGGAATAGACAGTGGAATCCTCCATCCTGCCCTGCCGCAGGCGCACGCACCGACCCTGTTTGAGATCGATGGCGGGAATCAGTATCGGGCGGGGGGTGGTTTCTGGGCCGGTTGCTCGCATGCCGCTCACAGGACGCCCTTGGTCGAAGGAAGCGACGAAGCTGCACGCGGATCGGGCTCCACCGCCATCCGCAGGGCGCGACCGAAGGCCTTGAACACCGTCTCCGCCTGGTGGTGAGCATTCTCGCCACGAAGGTTGTCGACATGCAGCGTAACTCGGGCGTGATTCACGAACCCCTGAAAGAATTCCCGCAAGAGATCGACATCGAATCCACCGATGAGGGCGCGAGTGAAGGGCACGCAGAAAAACAGACCGGGGCGGCCGGAAAGATCGACCACGACTCGCGACATGGCCTCGTCCAGAGGAATGTAGGCGTGGCCGTAGCGGCGAACGCCCTGCTTGTCTGCCACAGCCTTGGCAAACGCCTGCCCCAGGGTGATACCGATGTCTTCGACCGTGTGGTGCGCGTCGATCTCCAGATCACCGCGCGCCGAGATCTCGAGGTCTATGAGACCGTGCCGCACGATTTGATCCAGCATGTGGTCGAGAAAAGGAACACCCGTATCGAGTCGGCCTTCGCCGACGCCGTCAAGATTGATCGCGACCTGAATCTGAGTTTCGAGCGTGTCGCGTGCGACAGTCGCAGTACGGGCGGACATGCCGGACTCCAGAGCCCAAACGGGCGGCGATTATAGCTGCCAAGCCACATTCGACAACAACGGGACGGGCCAACGATCAGGGCTGCCCGAGGGGTCCCGGCGGGTGCGCAAGCGGGTGAGCCATGTGCAGCCTCCGATGCGGCAACCGCCATTCGACGATCAGTTCGCGATAGGCAATCCGCCCCTTCAGGCCTCCGCCCATGGCTTGCAGCATCTCGTGAGCAAGAGGCAGGTCGATACTCAATTCCCGCAGCGGACCATCTGGTAGCCGCGCAAACGGGTCTTCGATGAGTTCGTCGATGTCCTCGATGCACTCGAGGATGGGTTCGACCTTCAACTCGATGATTACGCAATCCTGGTCTCTGCGCATTCGCCCCCAGCGCACTCTGGAGAAGGGCTCTGCCGCCTCCAGCAAGCCGCGGAACAGTGACCGGGTCATGGGCCCGGCCAACACCGAATCGAGCCAGACTTCTACCCCGGCCGGCATGCGGACGGGAAACGGCCACCTGGCAAACGCCTCTTCGGCCAGGACCTGACCGAGCAACTCGACGATGGGAAGCGGCTTCGGACGGAGTGAGCAGAACCCTGCCCGCAGTTGCACTATGGTGCGGTAGCCCTGCCACCAGCGGAGCATCCCTTCTCTGCGCGCGTCA
This sequence comes from Pseudomonadales bacterium, assembly GCA_007131295.1. GTDB lineage: Bacteria > Pseudomonadota > Gammaproteobacteria > Pseudomonadales > Azotimanducaceae > SLTB01. The sequence goes on along the minus strand of SLQW01000014.1, from coordinate 2,895 downwards.
TCGCCCGCTAGCGCGACGTGGACATTGCGAGCGATACGGTCGCGGGCCGATCGCACGTGAAAGTACCGCTTCTCGAGATCCTCGAGATTGAGAGTGAGGGCTTCCAGACGTTGGTAGACAGCGCGGGTTTTGGCGAGGTTTTGACGTTGGCCAAGAACGCGCTTCGCCAGAGTGCGTCCATCCTTGGGCATGACCCACGTATCGTCGAGCCCGAGCTCCGCCAGCTCATCGGGCGGAGAGGTCAAATAGCCAGGGTCAAGGAGGAGGATCCGGGATGCAGATGGCGCTTCGGCGCCAATGCGGCGGAGCAGATTGAGTCCGGGGATATCCAGCAGCCCTTCCTCGACGACAACCACTTCGAGCCGCTCTCTGACACCCTTCTCATAGAGTTTTCGGACTGCCTCGACGCCCGTCGGCGCGTAACAAAATTCCAGAGGGGCGAACGGTGGAGGGTTTGGCTCAAGGAAACCTACGACCATGCACAGACTGCGCCTGCCTCCAGTCTCGTGCGCATCGTCATCCCTTGCAACGGCTCCACGCCACGATCGGAGCAGGCCCAGCCATTGCGCGAAAACGTCACTTTTCCCTGTCACGTTCGCTCCTCGCTGCACGACCGGTGCAGCAGAGAAGCAGTCTATTCGAGCCCAGGGGCACCGCGAAATGGTGGCGATCTGCCAGCACCATCCGGTGCCGGGCAGCTGGTCAATCCCCGTCTCGCTCCTCCCCGTCCTTCGGCGTAAGTGACGACGTCAGCGATGCGAGCGTTTCCAGTGGTGCGAGGTCAATGAATTCGATGAAATCCCGCAGGCCTTGCGATGCTTCGGCCTCCGAGTCGAAAGGGCCCATCGGTTTGCCCTCTCGCGTCGTGAAGAACCAGCGCCCCCCCTCGCAGTAGACGCGATTTGGTTGCCGCGAGATCGGCGGTGTATCGTCTCCCATTCGATAGTCGGACATGAATTGCTTCCTGCCGGATGCGGCGCTTCCTTCCGAGGCTCATGTTCCCTGCTGCGTCCGGCGCAAGGGTCATCACTTGCAGTCTAGTTCGAATTCGCACGACTCACCTCCTCGCTCGAGCCTTGGATCGGCCACGAACTGGTGGGCTGCAGGCGCGGCCAGGCCGGCTCTAGGAGGCAAGCTGGCTACCCCAATGTGGTCCACCCGCGTGCGGGTCGGGAAATCGGAAAGCGTGACAGCATGCGAGCGGTAGAGCCGTTTCGCGACAGACCACTGGCGTTTGCCTCGATGCTGCTAGCGTGGTTCGCGAAGGAGGGCAGACACGACCTCCCTTGGACACTTCATCCGACCCCCTATCGGGTTTGGGTGTCCGAAATCATGCTGCAGCAAACCCAGGTCGCGACGGTCGTGCCGTACTTCAATCGCTTCATCGAGCGCTTTCCCGAAGTGAGCGTTCTCGCTGCCGCACCTGAAGACGCAGTGCTCGCCGCTTGGACAGGCCTGGGCTACTACCGCCGGGCGCGTAACCTCTGGAGGGCGGCTCGCTTGCTCGAGCAACATCACCACGGCCAGCTGCCGCAGGAGCCCGAAGAACTGGTAAAACTTCCTGGCATCGGTCGATCCACGGCCGGCGCCATAGCCGCTCTGGCTTTCGGCAAGCGGGCCGCGATTCTTGATGGCAACGTCAAGCGAGTTCTTACGCGCATTCACGGAATCGACGAATGGCCGGGGGCAAAGTCCGTCGAGGCGAGGTTGTGGTCGCTTGCCGAGGATCTGACACCGACAAAAGATGTCGCAGGCTACACGCAGGCCATCATGGATCTCGGCGCCACGGTGTGCACACGGCGACGACCAGCATGCGAGCGATGCCCGTTCAGCGATGAGTGCATAGCCCTCAGGGAGCAGCGGATCGAACAATGTCCGGCGCCTCGGCCGAAGCGAACGCTGCCAGAACGCAAAACGAAAATGATCGTCCTGGAGGACAGCTCCGGGCGCATTCTGCTCCAACGACGGTCACGCAATGGAGTGTGGGGAGGACTGTGGTGCTTCCCGGAATGCAGTGCCGATATGACCTCTGCCGAATTCGCCGAAGCGCTTCTGGACGCCCAACTGCGACCGGGCTGTACCCTTTCCGGGGTCGCGCCGCCTGCTTCGATGCGCCATCAATTCACACACTTCAAGCTGACGATCGAATTCGCCAAGTGGAAGGCCGAGACAGAAGGGGGGCCTTCTGTGCAGGAGCCATCACCGAAACCTTGGTCCACGCCAAACGCAACGCTCCGACGGTCTGCCCAAAATCTTCAACTGCTGGACACCCACAAGCTGCAGACTCCGGGTGCTCAGATCCAAAACTCCTGCGAAGCGAAGCGAGAGACCGATGGTGACTATGCCTGGTTTGCGGTCGACGCAGCTCAGGCCGTAGGCTTGGCAGCCCCTGTAGTTCGCTATCTAGCGCGTCCATCCACTGAAGAAGAGAGCACTGGTGGCTAGAACCGTACATTGCAGTCGTTACCATGAAGAGCTCGAAGGTCTGCCTGCGCCGCCGTTCCCGGGTCCGAAAGGCGAGGAGATCTACAACAGCGTCTCCCGCAAGGCATGGGAGGAGTGGACGCGCCACCAGACCATGCTGATCAACGAACGCCACTTGAACCTCATGGACGCCGACGCACGACGCTACTTGGAAGCACAACGGGACAGCTTCCTGGCAGGGGAAAGCGTCGACGCAGCGGAAGGCTACGTGCCTCCCAGCGAGGAGTAATCTCGAGCCTTGCTTGACCCCCCTGGATGCGCCCGGTTAAATACGCGCCTCGCGCTCGGGCCAGGTAGCTCAGTTGGTAGAGCAGCGGACTGAAAATCCGCGTGTCGGCAGTTCGATTCTGCCCCTGGCCACCATATAAATCAATGACTTAGCTAAGATCGTAATTTTCGCGCAAAATCTTT
>SLQW01000125.1 GCA_007131295.1 Pseudomonadales bacterium | reverse complement strand
GGCGCGTGAGCCCCAGGATACGCCGCCTCAGGAGGAATACCGTGCAGACCTTGGTAGCAATGATGCAACGCTTTGTGTCCCGACTCGTCGCCGTTGGCGCTATGGCTTTGCTGGCCGCATTCGGCTTCGGCAGCGGTTCCTTCGGCATTGAGCAGGCCCATGCGCAAGGGGAGGTGTCCGAGGCGGCCGAGGAGCGGCGTACGCAGCGGGTGCCAGCCATGCGTGAGCAGGCCTTCAATCGCTTGTCTGAGGCGCAAGAGGCGCTCGACGAAGAAGACACGCGCCGGGCGCTCGAAGTGCTGCAGCGCATGGAGGGGCAGCGCGGGCTCAATGCCTACGAAGCCGCTTCCATGTGGAATATGCGGGCGTATATTCACTTTTCCCAGGACAACTATCCTGAGGCAATCCGTTCCTATGAGATGGTCCTGTCCTTTTCGCCTGAAGTGCCTCTGGCGTTGGAGCTGGGAACGATGTACGCCCTCGGTCAGCTCTACTTTGTCCAAGAGGATTATCGCCGGGCCATCGAGTATTTGAACCGTTGGTTCGACCTCGTCGAGACACCTTCTGCTCAGGCCTACGTGTTCCTGGCCCAGGCTCACTATCAGCTCAACGACTTTCGAGAAGTCATTCCGCCCGTACGGCGGGCCATGGAAATGGCGCGCGAGCGCGGCGACGAGGTCCGTGAAAACTGGTGGCTGTTGAAGCGAGCGGCCTATTACGAACTGGAGGATTGGGACAGCGTCATCGAGATCATGGAGGTTCTGGTCCGTGATTTCCCCTCCAAGGAGTATTGGGTACAGCTTTCGGGTTTGTATGGTCAGCAGGAGCGTTCCAGGGAGCAGATTGGCGCCATCTGGGCCGCTTACATCCAGGGTCTTCTGGACGAGGAGCGGGAGATTCTCAATCTGACCGGTCTCTTGCAGCAGGCGGAGGCTCCATACTGGGCAGCTAGGATCCTGGAACGTGAGATCGAAAATGGTACGGTGGAGGCCAACCGTCGTAACCTTCAAGGCTTGGCGCAGGCTTGGCAGATGGCCCAGAACGTCGGTGAGGCCATTCCGGTCTATCATCGGGCCGCGGAGTTGTCCGATGACGGGGAGTTGCATTACCGCCTCGCCCAGCTCTACCTCGACCGCGATGATTGCGAAAGCAGTATCCGGGCAGCCGATCGAGCGATAGCTCGCGGTGGCGTCGACCGTCCCGCACAGATCTATCTGGTCAAGGGCATGTGCCAATTCAACCTGAATCAGTTCGACGCTGCCTTGGCGACCTTCGGCGAGGGCTTGCGGATTGCCCGACGTGATCGCGTTGAGCAGGACATCAACGCGCTGAGTTCGTGGCGGACCCACGTAGAGCGTGAGAAGCAGCGTCAGGAGCAGCTGGCTCGCGCATCAGGCCCCGCCTGAGATCGTTTCGAGAGACCTGCGGGCGGGAGTGCTTCGGCACTCCCGTTCTCGTTTCTGAAGGGTAACCAGCAGCAACGAAGTACCCGTCGTGTGTAGATCATTACCCCGAATTCGAGGCAGGACACAGCGTGTTTACGGGAATCGTGCAGGAGTTGGCGCCCGTGGTGGCGATTTCCGAAAAGGATGGCATCACGCGCCTGGAGATTGGTCTTTCGCCCGAACGGCGTAGCGCGCTGCAAGACGGCGCGAGCGTCGCCATCAATGGTGTCTGCCTCACCGTCGCTCGGCAGAGTGAACGCAGCGTGGGCTTCGACGTCATTGCCGAGACCATGGCCCGGACCAATCTCGTGGACTTAGGGGTAGGGGCGCGCGTGAACGTGGAACGCTCGGCTGCTCTCGGGGACGAGATCGGGGGTCACACGGTTTCCGGACATGTCACCGGTACGTCCCAGATCGTCAGCGTTGCGCATGATCAGGCGAATCGTGTGATGCGCTTCGAGGTCGAGCGGGACTGGTTGCGGATGCTCTTCCACAAAGGGTTCGTAGCCCTCGATGGCGCCAGTCTCACGATATCCGCGGTTGATCGTGAGGCCGCCTGGATCGAGGTAAGTCTGATTCCAGAGACACTCGCGCGCACCACGCTCGGTTTCCTAGAAGCGGGAGACAAGGTGAATCTGGAGGTGGATCCGCAAACGCAGGCCATCGTCGAGACGGTGGAGCGACTCATGCGGGATCCTGATTGGCGCCGCGAACGCCTCTCCTGATTTCCGTTCTAGGCAGCTTCGGTGCGCAGACTGCCGATAACCTGTTCCAGAGCGCGATCGAACATCTGCCGATCGTCGAGCACGCGAAGCCTCCCTGCTTCCATGGCCCGTGCGATGTCCAGTCGCGACAGCGTGTCGATGCGCAGGCCTCGACGATTCAGGAATATGCAGCGCTCGGGTGCTTCGGTAATGGCTGCGAGGCGACAGCGTACGATGCGCCCGTTGCGGGTCTGGAGCTCGACCCAGTCGTGCTGGACCAACGCGTTGGCAGCGACCTGGACCTCCGGGCTTGGCATTTGCTCCGGCTCTGATTGATCCTCCTTCTCCTCGGTCACTGCTTCAACTGCTGCTGCGAGTTCGGCCTGGGGATCCTCGGAACGTGCTGCTGTTTGTGGAACAGGCGCGGGTTCCATTTCAGCCCACAGCGCAAGCATCTCGCTTGCCAGGCTTTTTGCGTCCTGCGGGCTGCGTGCAAGTAGCGTGAGGCCGTCTGTCAATGCCTCGTGCAGTGCGCTGCCTTCGGGGCCGGTGTGGCTCCCTGTCAGCCGACGGAGCACCGAAAAGGCGTTCTGCCACGCGACTGGGTGGCCGTGCGCGCGCAGCAACACCTGTTGCCAATCAGTCTCCAGAAAGCGCTTCAGGTCGGCCGGCATCTTCCCGGCGCAGTTGATGCGGTGGTCGAGGAGGCGAGTGACGATGCGGCGTGTGCGCTCCGCATCGATTCTCGCTTTCTCCTGCGCGATCACCTTCGCTTCTGCCGCGCGGACTCGCTCTGCCTCCTCTTCCATCAGGGCTTCGAGCTCGGCACGCAGTGTGTCGAAGAAGGCGGCGTTGCCGACGAAGCTGCTCGCGGCACGGTTCACGAGCGCCTCGATCCCGGCATAGAGGCGGTCGCGAGACTTCTCGTCTGCCTGGCTCCAGCCGATGCCGGATCTGCTGATGGCATTGAGGAAGCGACGCGCCGGATGTCGGGATGAACTGAAGAACTCCGGGTCTGCCAGCGCGACACGAAGCATCGGTAGCTGCAGGCGCGCAATGAGTGCTCGCATCGGCACGGGCTGGTTGTCGTCCTGCAGGATGAGATCGAAGAGCATCTGCAGAAGATTGACCGTGTCCTCGTCGGCATCGTTCAAGGCCGCCTCGGCGCGGCCGCTGCGTTCGGCTTCAGCCAGCAGGAGCGCGCCAAGGTCCAACCGCTCGGGCAGGCGGTCGAGATCGCCTTCGCGCCACTGGTTGGCCACCATGCGCTCGCTGGCCTCGAGGAGCCGCAGAACCATGCCTACGTCGAGCAGCTGGGAGGGATGAGCGGCATGGCTGTAGCGCCGTCGGCGGCCAAGGGCGGGTAGCTTGCGCATCAACGCCGCTCTTCGCTGAAAGGCTGCAGCGATGTCTGGCCCTGCCGCGATCCCGCTGGCACCACCGATGCCGCCGGCACCCGCGATACCTCCACCAGCGATACCTCCACCGCTGATGCCGCCGCCACCGATGCCGCCGCCAACGGCGCCGGCTGGCGTAGCATTACCCGGCGCTCCATAGCCCGCAGCGCCGGTCATGGGATGTCCTGCTTGGGAAGTCGCGCCAGCTGGATCCGACGCTTCCGGCCCCCGGCCTTCCGTGGCACCTGCCGCTTGTTCCCTCAGCTCCCTGGTGAGGTCGAGATTGGGCAGAATGCCTGCCTCGACGAGAAGCTCGTTGAATTCACGGAACAAGCCGGCGAGCGGATCGAGCACCTGGAGTTCGAAATGCTTGAAGAGGATCAAACGCACGCGCAGATCCAACTCCAGCGGTGCGAGGGCATCAGCGAATGCTTCTGCTAACCGCTTGACGTCGAATTCCACGTGGGCGAGTTCGAAATTGGGATCCACGCGTTTGCGAACCACATCCATGCGGCGTTTGAACAAGGTGACCTGCAGGGTGTGGGTGCGCTCGAAGCGCTGTGTCATGGTGCCTACGGCCAGGCGCTGTTCGAGGGCGTCTTCGTCCATGAGGGAGAGACCCTCGATGCGCTCTTCCAAGGGGGCATCGGAGTTCTTTGCCGTGGGCGGCTCTTTGGAAGGTGCAGGTGCCAGCAGCGCCTGCGCAAAGCGTTGGCGGATCTCTCGTGTTTGATAGCGCAGCAGGCGCATCGAATTGAAGTACAGCTCCTGGGCGGAACTGCTTTCAGCCTCATCGGCGCGAGCGAATAGGTCGTCATCGATGTCGAGCAAGAGCTGCTTGAGGCAGTCCTTGGATTGGGACAACCAGCGTTCCCACATGCGCTTGAGGATTCGCCGAGGTGCCTGTTGCGCGGCGGCCGGGTGCGAAACCACCTTGGCAGTGGCTCGAGTCGGACGCGGTTCGGAAGAGTCGGCCATCGGGCGCTCCAAATGCGACGCTCGTCTCGTCGTGCCGTGGGAGCCTGACCATTTGGGCATGGGCAGGTACTTGAAACCCCGCTGCGACGTGTCCGTGTCCGGTGGCTCCCGAGAGCAGGTCAAGAGTTTTCTAGTACACAAGCGCGTCGCCTGCCGTTTCCGAGGGTGCAACGGAGGCCGCTATGAGCGGGTTTTCACGAATTCGAGGCGTGTTTCTGCGGATTTTGTGATGCGTGTCAAGTTAGCGGAGCAGGGCGCGCCAGGCGGCGAAGTCGGTGGCGGGGCCGTCTTCCAGTTCGACGCCACAGGCGTGGACGCCTGCCTTGGCGGATCCATTCCAGCGTACTTCGCCGGAGAGGAAGAATTTCCCGGGCCGGCTGGCGATATCTACCCAGATATCGACCAACGTACCCACGGGCAGCTCGAGCTCAGTGCAGAAGTGGATGCCTGATCCGGAGACGTCGATGACGTCGCCGGCTTCGGTGCGGCCTACGAGATCGGGGCGATCGGCGCAGGCTACCACCTGTACGAACAACCGCTCTTGGCACTCGTAGCGCGGTTCCCTGCGTCGATCCGCCAGGCGGCGGTCTCGGCGAGCAGGAATCAGACGAAGCTCGTCGGAGCTGTAGATGTTGTTGCTGCGAGCTGCTGCGGTCATGCTCATTCTCCTCGGCGGAGGCTGCTTCTGACGGCCTTGATGCGAGACCCGTGCCAATCTGAAAAGGCTATTTAAATCAATACTTTTAGGGGTTCTTCCGGCGGCGGCCGGATTGTTCGTGAAGGGGCGGCTGCGGACGTTTCGCGTCCACCTGTGACGTGGCGTGTCAGCTGAACTGGGAAGGTGAAGTGGTATGCTGCGCGGCGACTACGAAGTGGAGGCTACGGCCATCAACATTCCGTTTCGAGAACGCCTGCGAGGCGCCTGGATGCAAGCAGATTCCTTGCTTTGCGTTGGCCTTGATCCCGACCCTGTGCGGTTTCCGTCGCACCTTGGTCGCACGCCTGACCGCATTGCGGATTTCAACAGGGCGATCATCGAGGCGACGGCGGACCTGGTGTGTGCCTACAAGCCACAGATCGCCCATTACGCAGCCGTAGGCGCCGAGCAGGCGCTCGAGGAGAGCATCGCCTCAATCAGAGAACTCGCGCCTCATGCAGTCGTGATCCTGGATGCGAAACGGGGAGACATCGGTTCAACCGCTGCCATGTACGCGCGCGAGGCTTTCGAACGCTACGACGCAGATGCCGTGACCCTGAATCCCTACCTGGGCGGGGAGAGTCTAGCTCCCTTCTTCGAGTGGCCCGATCGGGGAACGGTGATTCTCTGCCGTACATCCAATCCCGGAGCAGGGGATTTGCAGGACTGGCCACCTGGCGATCCGCTGTACGCCCGCGTGGCGCGGCTGGCGGTCGAGCAGTGGAATCCGCATGGGAATCTCATGCTCGTGGCGGGCGCAACGCAGCCGCGGGAGTTGGGTCAGATCCGCGCGCTCGCGCCCGAGATTCCATTGCTCGTACCGGGTTTGGGGGCTCAGGGCGGTGACCTTGACGCAGTCATAGCCGCGGGGCTCGATGGCGAAGGTCGCGGTCTGGTGGTGAACAGCTCCCGAGCCATTCTCTATGCAGGAGACGGGCGTGATTTCGCAGCCGCGGCCCGGCGCGAAGCTCAGCGCATGGTCAATGCTTTGCGCCAGGCCATTGAAAATGTTCAGAAGCTTGCCCGCCAAGGCATTGGTTAGAGTTTAAATGCGATTCATAACTATTTAATAAAAAAGAGGTTCGTTCTGAGAGTCTTGGCAGAGTTAGAAACGTTCGAGGTGCATGCGAGCCGTTATGCCGCGACTCGAACGCGGCCAGTCGGATACGGCCGGTAGCGGAGGGCCGGTAGCGGAGGG
>SLQW01000065.1 GCA_007131295.1 Pseudomonadales bacterium | reverse complement strand
GACAACGTGAAGATGACGGTGACGTTGATTGCGCCGATTGCGATGGACGATGGTCTGCGTTTTGCGATTCGCGAAGGCGGTCGGACCGTGGGCGCCGGCGTGGTGTCCAAGATCATCGAGTGACTTCGACGGCCCCCGGTAGTTGTTGACTCTGCCGGGGGCCATCATTAATATTCCGCCTCCTTCTCGGACGGCCCCCTGGAAGCTCCGTTCGTACCGCCCCTCGATTGCCCGCTACCACCGGCATGAGAGTCGGGCGGCGAAGCTGCTCCCACGGTCGATGTCCGCGGCAGCGCACGGTGCGGTCGCGGCCGTAACAAGGTCTTTGGAGTCTCGATCAGGTGCAGAACCAGCGTATTCGCATTCGTCTGAAGGCTTTCGATCATCGCCTGATCGACGTTTCGGCCCAGGAAATCGTGGACACCGCGAAGCGCACGGGTGCGCAGGTGCGCGGTCCGATTCCGCTGCCGACGCGCAAGGAGAAGTACACGGTGCTGATCTCGCCGCACGTCAACAAGGACGCGCGGGACCAGTATGAGATCCGCACCCATAAGCGGTTGATGGATATCGTCGAACCGACCGACAAAACGGTCGACGCGCTGATGAAGCTGGATCTCGCAGCAGGCGTAGACGTTCAGATCAGTCTCGGCTGAGGTTCAGCGTACAGCTTGGCTGATCGTTTCACCGCGGCGGTGTGAGCGCCGCTTTAAGCCACGCCGGATCCATCAGGCGGCGGCCAGCGCAGGTTGGGTCATGCGCTGCACTACAAGGCTGCGACAGGTGGCCGGCGAAGGACTGATTCAGGCGCAGATTTTGCCCTGCGGGGCATTCTGCGCCGTTGTTGTCGCGGTTCGCGCAAGCGGATCCCGGACGAGGGTAAGGACATGACGATCGGAGTCGTAGGACGCAAAGCTGGCATGACCCGGATCTTCACGGAAACCGGTCAATCGGTACCCGTGACTGTAGTCGAAGTTGCGCCGAATCGCGTCACCCAGATCCGCACCCCGGAAGCCGATGGTTATCGCGCCGTCCAGGTTACGACCGGCGAGCGCCGCCCGGGACGGGTCACTCGTCCGGCAGCCGGCCATTTCAGCAAGGCCGGCACCGAGCCAGGCCGTGGCCTTTGGGAGTTTCGGCTCGGTGAGGGCGAAGGTGAAGAGTTGGCGGCCGGAGATGTCCTTCCGTTGGAGGGTTTCGAGGCAGGCCAGAAGGTGGACGTGACCGCGACTTCCAAGGGTAAAGGCTTCGCGGGTGTGGTGAAGCGCTGGAACTTTCGGACCCAGGATGCGACCCATGGTAACTCCCTGTCGCACCGCGCCCCAGGTTCCATTGGCCAGTGTCAGACTCCTGGCCGCGTTTTCAAAGGCAAGAAAATGGCCGGTCACCTCGGCAACGCTCGGGTGACCACGCAGAACCTCACGATCGTCCGCGTCGACGTCGAGCGCGGCTTGTTGCTGGTCAAGGGTGCTGTACCAGGACCGGCGGGGGGCGACGTGATCGTCCGTCCGGCAGTCAAGGTGCGGGCAAGCGCCTGAGGCACAGGCAACAGAGGGTAGATAGATGAATTTGAGCATTGCGTTGCCAGGGTCGGGTGCGGGAAAGGACGTCGAGGTTTCCGAGGTCGCGTTCGGTCGCGAATTCAATGAAGCCCTGGTGCACCAGGTCGTCGTCGCCTACATGGCGGCGGGACGGCAGGGCACGCGAGCCCAGAAGACCCGGGCGGAAGTGCGGGGCGGTGGCCGTAAGCCCTGGCGGCAGAAGGGTACCGGTCGGGCTCGGGCCGGCAGTATTCGCAGCCCGATCTGGCGTGGCGGCGGTACCACGTTCGCAGCCCGGCCCCAGGATCACTCGCAGAAGGTCAACCGCAAGATGTATCGCGGTGCCATGTGCTCGATCCTCTCCGAACTGATCCGCCAGGAGCGTCTCGTGGTGGTGGAGTCGTTTGCAATCGATGCGCCGAAGACCAAGGCACTGGTCGCTAAGCTCAAGGAGCTCGAGCTGACGGATGCGCTGATCGTCACCGACGCGGTCGATGAGAACCTCTACCTGGCTGCGCGCAACCTGGAGAAGGTGGACGTGCGCGACGTGGCCGCCACGGATCCGGTCAGCCTCCTGAGCTTCGAGAAGGTCGTGATGACGGTCGGCGCGCTCAAGCAGTTCGAGGAGATGCTGGCATGAATGCGGAACGGCTCTACAAGGTGCTGCTCGCGCCGCACGTGTCCGAAAAGACGGCGCGGCTGGCGGACGGCAGCAATCAGTACGGTTTCAAGGTGCTGCCGGATGCCACTAAGCCCGAGATCAAGGCTGCGGTAGAGCAGTTGTTCGACGTCAAAGTCGAGGAGGTCCGGACTCTGAACGTGCGCGGCAAAGTCAAGCGCACTCAGCGCGGCCTGTCCCGGCGCAAGAGCTGGAAAAAGGCCTACGTGCGCCTGGCGGATGGCCAGGAAATCGATTTCATGCCGGTCGAGTAACGGGACGAATACGATGCCAGTCCAGAAAGCCAAACCTACTTCGCCCGGCCGGCGCTTTGTCGTCAAGGTCGTCACGCCCGAGTTGCACAAGGGTGACCCCTACCGGCCGCTGCTGGAAAAGCAGCACTCCACCGGTGGACGCAACAATGCGGGCCGGATTTCGACCCGGCACAAGGGCGGTGGCCACAAGCAGCATTACCGGATCATCGACTTCAAGCGCGACAAGGACGGCGTGCCCGGCGTCGTCGAGCGGCTCGAATACGATCCGAACCGGACAGCCCATATCGCCTTGGTTAAGTATGCCGATGGCGAGCGCCGCTACATCCTGGCGCCGCGAGGCGTGAGCGCCGGAACGCGGGTGCAGGCCGGCGTGGATGCGCCGATCAAGCCTGGTAATGCTCTGCCGCTGCGCAACATCCCGCTCGGCACGCAGGTTCACAACGTCGAGCTGAAGCCGGGCAAGGGCGGTCAAATCGCCCGCTCCGCTGGCGCCTCGGTGCAGCTCGTTGCGCGCGAAGGGACCTACGCGACGCTGCGTCTGCGCTCCGGGGAGATGCGTCGGGTGCTGGTGGAGTGTCGTGCCACGATCGGCGAGGTGGGCAACAGCGAGCACAGCTTGCGCTCTTTGGGCAAGGCTGGCGCCAAGCGCTGGCGTGGTGTGCGGCCGACGGTGCGCGGGGTGGTCATGAACCCGGTCGACCACCCGCACGGCGGCGGCGAGGGCAAGACCTCCGGCGGCCGTCATCCGGTGTCGCCTTGGGGTACCCCTACCAAGGGCTACAAGACGCGCAGCAACAAGCGTACAGACAAGTACATCGTGCGGCGTCGCCGTTCGCGGAAGTGACAGGAGGCCGAAGTGCCGCGTTCATTGCATAAGGGACCGTTCGTCGACCTCCATCTCGTCAAGAAGGTGGAAACGGCACGGGCGAGCAACGATAAGCGACCGATCAAGACCTGGTCGAGGCGCTCGATGATCCTGCCGGAGATGGTGGGTCTCACCATCGCCGTGCACAACGGCAAGCAGCACGTGCCGGTACTGATCAACGAAGAGATGGTGGGCCACAAGCTCGGTGAGTTCGCGGCGACCCGCAACTTCCGTGGCCACGTCGCGGACAAGAAGGCCCGGCGCTGAGCCGGGTGCACGAGGAATCGAAGATGGAAGTCTCTGCCATTGCCAGACGCATCCGGATGTCGCCGCAGAAGGTGCGCCTGGTTGCGGATCAGATTCGCGGCAAGGACGTGGCGTCGGCGCTCGACATCCTGGCCTACAGCAACAAGGCCGCGGCGCTGACCGTGAAGAAGGTGCTCGAATCGGCAATCGCCAATGCTGAGCACAACGAGGGCGCAGATGTGGACGAACTGAAGGTGTCGCGCATTTTCGTCGACGAGGGCATGACGCTGAAGCGGATCAAGCCCCGGGCCAAGGGCCGGGCCGATCGGATCTTCAAGCGCACCTGTCACATCACGGTGTCGGTATCGGACGCTTGAGACAGCGGGTCCTGTCGGTTTTGGGCAGGACACCGAAGAGATAGTCGGGAGAAAGGCCAGATGGGTCAGAAAGTCAATCCAGTCGGGTTCAGGTTGGGGATCGTCAAGGATCACACTTCGGTGTGGTACGCGGACCGCAAGACCTACGCCGACAACCTGCTGAACGACATGCAGGTTCGTGACTACCTGCGCGAGCGGCTGGCCAACGCCTCCGTGAGCCGGATCGATATCGAGCGTCCGGCACAGACCGCGCGCCTGACGATCCACACGGCTCGCCCGGGCATCGTGATCGGCAAGAAAGGCGAGGACGTCGAGCGCCTGCGGGCCGACGTCGCCAAGCTCATGGGTGTGCCGGTGCATATCAACATCGAGGAAATCCGCAAGCCGGAACTCGATGCCTACCTGGCGGCGGTGAACGTGGCCCAGCAGCTCGAGCGGCGGGTGCAGTTCCGGCGCGCTATGCGCCGCGTGCTGCAGAATGCGATGCGCCTGGGCGCCAAGGGCATCCGGATCCGCGTCGCGGGGCGACTGAACGGTGCCGACATTGCGCGGTCCGAGACCTACCGCGAAGGCCGGGTGCCGCTGCACACGCTGCGGGCAGATATCGACTACGCCACGGCCGAAGCCCACACGACCTACGGCGTGATCGGCGTAAAGGTGTGGATCTTCAAGGGTGAAGTGATTGGATCGAAGGAAGACGCGGCAGCCGCAGCGGCGAGCTGAGCCGGCTGTCCTGATCGAGGTTTTATAGATGCTACAGCCCAAGCGCACCAAGTTTCGCAAGCAGTTCAAGGGCCGTAACCGTGGCCTTGCGCAGCGCGGTAATGCCGTCAGCTTCGGTGAGTTCGGCCTCAAGGCCGTCGGCCGCGGGCGCATGACCGCGCGTCAAATCGAAGCTGGACGCCGGGCAATGACCCGTCGGGTCAAGCGCGGCGGGAAGATCTGGATCCGGGTTTTCCCGGATAAGCCGATCACCCAGAAGCCGCTGGAAGTGCGCCAGGGTAAAGGTAAGGGCAGCGTCGAGTTCTGGGTTGCTCAGATCCAGCCGGGTCGTGTGCTCTATGAGATGGAAGGAGTGAGTGAGGATGTTGCGCGCGAAGCTTTCCGGCTTGCCGCATCGAAACTGCCTTTTGCCACCACCTTCGTTAAGCGGACGGCGATGTGATGAAAGTGAGTGAGCTGCGCGAGAAGAATGAAGCGGACTTGCGCTCTGAGTTGACCAGGCTCCTCAAGGAGCAGTTCAACCTGCGCATGCAGAAGGGCACCGGACAACTCGGGCAGACTCATCTGCTGGGTGAGAGCCGGCGTGACATAGCACGGGTCAAGACCGTGTTGCGCGAGAAGGGTGCGGCCCAATGAGCAGTGCAGCGCCCCAACAAGCGACGAGCGATGAAGCGATGACGGAAGCAAAGCATACGAATCCGCGGACCGTGACCGGCACCGTGGTTAGCAACAAGATGGACAAAACCATCGTGGTGCTGGTCGAGAGGCGGGTCCAGCACCCGCTGTACGGCAAGATCATTCGCCGCTCGAGCAAGCTGCATGCGCACGACGAAAATAACGAGTGTGAGATTGGCGACATCGTGACCGTGTCCGAGGTGCGGCCGATTTCCAAGACCAAGACCTGGCGTCTGGTGCGGATCGACGAGCGACCGGCACGGGTATGACGGGCAAGGCGATATCCAAGCGGCCCTGCGCGGCGACTGCTGGATCTGGAGATAGGAAATGATTCAGACACAGACAATGTTGGATATCGCGGACAACAGCGGTGCACGTCGGGTGATGTGTATCAAGGTCCTCGGAGGCTCCCATCGCCGCTATGCCGGCGTGGGCGACGTGATCAAGGTGACGGTGAAGGAAGCCGCTCCCCGTGGACGCGTGAAAAAGGGTCAGGTGGTGAACGCCGTGGTCGTGCGGACTCGCAAGGGCGTCCGTCGTCCGGATGGATCGATCATTCGCTTCGACGACAATGCAGCGGTGCTGCTGAACAACCAGCTGCAGCCGATCGGCACCCGCATTTTCGGGCCCGTCACACGTGAGCTGCGCAGCGAAAACTTCATGCGCATTGTATCGCTCGCCCCTGAAGTGCTCTGAGGCGAGGCAGGCGGAGGCAGACATGCGCAAGATTCGACGTAACGACGAAGTGATCGTCATCACCGGCAAAGACAAGGGCAAGCGCGGCGACGTGCTGCGGGTTCTCGACAGCGGCAAGGCCGTCGTCTCCGGTGTGAACATTGTGAAGAAGCACACGCGGCCGGACCCGAATCGCAACATTGCGGGCGGCATCGTGGAGAAAGAGGCGCCGATCCAGATTTCGAATCTGGCGATCTGGAATGCGGAAGAGGGTCGAGCGGATCGCGTCGGTTTTCGCATCGAGGATGGCGCAAAGAAGCGCTTCTTCAAGTCGACCGGCAAGACCATCGACTCCTGATTCGGACTGGACACCATGACCAAGCTCTACGAACAGTACCGCACCGAGATCGTGCCCCAGCTCATGCAGCAGTTTGGGTACGCCAGCGTGATGCAGGTGCCGAAGCTCGAGAAGATCACCCTGAATATGGGGCTCGGCGATGCCGTTGGTGACAAGAAGGTGATTGATGCTGCGGTCAATGATCTCGCGCTGATCACGGGTCAGCGTCCCGTCGTGACCGTCGCGCGCAAGTCGATTGCGGGCTTCAAGATCCGTGACGGCTGGCCCATCGGCTGCAAGGTGACCCTCCGCCGCACGCGCATGTACGAGTTTCTCGAGCGCCTGATCAACATTGCGATTCCGCGGCAGCGTGACTTTCGCGGGCTCTCCGCGCGTGCTTTCGACGGTCGCGGCAACTATTCCATGGGGCTCACGGAGCAGATCGTGTTCCCCGAGATCGATTACGACAAGGTGGACAAGCTGCGCGGCATGGACATCAACTTCACGACCACCGCACAGACGGACGCGGAAGGGCGGGCGTTGCTGGCTGCGTTCAAGGTCCCCTTCCGAACGACAGGAGCCGCGTAATGGCTAAGAAATCCATGATCGAGCGCGAACGTAAGCGGGCCAAGCTTGCGGAGCGCTACGCAGCGAAGCGGCTGCGGCTGAAGGCGATCGTCAACGACCGCAGCGCCCCGGAAGAGGAGCGTTGGGAGGCGCAGGTTGCGCTGCAGAAGCTGCCGCGCGACGCGAGCCCGGTACGCAAACAGCGGCGCTGTCGGATCACGGGTCGGCCCCACGCGGTCTACCGCAAGTTCGGCCTCGGCCGGAATAAGCTTCGGGAAGCGGCCATGCGCGGTGACGTGCCTGGGCTGGTGAAGTCGAGCTGGTGAACAAGGGTGACGGAGAACTGACCCGATGAGCATGCAGGACCCCGTATCGGACATGCTGACCCGCATCCGCAACGCCCAGGCGCGGAACAAGGCGAGCGTGAGCATGCCTTCCTCCAAGCTGAAGGCGGCCATTGCCGAGGTGCTGCAGCAGGAAGGGTATGTCGAAGGTTACATGGTGGACGGCGACAGCAAGCCGACGCTGACCCTGAATCTGAAGTATTTCGAAGGGCAGCCCGTGATCGAGGAGATCAAGCGGGTGAGTCGGCCGGGTTTGCGCATTTATCGTGGCCAAGCCTCCCTGCCCAGCGTGCGGGGTGGTCTCGGCGTAGCGATCGTAAGCACCAACAAGGGCGTCATGACGGACCGAGCCGCTCGCGCGGCCGGCGTCGGTGGCGAGGTGCTCTGCACCGTATTCTGACGAGTCGGGTCGAAACAATGTCCAGAGTAGCGAAGGATCCCATCAAGCTGCCCAACGGCGTGGAAGCGAGTATTTCCGGCCAGGAAGTCAGCGTGAAGGGCGCGAAGGGCCAAATGGCCGCGACCATCAACGCCCAGGTCAAGGTCGAGCAGGCCGACGGCGAGCTGCGCTTCTCGCCGGCTGGCGCCAGCGAGCACGGTTGGGCCCAAGCCGGTACGGCGCGGGCTCTGGTGCAGAATCTGGTGGCCGGCGTGTCCCAGGGTTTCGAGCGTCGGCTGCAGCTGGTCGGCGTCGGTTATCGGGCGCAGGCGCAGGGTCGCAGTCTGAATCTGGCGCTCGGCTTCTCTCATCCGGTGAACTACGCGCTGCCGGAAGGGATTGAGGTGGAGACGCCGACCCAGACCGAGATCATCGTGCGTGGTATCGACAAGCAGTTGGTGGGTCAGGTGTCCGCCGAGATCCGCAGTTACCGTCCGCCTGAGCCCTATAAGGGCAAGGGCGTGCGCTACGCGGACGAGCAGGTGCGGCGCAAGGAATCGAAGAAGAAGTGATCCTCATCCGCAGTCGCCACTGCGGTGTCGAGCAACGTATTCGGCAGGTGTAAAGATGAATCCGAACATGAAGAAACAGGCCCGTATGCGCCGCGCCCGTCGCGCCCGGGCCCATATGCGCCGCCTGGGAGCGGTACGGCTGTGCGTTCACCGCACGCCGCGCCATATGTATGCCCAGGTCATCTCGGCAGACGGTGCGCGCGTGCTCGCCACGGCATCGACGCTGGATGCGGATCTGCGTAGCGCTGCCACGGGCAACGCCAGCGCCGCCGCTCGGGTCGGTTCGCTGATAGCCGAGCGGGCCAAGGAGGCAGGCGTCACGCGCGTGGCGTTCGACCGGTCCGGGTACCGTTATCACGGCCGGGTGAAGGCACTGGCAGACGCGGCCCGCGAGGCCGGTCTCGAATTCTGAGGAAGACGGCATGGCTTATACCGACGAAGTACGCGAAGAAGGCCTGGTCGAAAAGCTCGTCCAGATCAATCGCGTCTCCAAGGTCGTGAAGGGTGGTCGGATTTTCGGCTTCACCGCGCTCGCGGTCGTGGGAGACGGCGCCGGTCGCGTCGGCTTCGGCCGCGGCAAGGCACGCGAGGTTCCGATCGCCATTCAGAAGGCGATGGAATCCGCACGCCGTAACATGATCGACGTCGAGCTCAACAACGGCACGATCTGGTATGCAACCAGCGCCAATCATGGGGCGTCGAAGGTCTACATGCAGCCTGCCTCCGAGGGTACCGGCGTTATTGCCGGTGGCACCATGCGGGCACTGCTCGAAGCCGCGGGCATCCACAACGTGCTGGCCAAGTGCTATGGCTCCACGAACCCGGTGAACGTGGTGCAGGCCACGTTCAAAGCGCTCAAGAATGCGCGCTCTCCGGGCCAGGTGGCCGCCAAACGCGGTAAGGCGGTCGAAGAGCTCGCGAGCTGAGCGGTTCAGGAGTCATCGAGATGAGTCAAAGCAAGATCAAGGTGACGCTCGTGAAGAGCATCCATGGCCGGCTGAAGGCCCATCAGGCCTGCGTCCGTGGGCTAGGCCTGCGCCGCATCGGCCATAGCGTCGAAGTGGAAGACACGCCTGCTGTCCGCGGCATGATCAATAAGGTCCCGTACCTGGTGCGGGTCGAAGGAGAGTGACCATGCGCTTGAACGATCTACACCCCGCGGCAGGCAGCCGCCCGGCCAAGAAGCGGGTCGGCCGCGGCATCTCCGCCGGCCAGGGCAAGACCGCGGGCCGAGGTGTGAAGGGCGCGAAGTCGCGTGCCGGCGGCGGCATCAAGCCCGGTTTCGAAGGCGGTCAGATGCCCTTGCAGCGCCGAGTGCCCAAGTTCGGTTTCGCGTCGCGCATAGGCAGGGTGACCGCGGAAGTCCGGCTGTCCGAACTGGCTAAGTTGAAGGGCGATGTTGTCACCCTCGACTCCTTGAAAGAGGCGCGGGTGGTGCGCAAGAACATGAAGCGCGCACGCATTGTGCTGTCCGGCGGCGTCGATCGCGCCTTGACGGTGCAGGGCGTGGCCGTGACCAAGGGCGCCCGCGCAGCCATCGAGGCAGCGGGCGGCAAGGTCGAAGAGGCAGCTGCGGAGCCGGCTGCCACGGAATGATGGCGCGCGCCCGGTGATCGACGGGCGGCAAGCGAGGCGGTAGATGGCAGTCAACCAACAGTCTCTGGCCGGAGCGCAGAAGGGCGTGCAGGAGCTCGTGCGCCGCCTGCTCTTCGTGCTGCTGGCGCTGCTGATCTATCGCATCGGAACGCACATTCCGGTGCCCGGGATCGACCCTGACCGGCTGCGGGCGCTGTTCGAACAGCAGCAGGGCGGCATCCTGGATCTGTTCAACATGTTCTCCGGCGGTGCGCTGGAACGGATGAGCATCCTGGCGCTGGGGGTGATGCCCTACATCACGGCGTCGATCATCATGAACCTGCTCACGGCCATGGACCCACGGCTCGAGCAGTTGAAGAAGGAAGGCGAGGCGGGTCGTCGCAAGATAATGCAGTACACGCGCTATGGCACGGTGCTCATTGCCCTGATTCAGGGCTGGGGCATGTCGGTGGGCCTCGCGTCACAGGGTCTCAGCTACGTCACGGGCTTCGGCTTCTATTTTGTGGCGACGCTCTCCCTGGTGACCGGCGCGGTGTTCATGATGTGGCTCGGTGAACAGATCACCGAGCGCGGCGTGGGCAACGGTATATCACTGCTCATCTTCGCTGGTATCGTCGCGGGTTTTCCAGCGGCGATCGGTCAGAGTTTTGAGGCGGCTCGGCAGGGCGATATCAACATCATTGCGCTGCTGGTAATTGGTGCGTTCGCGCTCGGCGTGGTGGCGTTCGTCGTCTTTATCGAGCGCGGACAGAGGCGTATCACGGTCAACTACGCGAAACGGCAGCAGGGCCGAAAGGTGTTCGCGGCGCAGTCGAGCCATCTGCCGCTGAAGGTGAATATGGCCGGGGTGATTCCGGCGATTTTCGCCTCGAGCCTGCTGCTCGCGCCGGCTTCGATGGCGCAATGGTTCGGCCAGTCGCCGGGCATGGAATGGTTGCAGAGGATTTCGCTGGCTCTGTCTCCCGGCAACTTCCTCTACATCCTCCTGTTCGCAGGCGGGATCATCTTCTTCTGCTTCTTCTACACGGCGTTGATGTTCAACCCGAAGGAGATCGCGGAGAACCTGAAGCGGCAGGGCGCCTACGTGCCGGGTATCCGGCCGGGGCAACAGACGGCGAAGTACATCGACGACGTCACGACCCGCCTGACCATGTTCGGCTCCGTGTATGTGGCGCTCGTCTGTCTACTGCCAGAACTGCTCGTGGTGGGCTTCGGCATCACCTTCCGGCTCGGCGGTACCGCCCTGCTGATCGTGGTGGTCGTGTCCATGGACTTCATGTCTCAGGTCCAGGCGCACCTGATGTCGAGCCAGTACGCCAAGCTGATGGAACGGTCCAACCTGAAAGGTTACGGCAAGGGGATGCGGCGGAGTTGATCCGCGGGCGTCCCACTCGGGAGTAGAAGGAAATGAAGGTACGTGCATCGGTACGCAAGATGTGCCGGAAGTGCAAGATCGTCCGCCGCAACGGCGTGGTGCGGGTGATCTGCTCCGCCGAGCCGCGTCACAAGCAGCGTCAGGGCTGAGCCCCTTGGAATTGGCGCAAATGATTGATTTCAGCCGGGCTTGCAGCTACTCTGTTGCGCCTTTTTTCGCGGTGTCCGGCTGCCCGGAAGCGAGTGGGAGTGCCTGAATGGCCCGTATTGCTGGTGTAAATGTACCGGACAACAAACATGCCGCGATCGCGCTGACGTACATCTATGGTGTCGGTCGTACGTCGGCTACCGAGATCTGCGTCGCGGCCGGGGTCGAAGGCTCGCGCAAGATCGCGGATCTGACCGAGGGCGAACTCGACGCGCTGCGTAACGAGATCGGTAAGCGTACGGTCGAGGGCGACCTGCGCCGGGAAGTGTCCATGAACATCAAGCGCCTGATGGATCTTGGCTGCTATCGCGGCATCCGTCACCGGCGTGGGCTGCCGGTCCGCGGTCAGCGGACCAAGACTAACGCGCGCACCCGCAAGGGGCCGGCGCGTCCGATCCGTCGGTGATCGCGGGGCTCTTTAACGAGTCCGGCAGCCGGCGGCAGTAGCACTTTTCGGGAAAGCGAATCATGGCCGAAGCCAGCACCAAGAAGCGCGCCAAGAAGACCGTGGTCGATGCGGTCGCACATGTGCACGCCTCTTTTAACAACACGATCATCACGATCACGGATCGCCAGGGTAATACTCTGTGCTGGGCCACCTCGGGTGGTTCCGGATTCCGTGGTTCGCGCAAGTCGACGCCCTTTGCAGCCCAGGTTGCGGCAGAGAAGGCCGGTAATGCGGCGCTGGAATTCGGGGTGAAGAACCTTGATGTATTCGTCCGTGGCCCGGGGCCGGGACGGGAGTCCGCGGTGCGGGCGCTGAACGCAGTAGGTTTCCGCATTTCGAGTATCAACGACGTGACCCCGATCCCCCACAACGGTTGCCGACCGCCCAAGAAGCGGCGCGTGTGATCCAGGGCGAAGCAGGCAGGAGAAACAGATAGATGGCCCGTTATCTCGGCCCCAGATTGAAGCTGGCTCGGCGCGAAGGCACCGACCTCATGCTCACCAGCGGCGTGCGCCCGCTGGAATCCAAGTGCAAAGCGGAAACGCCTCCAGGTCAGCACGGCGCCCGGCGGCAGAGGCTGTCGGATTACGCGATCCAGCTGCGCGAGAAGCAGAAGGTACGGCGTATGTATGGCGTGCTCGAGCGCCAGTTCCGGAACTACTACAAGAAGGCCGACCGGCAAAAAGGTGCCACCGGCGAAAATCTTCTGCGTCTGCTCGAAGGCCGCCTCGACAATGTGGTCTATCGGATGGGCTTCGGCAGCACCCGTCAGGAAGCCCGGCAGCTCGTCTCGCACAAGTCCATTGAGGTGAATGGGCAGCCGGTGAACATTCCTTCCTATCAAGTCCAGGCGGAAGATGTGGTCAGTGTGCGCGAGAAGTCGCGCAATCAGCTGCGCATCCAGTCGGCCCTCCAGCTCGCCGCCCAACGGGCGCCGGTGGCGTGGGTCGAGGTGGACACGAACAAGCTCGCGGGAACCTTCAAGCGGTTCCCGGACCGGGAGGAGTTGCCCTCGGAGATCAACGAGAACCTGATCGTCGAGCTCTACTCCAAGTAACCCCAACGGCAGGTGAACCCCATGTCACGATCGGTCAACGAATTCCTGACCCCGAAGAACATTCAGGTACAGGAAGTCAGCAAGACCCGCGCGAAGGTGACGCTCGAGCCTCTCGAGCGAGGTTTCGGGCACACCCTCGGCAACACGTTGCGGCGCATCCTGCTGTCCTCGATGCCCGGCTGTGCCGTGGTCGAAGTCAAGATCGACGGCGTCGAGCACGAATACAGCACCATCGAGCACGTCCGCGAGGATGTGATCGAGGTTCTTCTCAACCTCAAAGGGTTGGCAGTGCGCATGCATGGGGCCGACGAGGCCCGGCTGACGCTGTCCAAGAATGGTCCTGGAGTAGTGACCGCGGCGGACCTGGAGTTGCCCCAGGACGTGGAAGTTGTGGATCCGGAATACCATATCGCTACGCTGACCGAAGGCGCCAACTTGGCCATGGAAATCAAGGTGGCTCGTGGTCGCGGCTATGAGCCTGCGGATGCCCGGCGCAACGAAGAGGAGGAAACCCGTCCAATCGGTGTGCTGCAGCTCGACGCCACCTACAGTCCTGTCTACCGGGTCGCCTATGCCGTGGAAGCGGCGCGCGTGGAACAGCGGACCGACCTCGACAAGCTGGTGATCGATCTCGAGACCAACGGCACCATCGATCCCGAGGAAGCCATCCGCCGCGCGGCGACCATCCTGCAGCAGCAGCTGTCGGTGTTCGTGGACTTGGAAGGCCAGTCCGAGCCGGTTCGCGAGGAAAAAGAGGACGAGGTCGATCCGACTCTGTTGCGGCCCGTGGACGACCTGGAGCTCACCGTGCGCTCTGCCAACTGTCTGAAGGCAGAGAACATCTACTACATCGGCGATCTCATCCAACGTACGGAAGTCGAGCTGTTGAAGACTCCGAATCTGGGCAAGAAGTCGCTGACCGAGATCAAGGACGTACTCGCGTCCCGTGGTCTGTCGCTGGGCATGCGGCTGGAGAACTGGCCGCCGCCGAGCCTGAAGCGGGACGACAAGGCGATCGCCTGAGGCGGCGCCAGCAGAATCTTGAAGTAGCCACCGGCGTCGCCGGCTGGCTCTGGCTCAACGCGAAGAGCCACGGTATTCAACGAAGGGCCGCAGCGCGAGCGGCACGGGCCGGGTGACGGCGCCGGAAGGTATCGAGGAATTTCGTCATGCGTCATCGCAAGAGCGGTCGCCAACTCAGCCGGAACAGTTCCCATCGGGAAGCCATGTTTCGCAACATGGCCGTATCCCTGTTCGAGCATGAGGTCATCAAGACGACCTTGCCGAAGGCGAAGGAGCTGCGGCGCGTTGCCGAGCCGTTGATCACGCTGGCGAAGGAAGACTCGGTCGCCAATCGACGGCTCGCGTTCTCCCGCACGCGCAGCAAGGCTGCGGTGGGTAAGCTGTTCGCTGAACTTGGTCCGCGCTACGCAGAGAGGCCGGGTGGCTACACGCGGATCCTGAAGTGCGGCTTTCGACCGGGCGATTCTGCGCCGATGGCCTATATCGAGTTGGTTGGGCGCGAGATGCCGGAAGATGATCTCGATGAGGACCTCGACGAAGACGAGGATTGATCGCGCCTGAGCGCGCGTAGCGCGCTCTTGCTCTTGCTTTCCCCTCGCTTCGCTCTGAGTCTTCCTTGACTGCAAGCTTGGCGGCCGGCTTCGCCGGCCGTCGGACGGATCTGCATGGAGCAGATCCAGTCGAATCGCGCCCACTTCAGCGTCTTCGTTCGAGGTTGTTCTGGAGGACGCTCAGGTCTTGCGCGTGCGGGACTTCGGCTGCTTGCGGGCAGTGGACTTTTCCGCGGGGCGACGCGCAGCCGCCGCCGACTTCCGCGATGCGCGCTTCGGCTTCACTGGCCGCGTAGCGAGCAGCGGCGCGAGAAACTCCCCGGTAAATGATCCCTTCGTGCTCGCCACTTCTTCCGGCGTGCCGACGGCGATGACCTCGCCGCCGCCTGAGCCGCCCTCCGGGCCGAGGTCGATGATCCAGTCCGCAGTCTTGATCACGTCGAGATTGTGCTCGATGACCACCACTGTATTGCCTTGGTCGCGCAGTCGGTGGAGCACGTTCAAGAGCTGTTGGATGTCCTGGAAGTGCAGTCCCGTGGTGGGCTCATCGAGGATATAGAGCGTTCGCCCCGTGTCCCGCTTCGAAAGTTCACGCGACAGCTTGACGCGCTGTGCCTCACCACCGGACAGCGTCGTGGCCGGCTGGCCGAGCCGGACGTAGGACAGGCCGACGTCCATAAGAGTCTGCAGTTTGCGCGCGATCATCGGCACCGCGTCGAAAAATTCCCGGGCGTCCTCCACTGTGAGCTCGAGCACCTCGTTGATATTCAGGCCCTTATAGGTGACCTCCAGGGTCTCGCGGTTGTAGCGCTTGCCCTTGCAAACGTCGCAGACGACGTAGATGTCCGGAAGGAAGTGCATCTCGACTTTGATGAGCCCGTCGCCCTGGCAAGCCTCGCAGCGCCCGCCCTTGACGTTGAAGCTGAAGCGCCCGGGCTTGTAACCGCGAGTACGTGCTTCCGATGTCTGGGCGAAGAGCTCCCGGATCGGGGTGAACAGCCCCGTGTAGGTCGCTGGATTGGAGCGCGGCGTGCGCCCGATGGGGCTCTGATCGATGTCCACCACTTTGTCGATCAGCTCCAGGTTTTCGATCCCCTCATGTGCCTGGGCCGCAAGGCTGCCGGCGCCGTTCAGCCGTGTGGCAGCAAGCGGATACAGTGTGTGATTGATCAAGGTGGACTTGCCCGAGCCGGAGACACCTGTGACACAGGTCATCAGCCCGGTGGGAATCTCCACCGTCACGTTCTTGAGGTTGTTGCCGCTGGCGCCGCGTAGCCGTATCACGCGCTCGGGATCGAAGATGTGGCGCTGCTCCGGTACCGCGATACGCATGCGGCCGGAGAGATAGGCGCCGGTCAGGGATGCCTCGCAGCGCTCGATCGACTTCAGGGGACCCTCGGCGACGATGCAGCCGCCGTGGACGCCGGCGCCTGGCCCCATGTCGACGATGTGATCGGCCGTGCGAATGGCGTCCTCGTCATGCTCGACCACCACGACCGTGTTGCCTAGGTCTCGCAAGTGGGTGAGCGTGCGCAGCAGGCGGGCATTGTCGCGCTGGTGCAGGCCTATGGACGGTTCGTCGAGTACATAGAGCACGCCCACCAGGCCGGCCCCAATCTGGCTCGCCAGCCGGATACGCTGGGCCTCGCCGCCGGAAAGGGTGTCTGCGGAACGATCCAGGGTCAGATAGTTCAAACCCACGTCCACCAGAAAGCGCAGACGGGCCTGAATCTCCTTCAGGATCTTGGCTGCAATCTCGCCCCTGCGGCCCGGTAGTTCGAGTTGCTCGAAGTAGCTGCAGGCAGCGCCCACGGAATCGCAGGTCACCGCGGGCAGATTGCGCTCGTCGATGAAGACGTTGCGGGCCTCGCGCTTGAGACGGGTGCCGAGGCAGTCGCTGCAGGGCGCCACTGACAGGAAGCGGGTCAGGTGCTCGCGCACCATGCTGGACTCGGTCTCCCGGAACCGCCGTTCCATGTTCGGCAGGACGCCCTCGAAACGATGCCGACGCGTAATCACGTCGCCTCGATCATTGACGTAGGAGAAGTCGATCCGCTCCTCGCCGCTGCCGCGCAGGATGGCATCCCGGTGGCGCTTGCTGAGCGAGCCAAAAGGCGCCTCGAGATCGAAGCCGTAGTGCTGCGCGAGCGAACTCAGCATGTGGAAGTAGTAGACGTTGCGACGGTCCCAGCCGCGAATGGCGCCTTCCGCAAGCGAGAGGCTGGTGTCTTCGATGACCCGCTCCGGATCGAAGAACTGCTTCACACCGAGGCCGTCGCAGGTTGGGCATGCTCCCGCCGGATTGTTGAACGAGAACAACCGCGGCTCGAGCTCACTGATACTGTAGCCGCAGTGGGGGCACGCGAAGCGCGAAGAGAACACCATTTCGTTCTGGAAGCTCTCGCCATCCTCTGGGTCCATGGGCGCCACTCGGGCCGTGCCCTCGGCCAGCTCGAGAGCGGTCTCGAAGGACTCCGCCAGGCGTTGCTCCATGCCTGGCCGGACCCGGAAGCGATCCACCACGACGTCGATACTGTGCTTCTTCTTCTTGTCCAGCTTCGGCGGTTCGTCGAGATCCAGGACCAGGCCGTTCACTCGCGCGCGCACGAACCCATTGGCGGTCAGTTCGCGGAACACGTTCGCGTGTTCACCCTTGCGCTGGTCGACCACCGGGGCGAGCAGCATGGCACGAGTACCCTCCGGCAGCGCCATGACCTGGTCTACCATCTGGCTCACGGTCTGGGCTGCGAGAGTGGCACCGTGATCGGGACAGCGCGGTTCACCGACGCGTGCGTAGAGCAGGCGCAGATAGTCGTAGATCTCCGTGATGGTTCCAACGGTGGAGCGGGGGTTGTGGGAGGTCGACTTCTGCTCTATCGAGATGGCCGGTGACAGCCCCTCGATCTGATCCACGTCCGGTTTCTCCATCATGGAGAGAAACTGGCGCGCGTAAGCGGAAAGCGATTCTACGTAGCGCCGCTGGCCTTCGGCATACAGGGTGTCGAAGGCGAGTGAGGACTTACCCGAGCCCGACAGGCCGGTGATGACCACCAGCTTGTCCCGCGGGAGGATCAGATCGACGTTGCGCAGGTTGTGGGTGCGCGCGCCGCGTATCGAGATGCTGTCCATGGCGGATCGACAACGGAGGGTGGGGACAGGCGCGGCGGGGTGTCGCCGGCGCGAAAGCGGCAAGATACGCCCCTGCCTGGACGCCGGCAACCGGCACTGCCCCGGTGCCGCTCGGGCTTGGCCATGGACGCTTTCGTACTCGGGCCTGCGCAATCTACGCACGAGGTCAACGGACGGACGCCGTGGGACCAGCCAGGCGGCTGCGTTACACTGACGACTAATCCAGCAGCCCGTCACGAGAGGGAGTGGCCCATGGCCCGCGGCATCAACAAGGTGATCCTAATCGGTAACCTGGGAGTAGATCCCGAGACCCGCTTCACCCAGGCCGGGTCGCCGGTGACCAATTTTCGGGTCGCCACCAGCGAGAATTGGACTGATCGGCAGTCGGGGCAGCGTCAGGAGCGCACCGAGTGGCACTCCGTGGTCTGTTTCGGCCGCCTTGCCGAAATCGCGGGCGAATATCTGCGCAAGGGTTCGAAGGTCTACATCGAGGGCTCGCTGCGTACGAGTTCCTGGGAGTCGGATGGTCAGACACGGTACAAGACCGAGATCATCTGCAACGAGATGCAGATGCTCGACAGTCGCGGCGGCGGTATGGGCGGTGAGGCCTATGAATCCGCTGCCGCGTCCGGCGGTGGCCGTCCTCAGGCGGCTGCGCGGCAACCGCAGGCGGTGACGAATCCAGATACGCTTAACGACTTCGACGACGACATTCCGTTTTGAGCGGGCCGACGACGACTGCTGGAACGCAGGAGGAGCGCTCGTTCAGCTTGCCGCTGTTTCCGCTTGGGACCGTGCTCTTCCCGGGCGGTACCTTGCCGCTGCAGATCTTCGAGACCCGCTACGTCGACCTGGTCAAACGCTGCATGCGCGATGGCAGTCCCTTCGGCGTGGTACTCATTCTGGATGGGCGGGAAGCGCGCCAGAACGAACGCGACCGGCCTCCGCAGATCGCAACCGTTGGAACCTGTGCACGCATTGTCGACTTCACCGAGCTTGCCAACGGTCTGCTCGGGATCACCGCACACGGAGAGCGGCGCTTCCGCGTGCTCGGTGCCGAGGAGCAGCAAGATCATCTGCTGTTAGGTCAGGTGGTCGAACTCGATGACCCGCCCTACGCGCCTGTGCCGGCGGAGAGTGACGCGCTGGTCGAGATCCTGCGTCAGCTGCTCGAGTATCCGGAGGTCAATCAACTGGGCATCGAGGCTGATTTCGACGATGCGCGCTCCGTGGCCGGACGGCTCGCGGATCTGCTCCCGGTGGATCCCCGATTCAAGCAGAGCCTGCTCGAGCAGGACGATCCGCTGATCTGTCTGGCCGAGCTCGAGCGTCTGGTGCATGCCATGCAGGAACGCACGAACGGTTGATCCGGCTGTGCCTGCGCGCCGTCATTCCAGCGATCTATGTCAGACCAGTTCGCGGAGCACCATCAGCAGGTCGAGAGCAAACCGGCGCCAAGGCGCCAGCATGGGAGAAGCCAACAGCAGGGCTACGCCCAGGGCTGTCAGGCTGAGTAACGTCAGCGTACCCGCTAAGAGCGAAGCCCGGGTGTCGACGCCATTGCCGAACGCCGGTGCACGCAGACTTTTCCCTGCAGCAGTTGCCGGATTGAGGCGATCGTGTAGGGCGCCCCCCGGTTCCCCCGCCTGCCAGGCGGCGATCGTCAATCGACTCATACCCCAGCACCAGATGACGAAAATGAGTAGGCCGACCAGCAGGCCCGGTGGTGGCTCGATCTCATGCTGCAGCGACGCACCGAGAACGTAGCCCGGAAGAATGTAGACTGGTGCCCAGAGCAATGCGGACGCCAGATTGACGGCGTAGAACTGGCCGTTGGGGAAGCGCAGCATGCCTGCTGTAAGCGGCAGCACCGGCCTGATCGGTCCGACGAACCGGCCGAGGGCGATGCTGGCGGCACCGTGACGGGCGAAAAAGGCTTCGCCGCGGGAGAGCCATTCCGGATGCGTCGAAAATGGCGGCAGGACGCGGATGGCCGGGCCGAAACGACGGCCGAGTATGAAGCTGGCGCTATCGCCTGCAACCGCGCCGACGAAAGCGCAGCCGAGCGCAGCCCAGAGGCCGAGTTCGCCGCCGCCGGCCACGAAGGCCGCGGCATAAAGGAGCACTATGCCGGGGACGATCAGGCCAGCGATGGCAAAGCATTCCACGAAGGCGATCAGGGCGATTGCAAGCCCTACCCATTCCGGGTGCGCGTGTAGCATTTCCCAGAGCGGGGTTGCCCTCAGTTCGTCGATTTCCGGCATGGCTCCCGCCAACTATAATGCTCGATTCCGATCGAGCGTCGTCTCGAGCCGACTGCGGACCCGATGATGAACGTCAGCATGAACGTTGAAGATTACATGCACGAACTCGGCGCGCGCGCGCGTGCGGCAGCACGGCGCGTGGCTCGGGCCACCGGCGCTCAGCGCAGCAAAGCGCTGGCGGCGGTTGCTGCGGCGCTCGAGGCGGACCGCGAAGCGATCCGGCGTGCCAATGAAATCGATCTCGAAGTCGGGCGTGGAGCGGGGCTGGCCGCCCCTCTGCTGGACCGCCTGCAACTCGATGACGGCGCCATCGAGCGCATGATCGAGGGGCTGAAGCAGGTCAACGCGCTGCCGGACCCGGTGGGCGCCCTCAGCGATCTCGAGTACCGCCCCAGCGGCATTCAGGTTGGGCGGATGCGCGTGCCGCTCGGTGTCATCGGCATCATTTACGAATCGCGGCCCAATGTGACGGTGGATGCCGCGGCGCTCTGCCTCAAGTCCGGCAATGCGACGATTCTGCGGGGCGGCTCTGAGGCCATCGAGTCGAATCGTGCGATTGCTGCCAGCGTGCGCCGCGGCCTTGCGGACTCCGCGCTCGGCGAAGATGCCGTGCAGCTGGTGACGACCACGGACAGGGCAGCAGTCGGTCACTTGGTCCGCATGGAGCGGTACGTGGACGTCATCGTCCCGCGTGGCGGCAAAGGTCTCATCGAACGCATCAGCGCCGAAGCGCGGGTACCGGTCATCAAGCATCTGGACGGCAACTGTCACGTTTATGTGGATGAAGCGGCCGACGCGGCCATGGCGGTTGCCATCATCGTCAACAGCAAGTGTCAGCGCTACGGCGTCTGCAATGCCATGGAGACGCTGCTGGTGCACGCCGCGCGGGCCCAGGACATCCTGCCGCAGGCCGATGCCAGGCTCGCAGAGGAAGGTGTCGAGATCCGGGGCTGCATCCGGACCTGCGAGATCCTGCCGCGCGCGGTCCCCGCCAGCGAGTCGGACTTTTTCGAGGAGTTCCTGGCGCCAATCCTCGCCGTGAAGGTGGTGGAGGATCTCGACGAAGCCATCGCCCATATCAATCACTACGGTTCCGCCCACACCGATGCCATCGTCACAGCAGACTATGCCCGGGCCCGGAGGTTCCTCTCAGAGGTGGATTCGAGTTCGGTGATGGTCAATGCCTCCACCCGCTTTGCCGACGGCTTCGAATACGGTCTCGGCGCGGAGATCGGTATCTCCACCGACAAGCTGCATGCCCGTGGCCCCGTCGGCCTCGAGGGTCTGACCACCCGCAAGTTCGTGGTGCTCGGTGACGGCCAGATCCGCTGAGCGGCCCCTCGTCGCCTGTCTCGGCGG
>SLQW01000187.1 GCA_007131295.1 Pseudomonadales bacterium | reverse complement strand
ACGGGGTGCTGTTCGGCCCGGTGGCGTTGAATTTGTGGCGCGCACCGCTGGACAACGACGGCGTGCGCCTGCTCGAGAACCGACCCGATGCGCTGCCCTCCAGTTCGGTGCTGCGGCGCTGGCGCGACTGGGGCGTCGCGCACCTGCACGGTGAGCATGGCCGCCCGACGATCCGCCAGCGGCGGGAAGGGGACGTGTCCCTGGCGGCGACGCGCAAGCTGCGGACGGCCGGCGGCCAGCAGCTGGAGCACCGCCGCAAGCTGAGCTTCGGCGCGGACGGCGTGCTCTGGCTGGAGGAAATGGTCAGGGTGCCGCCGGAACTCGATGACCTGCCGCGGATCGGCATGACCTTTACCGTGGCGCCAGAGTGCGACCAGGTGACTTACTACGGCCGAGGCCCGCACGAGAATTACCGGGACCGTAACACCGCTGCCCTGGTGAGTCGTTATGCGACCACGGTGGACGACCTGTACGTGCCCTACATCCTGCCGCAGGCCTGCGGCAACCGGACGGACGTACGCTGGTTCGCACTGGCGGACGCCGAGGGGCGTGGGTTGCTCGTGCTGCCGCCGGCCGGAGGCGAGTTCTCGGCACTGCGCTTCGACGACGTGACGCTGGAGGCTGCGCGCCACGTCAGCGATCTCGAGCCGGACGAGCGCATTCAGGTTCACGTCGACCGGGCCCAGCGTGGCGTCGGCACCGGCGCCTGCGGTCCCGATACTCTCGAGCGTTATCGGATCGGTCCGGGTGTATGGGTCTGGCGCTGGGCCTTGAGGGTGCTGCGGCCGGGAGACGACGCCGGTGAGCTGGCGCGCCGCATGCGGCATGCCACGGAGTCGGCATGAGCGCCATGATCCGATCCGCTCAGCGATGGCGTTGGGCCGGCCTGTTCGTCCTGGCGGTCATGCTCCCCGGTTGCGCGGCGCTGATCGGAGACGATCGGCCCGTGCTCGACCTGGTAGAGGGCGCACAGCCCGCTTATCCGCAGGCGGCGCGCGAGGCCGGCATCGAGGGCGAGGTGACCGTGGTCTACACGGTCACGGCCGAGGGTCGCGTTACCGACCTGCGGGTCCTGGAATCGGAACCCGCCGGTGTCTTCGATCAGGCTGCGCTCGACGCCGTGCGCACCTGGCGCTACCGCCCCCTGCGCAGCGGCGGCGAGCCGGTGGAGCTGACTAACGTTGGCTCCACCCTGCGCTTCCGGCTTGGCGAGGCCTACGAGGGCCTCTGATCGACGAGGTGTCGCGGTGCAGTTGACAGATGCCGAGTTCGAACAGCACTTCGTAACCGGATTGCCAGGCGAGGCCGAGGCTTTGGCCGAATCCGAGGTGCGTCCGCGTCAGGTGCACGGGGCCTCCTACAGCCGCGTTCGGCCGACGCCAGTTGCGCGGCCACGGCTATTGGGATGGTCGCAGGATTGCGCTGACCTTCTTGGTCTCGCGCCACCGCAGGACAATGATGCGGTGGCGGCGGTTCTTGCAGGCAACCGGCTTTTGCCGGGCATGGTGCCATTCGCCGCCTGCTATGGTGGTCATTAGTTCGGCACTGGGCCGGACAGCTCGGCGACGGTCGCGCCATGCCGCGGGCTGCTCGATGCTCTCCTGCAGTTCCTGACGCGCCCCTGCAGGCGATCAGAACTCCCGCAGCGTTTCCAGGAGCTTGGTGCCGTGCTTGATGGCCGTGGGTGAGCCTTCCGCCGCGCGCCGCTCGATTTCGCGCCGGACACGCGGTCCCAGCGAGGGCCGCTGCGGCACCAGGGCGACCAGGGCTTCCATGGCGGCGCGCTTGATCGCCGGGTCGCGATCGTCGAGCCAGCTCTCAAAGACGAAGGCCAGCCGCCCCGCCTGCCAGGCGCCGAGCTCCAGCAACGGCAGCGCGCGGGCAATGGCAAGGCGTACCGCCTGATGTTCGCTGCCGGCGGCGATGCGGAACAGGCGGCGGGCAAACGGCTCGAGCAGATCCGGTGCTTCCTCGGCCAGGAAAACGAGTGCTTCGGCAGCCCCGGCCTCGATGTCCCTCTGATCGCAGGTGAGTGCCGAGATCACCTCGTGGGTGTCTCCAGGCTGCTCACGCAGCATTTCGAGCAGCGCTGTGCGGCCTTCGTCACCTTCCTGAACCCGTTTGCGGATGCGTTCTGTGGTATCCAACGACTCGATTCTCCACGGTGCCCGTGGCGGCGAATGGCGACCACCATGATACTGCAACCGTCGCTTGCGCCCGCCGTATGGATTTCAGCATGCACGAACTGCAGTCATTGGATGATCTGCCGAAAGCCGAGCAGTACGCGCGCCTTGCCGAGCAGGCACGGGCACTCCTTGCCGGCGAGCACGACCGGATCGCGAACGCCGCGAACCTCTCGGCGTTGCTCTATCACAGTCTGCCGGCGGTGAACTGGGTGGGCTTTTACCTCTGGGACGGGCGGGAGCTGGTGGTGGGGCCCTTCCAAGGCAAGCCTGCCTGTGTGCGTATCGGCCTCGGCCAGGGAGTGTGTGGCGCGGCGGCAGAGCGGGCCGAGACGCTGGTGGTGGCCGACGTGCACGCGTTTCCGGGTCACATCGCCTGCGACGCCGCATCCCGATCCGAGATCGTGGTGCCGCTCACGCTCGTGGACGGCGAGCTCTAGGGTGTGCTCGATCTCGACAGCCCCGAGCCGGCGCGGTTCGACGAAGACGATCGCAGCGGCCTCGAGGCGCTGGCCCAGATCTATCTGGCGGCATGCAGGTCCGCAGGGGGTTTCTCGTCTTGAGCGGCCAGCTCGATGGGATCGGCCACCCGCCAAGGCCGAGACAGGAGCCCACGGTACGCCTGACCTCCCTTGATCACTGTCTTGATGCGGGCGTGGTCCTGCAGGATGCGGATGTCGGCGAGCGGATCACCGTGCACGATCACCAGATCCGCGAGCTTGCCTGCTTCCAGCGTTCCCAGCATTCCTGACGGATCCATTGCGGCGCCACCGTCGCGCGTTGCGCAGAGCAGAGCATCGGCTGGCGACATGCCGAAGAGGTCGACGAAGTACTCGAGATCCTTCGCATAGGTACCGTGGGGTGTGATGTTGAGGCCGTAGTCACCGCCGATGAGTACCCGAACGCCTGCCTCCCGCAGCCGTCGCACCGACCTTACGGTGGCTGCCACCTCCTCGTGATAGCCCTTCTCGCTCACGACGCGCGCCGGGATGCCGAGTTCGTCGTGGCGGGCGAGAAGCTGCATTTCCCAGGCGATGGCCGGACCCACGACCAGGCGATCGCGGTGCCGCTTCAGCAGATCAAGCGCTTCGTCGTCCAAGTAGTTGGCGTGGCCGATGAAGTCGACGCCGAAGCGCACGGCCTGCTTCACGGCTGCGGCCGAACGGGCATGACAGCACACCCGCATGTTGCGCCGGTGCGCTTCGTCCACCGCGGCGTCAACTTCCTCGTCGCGGTAGGTGAGCTCGCCGGGTGGCGCATGGGCCGAGAAGTTCTCGCCGTCGAGAAAGATCTTGATGACGTCGCCACCACTCTTGCGCAGTGTCCGCACCGCCTGGCGAACGGCCCAGGGTCCGTCCACCACCATGCCGAGCCCTTCGAGCTGCGGGCGGAAGTGGTCCGGATGTAGATCGGCGTTACTCGCGGTGCCGCCCACGTCGCGACCCGAGGCGAGCAGGCGCGGCCCGGGGATCCGGCCGGCGTCGATGGCGTCACGGAGATGGACGTCGATCCGGTGCACGCCGCCGAAACTGACAGCCGAGGTGAATCCGGAGGCGAGCATGCGCCGGGCGTTGTCCACCGCATTGATCATCGACAGTTCCACCGGCGTGCGGTCGAGCTCGAACGGACCACTGTTGCTGTAGGACAGGTGGGCGTGCGATTCGGTCATGCCGGGCATGACGAAGGCGCCGCCGAGTGGGACGCGGGTTACGTCATCCGGCATCGCGGGCAGGTCGCGCTCGGGGCCTGCCCAGCGGATCAACTCACCATCCACCCAGACGGCGGCGGGGTCGATCACTTCGTCGTCGATGCCTCTGAACAGGCGGGCGCCGGTGAACAGTACGCTGCTCATGGCCTTGCTCCTGGTGCTGGTTCCAGACGCAGCAGTCTGCGCGCATTGGGCGTGAGTCGTGCCGCGAGCTCATCGGCTTCCCGCGGTGCGTCCCAGCCGCCGAAGTTGGTGCCCCAGACGAGGCGGTCGTCGCCGATCTTGTCCAGCAACAGTTGCCTTGCCGCTGCACCGTCCACATGCGCATCGAACCAGAGCTTCTTCAGCACGGCGGTGAAGCCGTGCTCGCGGACCGACTCCGGCGCCCAGGCGCGAAACCGCGCCATGGCCTCAAAGCGGGGCAGCAGAAACGGCATGGCGCCGCCGCCGTGGGAAACGCAGACGTCGAGATCGGGGTGGCGGTCGAGCACGCCGCCGAGTACGAGGGTCGCAGCTGCAAGGGTTTCCTCGTAGGCATAGCCCAGAAGCAGCGTCAGGTCGAAGCGGCCGAGGCGGGGATCGTCCGGCCCCGCGTCGCCACCAGTGGAAGCCGGGTGCAGGAACAGGGGCACGTCCAGTGCCACCAGCGCGGAGTAGAACGGATCGTATTCCGGCGCATCCAGCGGTGTGGGCCAATCGGTACCGGTGTAGGCGGCGACGAGGCCAAGCTCGGTCGTGGCCCGTTCCAGCTCGGCGACTGCCGCGTCCACGTCCTGCATGGGCAAGGCCGCAGCTCCGAGGAGGCGCTCCGGGTGGGCCGCCACCAGTTCCGCCATGGCGTCGTTGTGGGCTCGGCAGAAGCGGATTGCGTGGACCGCTTCGATGCGATGGAACATGGTGAGTGGATTCGGCGACAGCAGCTGCAGGTCGATGCCGAGTTCATCCATGCGTTCCAGACGCCGGGCCACGTCGACGAACACGGTGCCGCGGTAATCCATCGGCTGCATGCGGTAGGGACCGATGCGGAAGTAGGGGCCGCGCTCGTCGCGGCCCGCCTCCGGTCCGTGCGGGCCGGCGAGTCCGTAGGCCGACTCGATGACGGCGTGGGCGTGAAGGTCGATGACCTGAGCGGTCATGGTTCACGCCCCGTCAGGCGCGGCCACCGAAGAACGTTTCCCGAGCCTGGCCTTCGGCGTCGTAGACAGGCTCGTGCATCTCGATCAGGTACATCTGGTTCTCCGTTGCGGTGATCCCCACCTGCATCAGCACTTCCTTCATCTTCTCGTAGTTCGGATGGCGGAAGTGGGCGGCGAGGCTCGCGCCGTCTTCCCAGAGTTCGTAGACCTGGATCCGGTGCTTCACGACCGGGTCCGGTGCGAAGCAGTAGGCGTGACAGCCGCTCTCCTCGTTCCGGGTCGCGGCCTGCACCGGCGTCGTCAGTTCGACGGCACGATCCCGATCCGCCTCGCTGGCGAAGTCGAGAGTCGCAGAAACAACGATCTTTTGTTTGCCCATGGCGGCTCCATACATGCAGGCGTGAAGGCATTTGTACACGCTTGCGGATGGTGGTGTCACCTCGCTCGCTGGCCATGTGTGGCTGCCGCTTGTGCTTCGCGGGGCGCCAGGAGCGAGCCTGGGGCCGGTTGAGTACCGTGGTGATCCGACTCTCGGCGGCGGGTGCATGGGATGATGGTCGCAGGTTCTGGTTGGGTGCCGGTTGCCTTACGCCGGTGTCCGTCCGAAACGAGATTCGGGGAGGGCTGATCGGGATGGAGTTCGTGGAGCTCAACCCCACCCTCGATCACGAAAACAAATCCGGTCGCCTGGCCGTATGGCTGATCGAATCGGCGCTCGGTCGCATGATTCTGTATCCAGGGCGCTGCCTGCCTCGCGGCCTTCGAACACGTCCTCTTCGCCCTCGATGGGCTCCATACCGTGTCCATGTCGACCAGATTGACGAAGAAGTCGTTCTTCAGCGTTCGTTCTGAAGGCCGTTGTTTCGCTTAAGTGCGATAGGTCGAAATGCTGCAGGCTGGGGGCTGGGGTTGATTAATTGCATTTAGTTATTTATCTCCTGCTGATAGCTTTAGTGAATCATTCGGTGGTTGGGTGTGGATCTGATCTCACGGCTTGCTGAATCTGGGTTGCCCGGGTCGTTGCAAAGTTGCTTCGTGGCGACCATCTTTACTTTCCACGCAAGCGACAGAGCGCAGCATGTCCGAGTCTCCTGATCGCCCTCCGCGCCGGTCACAGGACAACGGGGATCAAAGGCCTGAAGGCGACCCGGGCAGTGCGCCTTCGCCCCAGGTCTGGCCATGGATCCCATTCGTCTGGCTGGCGCTGGTCATCTTGCTCCTGTTTCACTATCAGGACGCTGCCGACCGGACAGCGCGGGTCGAAATCGGCTATTCGGAGTTCCGTGAAGCCGTCAATCGTGGTTGGGTCGAAGACGTCGTCCTGCGTGGGGAAGAAATCGAGGGCCAGCTGACGCCGCGCGGTCGCGAGGCTTTCGAAGCGCCCGAGCCCGGCCGTTTCCGTACGATCCGGCCCGATCTCGAGGATTCGCGTCTGCTGGAATTTCTCGAGTATCACGAGGTCGGGGTGGCGGCGCGATCCGCAACGCCGCCTTGGTGGCATGCCGTGCTGCTCGGCGCACTGCCCTGGATTCTCATGCTTGCCCTGCTGTTCTGGTTCTGGGGGCGCATGCAGACGCGGATGGTGTCCGGAGGCAGTGGTGCGCTCGCCTTCGGCCGTTCCCAGGCCCGACGGTTCCGGCGTGAAGACGTGACTGTCACGCTCGATGATGTTGCAGGCGTTGAGAACGCCAAGCGCGAGATCATCGAAGTGGTGGAGTTCTTGCGTGACCCTAGCCGTTTCGAGGAGCTCGGTGCGAAGATTCCCCGTGGCATCCTCATGATGGGGCCGCCCGGAACGGGCAAGACGCTGATGGCGAAGGCAATTGCCGGATCCGCCGGCGTCCCCTTCTTCAGCATCAGTGGCTCCGAGTTCATCGAGATGTTCGTCGGCGTCGGCGCTTCCCGTGTGCGTGACCTGTTCCGCCAGGCCAAGGAAGCGGCGCCATCGGTGATTTTCATCGACGAGATCGACTCAGTAGGCCGCACCCGTGGCGCCGGCCTCGGTGGCGGCCACGACGAGCGCGAGCAGACGTTGAACCAGATCCTCGCCGAACTCGACGGCTTCGAGGGCACCGAAGCTGTCGTGGTGCTTGCCGCCACCAATCGCCCGGACGTCCTCGATCCAGCTTTGCTCCGACCCGGCCGCTTCGACCGCAAGGTCACGCTCGAGAATCCCCATCGCGAGGCGCGCCGGGCCATCCTCGCAGTTCACACCCGTAAGATGCCTCTGACTGAAGATGTCGATCTGGACCATCTCGCGCGGATCACCATCGGTTTCTCCGGGGCGGACCTGGCCAACCTCGCCAACGAGGCTGCGCTGCTGGCAGGGCGCCGCAACGCCGACCGCATCGACTGGTCCTGCTTCATCGAAGCGCGCGATCGCTTGCTGCTCGGTGCCGTCCGGGAGTCGACGCTCTCCGAACGCGACCGGCGCATGATCGCCTACCACGAGGCCGGACATGCCGTGCTGGCCTGGCTGCTGCCGCACGCCGATCCCTTGGAAAAAGTTACGATCGTGCCTCGCGGTCAGGCGCTCGGCGTGACTGCCCAGGTGCCGGATGAGGAACGCTACAACTACAGCGAGTCCTACCTGCGCGATCGCCTTGCCGTAATGTTCGGCGGCCGTCTCGCGGAATCCATCGTCTTCGATGAAGTTAGCAGCGGCGCCGAAAACGACCTGCGCCAGGCGACCCAGCTAGGCCGGCGCATGGTGGCGCATTGGGGCATGAGCGCGCGCATTGGCCCGGCCTCGTTTCCCCAGGCAGAAGAACATCCCTTCCTGGGCCGGGAGATCAGCACCGCGCGCGAGCACAGCGAGGCGACCGCGGCCATGATCGACGCTGAGGTCAGGAAGCTCCTGCGGGAGACCGAGGCCAGGACCCGCGCCCTGCTCGAGCGTCACCGGCCATCGCTGGACGCCCTGGCGACCGTACTGCTCGAGCGGGAGACCCTCGACCGCGATGAGCTCGCGGAGATCCTCGGCGGAGCACCGGTCAAGGCCTCTGCCTGATCACCTCTCTGGGTCGTTCGGCCCGATCAATGCTTCCCGAATGCGTCGGGCGTGCTCGGCCAGCACCTCCGGTTCCGCGGGGTCGCGGGCATGCAGACGCAGGTCGATGCCGTCGGCTCGGGGGAGGATGTGGAAGTGGACATGAAATACGGTCTGGCCGGCGGCTGCGCCGGAAAGTTGCGCCAGCATGATTCCGTCAGCGCTGAACGCATGCTTGACGGCGCGGGCCACCCGCTGGGTGACCTGAATCGTTTTGCTCAGGTCCTCAGTCGGCAGGTCGAGCAGATCCACCGCGGGGTACTTGGGAATGACCAGTGTGTGGCCCTCGACCTGGGGCATGATGTCCATGAAGGCGAGCGTGTGCTCGTCCTCGTACACGCGGTGAGCGGGCAGCTCACCGCGCAGGATCTTGGCAAACACGTTGTCGGATCGATAGGCCATGCTGCACCCCTCTACGCAGGCGTCGAGGGCCGATCATGCGGCAACAGGGCTCAGAAGGTCACGCTGCCGGTCAGACCGAGGGTGCGCGGCGCACCGAACTGCGTGTAGCGTCCGGACGCGTAGCCGTCGCGAGGATCGTTGCCGAAACCGCCGAAGCCACGCACCTCGTAATCCTTGTCAGTGAGGTTGCGCACCCAGATCGCGAGCTCCGTGCGTTCGCCACGCCAGCCTGCACGCGCATGGAACAGTTCATAGCTGCTGGATCGCTCCTGGTGCGAACCGGAGAAGAAGAAAGCGTCGCGCCCTTCCGCCTCCAGTCTTGCGTAGAACCCGTTGTCGAAGCGGTAGTCCGCCGCCAGATGGAACTGGTAGCGCGGCGCGTGCGGCTGGTCCCGGCCATCGAGGTCTTCGCCAGCCGAGTTCACGAAGTCGCGGAATTCGGTGCGCAAAAGGCCCAGACTGCCCGAGATCCGCAGGCTTTCCGTTGCGGTCCAGTCGAACTCGAATTCGAGACCGTAGTTGCGTCCCTCGGCGGCGTTGCCGACGAAGGCGATGAACTCGCTGGAACCATCTTCCCGCTCGCGCACGAGCGACGTACCGACCTGCTGGTCTCGACGATCCATGTAGAACAGGGCCGTGCGCGTCGACAGCGCGCCATCGAGGAGGGCGGACTTTACGCCCAGCTCGTAGTTCCAGACGTACTCGCTGTCATAGAGCCTGAGGTCCGCATCGAGGCTGCCGTCGGTGTTGAATCCGCCGGCTTTGTAGCCGCGCGATACCGATCCATAGATCAGGGTGTCGTTCCCGGTGAGCCATTCCAGGCCGATCCGCCCGCCCCAGAGGTTCTCGCTCGGCGAGAACGTCACCTCGGCGGAGTCCTCGTAGTCGGCCTTGCGCCTTTCGTAGCGTAGACCCGTGGATAATGTGAGCACGTCACTCAGGGCGGTATCGAGCTGGCCGAACACGGAGCTGCGCTTGGTCTCGAACTCGCTGGCGAACGTTCGGACTCGCGTCGGGCTGGTACGGGTGCGCTCCAGGTCTTCCTCGTTGCGGTGATGGTAGACGCCCAGGATCCAGTCGCTGCGATCGCCGAACA
This sequence comes from Pseudomonadales bacterium, assembly GCA_007131295.1. Lineage (GTDB taxonomy): Bacteria > Pseudomonadota > Gammaproteobacteria > Pseudomonadales > Azotimanducaceae > SLTB01. The sequence goes on along the minus strand of SLQW01000187.1, from coordinate 11,687 downwards.
GGCGCCCGGAGGCGTCAGAAACGAGACGCAGCTCCAGCGAGCGGGTGTCCCGGTCGCGTTCGTAGCGGTCGAAACTGGTGAAGCCAGCGGGATGGAATCCGGTGAAGGTCCAGTCCTCGTCGAAGCCGTAGTCCAGATCGGAGCGGGCGATGGCCGCGGTACCCTCGATGCCGAAACCGGCGTTCGTGGCCACCTCGAGGCGCAGCGAAGCCAGGGTGGCGTCCTGGCGATCGAATCCCGGCTCGTCGGTGAGCGTGTTGCGGGAATTGTCCAGGGTGAACGAGTCGTAGCCATTGTCGATCTCGATGCGAGCGAGCGAGAGGTCGACGGTCACGGCGTCGCTGGCCAGCCAGCGCAGGCGGCCGCGAAGCGTGAGTTCGTCTTTCTCCTCGGTGTCGTCGCGGTCGAGGAAGCGATTCTTCATGAAGCCGTCGCTGCGGAACTGCTGCACGGCCAGGCGGCCGGCCAAAGTCTCGCCGGCCAGCGGGCCCGAGACTGCGGCGGCGAGCCTGCGGGTGCCAAAGTTGCCCAGTTCGGCTTCGATCCTGGCTTCGGGTTCGACCGTGGGTGCGCGACTCTGCAGCACGATCAGGCCGGCATGGGCGTTGGCACCGTAGCGGGTGCCTTGGGGCCCGCGAAAGATTTCCACCTGTTCGACATCGAATAGCGTCGCTGCGGTGGCAGCGCCGGTGAGGTCGACGCCGTCGAGGATGACGCCCACTGAAGGATTGAGCGGCTCGACGAACTGCCCGCGCTCCCCGATGCCCCTGATCTGGAAGAAGCGGCTGCGTGAGGCTCCCGAAGAGAAGTTAACGTTCGGTGCGATGTTCAGCACCTCCTCGAGGTGCGTTGCGCTGCGGGAACGGATGGCGCTCTCGTCGATCACGGTGACGGACAACGGCAGGTCGAGCAGCCTGGCTTCGCGCAGGTCACCCCTGACGACGATCTCGTCGATGCTGGCGGCTTGGGCTGCGGCATGAGCGGCCAGCAGCCATGCGGCTGCTGGAAGAATGCGTCGATATAAGGCCATCGGTCTCTCCTGGAAGCAGGAGATCCGGAATCCTGGCGCGGAAGGTTGTCAGAAGAGGCGGGCGTTCCCGGACTCGACCTATCCCTACGCCGGTGCTAACCGGATCAGGTTCGAAGGGTCCATCCGTTCACTGGATGTCTCAGGCCCGGCGGCGCATGCCTTGGGGCCTCCCCTTAGGTTGTCGCGCGGCGTTATAGCATCGGTGACGGCAGCGGGGCAATTGTCGGATGGGCCGCACCCTCGATCAGTTTCCGTCGAGCGCGGCCCGCATCTCGTCGGTGATGGCGCGCACCTCGGGTGCGGTCGCCAGCGCGTGGCGGCGGACGACTTCAGTCGCCTGCTGGTTCAAGCTGCTGACGTTCGCGAGATACTTGCCGCCAACTGATGATCGGAAGAAGTTGTTGAGCGTTACCAGTTCCTCGCGGGTGAAGGTCTGGGTGTAGATCTCGATGAAGTCCGAGCGGAGCCGCTCCCAGCTCAAGGTTTCCTCGATCAGCACGCCAATGCGGTCGAGAAACGGTGCGGCAACCGGTTCCTCGCCGACCGCTACGTCCTGAGCACGGATCTGCTCCAGGGTACTCCGACGCATGCGTGTGGCCATCGGTGCCAGGCCACGGTCGAGTTGAATCAGCCGCAGGAGCTCCTCGGCCGCTGCCTCATGGGCCGTGTCCGCGTGTCCGATCAGCGGCAGGCTGGACGTTGCGGTGAACAGGGAAGCGATGGCTGCGGCACGCAGCCAAGGTGGGCAGGTCATGGGTGAGGCTCCACTGCGGATCGGAGGATCGACGATAGCAGAGCACTTCGACGAGCGGCGAGATCGGCAGGCGAGGGGCGCGCGCCTGGGGACGCGGCGCTGCGGTTCGAGGGTCAGTCGGCCATGGCTTCTCGCCGCCGCTCCAGCTCGGCAAGGATCTCAGCATGCCGGGTCCGATTCAGGCGATAGCGGGCATACAAAAGCAGACCGCAGAGGCTGAAGACGGACGTGGCCGGTCCCTGGAGGAAGCCGAGCATCCAGACCGTATCGGGGTCGACGCTACCCGCGGGCGCACCGCGGGGAAACGCGATCAGGTCCAGCATCAGGCCGCCGATCATGACGCCGACCGCTCCAGTCGCTTTGAGGCAGAATGCTCTCGCCGCGTAGATGATCCCTTCCCTGCGTTCCCCGGTATCCAGTTCGTGCTCGTCGACGATATCGGCGAACATGGAATTGATGCTGGTGAATATCACCGGCGCGATCGTCGCGGTGACGAAGGTGGTCATCATCACCAGCGGCAGCATCCAGACGGATTCGTTGTCAGGGAACCAGGGCACATCGAGCAGCCGCAGCACGATAAGGATGTTGCCGTTGATGATGGCGATGGCCGCGGGAACGAGCAGCGCGAGTTTCTTGTCCAGCGCTCGCGTGACGATCGGCGTCAGCGGCAGACTCAGCAGCATGCCGACCAGGGCGACCGGCGGAATCAGCGCCAGCTGCTCCGTCGTGAATTCCCAGAAGTGCAGACCCATGAACGGACTCAGTACCGCCTCGATGCTGATGATCATGGTCCCGAGCAGCATGCCGAAGAACAGCGCGCGGAAGGAACGGTTCCCGAACGCCTCCATGACCTCTCTGACCATCCGGAGTAGCCCGAAAGGCACCACCGTGATCGGTTGCCGCAAGTGCGGGATTTCCTTGCGGGTACCGAATACGCAACCGACGATCGCCAGCGCCATGGCGATGGCGAACGTGGTGCTGAAGCCGACGTAACCATCGGGGTTCAGGAGACCGGGTGAGTACTCCGGCGTGGTTGGGAAAAACAGCAGATACGCGAGCATGCCGGTCAGGGCGCCAGCGGCCAGACTGAACAGGGTGCTGAAGGCGAACAGGGTCGAGCGCTGGTTGTAATCCATGGCCATCTCGGCACCGAGCGCGAGATGAGGAATGTGATAGAAGGTGAGCGACCCGCGAACCAGCACCGCGAACAGCGCCAGCCAGATGAAGCTTCCGAACTCGGAAAGACCGTCCGGCGGATTGAACAGGAAGTAGAACGAGATCGTCAGGGGAACCACCGCGGCCAACATGAACGGGTGGCGCCGGCCCCAGCGGGTCCGGGCCTTGTCGGAGATCGCGCCCGCCAGCGGGTCGGTGACGGCGTCGAAGCACAGGGCAATGGCCAGCGCGATACCGGTGAGGGTTCCCGATACGCCCACCACCTGCTGGTAGTAGAACAACACGAAAGTGTTGAACGCGGCGTTCTTGATGCCCTCGGCGGTTTGACCCAGGCCGAAAGACGCCATGGTGCCCAGCGATAGCCGCCGCACCGGAACCTGCATTTGCTCGTCTCCCCTGCTCCGGCCGACCTTCTCCGGATCGATCGCAAGCGCCAAAGATACGACCGTAACGGGAGGCACGACCGGGCCAGGTCACCTCGTCGTTCGGCGGTTCGAACAGGCATGCGGCTCGGCAGAAGGCTCGGCAGAGCGCGCAGATCCTCTCGATTCTGGCAGTAATTCCCACTTGCGTCACCAGGGTCCCGGACTTCGTGCAGAGGGCGCGATGGGCCGCTTGCCATGGCTGCGCCGGCCGCGAACAATGGCATTCGTCGCTTCGAGGTGAGATCGCCATGACCGCAGTCCGCTCGGCCTCTGCAGGGAAGACTCTCATACGCGATTTCGAGCCTGCCCGTGACCGGGAGGCGGTGATCGCCTGTGTTGCCGGCCTGCAAGACTATGAGCGGTCGCTGGATCCGGAGCTGCCGCCTGGTGAACGAGTCGCGCGGCGTTACGTGGATGCCATGCTGCAGCGCTGCCGCGCTTATCAGGGGCGGGTGCTGGTGGCAGAGCAGGACGACGCCGTGGTCGGATTTCTATGCGTGCTCGCCCGGGTGCCGGAACAGCAGGTCGACGAGCAATCGCGGCCTCACGCCATGGTCGGAGAACTCTACCTGGCTCCCGAGCAGCGCAGCCAGGGACTCGGCCGGCGCCTGTTGGATGAGGCTGAAGCCTTCGCCCGCGACCGGGGTGCGAAGCGCCTGCGGGTGCAGGTGCTGGCGGGCAACGGTATCGCGCGGTCGCTGTATGCCGCCGCGGGATTTCACGAGCGGCTGATCGAGCTGGAAAAGCGTCTGACCTGAATGGACACGGAACGGGCAAGGTTCTCTACGAAGCAATGAGCGCGCGGCGCGCCGTTCGGCGGCTGCGTTCCGGTCCCATCGGCAATGACATACTCGATCGCATTTCACTGCCGCAACGAGGGCCTCGGCTGCATGCTCACGACGCTGCTGTGCTACGACTAGGCAGAGGTGAAGGCCCTGCTGAGCATTCCCCAGGGCTGGGGCACCTGTGCGCACATTCCGGTGGGTTGGCCGTTACGCCGTGGCCACGGGCCGATTCAACGGCGCCCGGTGGCTGACATGGTCTACAGGGATCGCTGGCCTGAGGCGTAAGCGTCAGCGCCTGCGGGCGAAACGCTCGCGATTGTCGTTGCGCTTCTCGGGGCTCTTGCGCAGCAGCACGTAGGTGGCGCCGAAACCGCCATGCTGGCGCTGAGCGCTGTGAAAGGCCAGGACCTCCGGCAGATCCTCGAGCCATCTCGCTACGTAACTCTTGATGCGGCCCGGAGTGGCGCTACGCTCGCCGCGGCCATGGGTCACCAGCACGGTCCGGAGATCGAGGGCGACGGCTTCGAGCACGAAGCGATAGAGTGCATCGCGCGCTTCCCTGACCGTCATGCGGTGCAGATCCAGTGTCGCCTGCAGAGGATAGCGGCCGAGCCTGAGCTTGCGGTAGACGCCTTCCTGGACGCCGGCCTGTTTCCAGGCGAGCTGATCGAACGGCGCAACCGCGCGCACCTCCCCTAAAGTCAGCGGATTGAGATCGCCGGATTCCGCCTCTGCAGCGCGGCGCCTGGCGAGCTGGGCAGGCGTGGGTTCCCCTGGTTCGCCTCTGGGCAGTGCGCGCCCGTCGGCCGGCAGGGGTGTGACGCCCTCCATCTCCTCGGCGAACAGATCGGCATCGGACTTGTCCACAGTCATGCCCTGAGGGTCGGGATCCTGGGCGCGCATTGCAAGTGCGGAGGCTGGTCTGCGGGCTGGGCGGTTGCTGTCACTGGCCGAAGCTGCGTCGGTCGCGCTGGCGCCAGGCCGCCTCCGCTTCGGTGTCGGTGCGTCCGAGCACCGCGTTGCGGTGGGGAAAGCGCCCGAATCGTGCAATGAGTTCGCGGTGCTCCCGCGCGTGGTGCAGATAGTCCTGGACGACGGCGGCCGCAGGGCTGCCGTCGGCGTGCTCGGATGCCAGATTCTCGAGCAGAGCCACGCAGGTGTCCTGGTCGGCCATGCTCTCAGCGTGTTCGAAGGGGAGGTAGGCGAACGCCCGCATATCGACCCCGAGCAACAGGTGGTCGCCATTCTCCACGCCCTCGCGGGCAATCTGCAGCGCTTGCTCATCGCCCCCGTAAGCTCGCGCCTCGCCGCGGTAGATATTGCGGGTGAACTGATCGAGCAGAAGGATGAGCGCCACGCGGCCACGCGCGGTCGTGCCCCAGTGATCCCGTTCGCCCAGCAGAGCCGCCTCCACGTCCGCGCCGAACTGCGCGCGGATGCTGATATCGAACGCCGGGTCGGCCCGGAACAGCGCCTGCCGGCGTTCGGGCCTGATGAGTCCAAGCGCGTCGACGTCTCCGAACCAGAACGCGAGCACGGCCTCCACGCCGGCTTCAGAGGGAGCCGTCATGTCCGCCAGCAGTTCAGGTCGCTGGCGAAGACCACGGAGCCGCGGAAGTGGTTGCGGATCTCGTCGCGAGACTGGGTTTCGCGGCCGCGCGTACGCGCCGAGCGATGGGACAGCACGAGTCGGTTGACGCCGGCATCGGCGGCAAGGCGACCGATCTGCGAGGGCGTCATGAACTGCTCGCGCCGAAAGCCGCGTGTGTTCTCCGGGATGGCGTGATGGGCCACCAGGATCACTGAGCCCGCGGCCAGGTCGTTGACGAGCTGGCGGCGATTCGCGGTACTGCCGGTGAACGTGATGCCGATGCCGTCAACGTCCACCCGCCAGGCCAGCGCCGGCTGGTTGCCGTGGTCGGTACCTACCGAGCTCAAGCGGATGCGGTCGCGACGGAAGCCGGTCCAGGTAGCGCGCCCGGTGGTGTCGATCTCGGTAGGCTGAATCCGGTAACCGGCCTGGCTGAGGCTCGAAAACACGTCGGCCAGGTTCCGATAGGCGCCGGTCGGACCCATGATCAGTTCGAGCCAGTCCTCGAAGCCAGGTTCCCGGTCGTTGCCTGCAGGCCCGAAGATGGGCAGGTCTTCGCTTCGCCCGGCCCAGATCGAGCCCATGACGAAAGCGGGCAGGTCCGCCGTGTGCTGAGGATGGGTCTGGGTGAACACCATGGCGTAGAGGTCGCGGAAGTCCGCGCCGGACTCCTCGAAGCGCAGGGCCGTACCCGGCCCTGCGTCGACCAGGATACGGGCGCGGCCGTCCACCCACACGAGATAGCCCGTGGACGCCTGGCCGTCGTCGAGTTCACCGGCACTGGCGCCGAGCACCTGAACGTAGATGCCTTCGCGGCCACAGAGCCGGCGATCTACTGTGATCTCCAGCGGACGCTCAGGGACGCTGCGCTCGAGGGTGGGGGGAAGCTGTTGTGCAACCGCGGCAGGCCAAGCGAACAACAGCAGCAGAAATGTGGCCAGGACTGCGGGACTTCTCATCGACTTCTCCATCGGTGTCTTCGCCTGCGCCTGCAACGATACCACCACCGTGGGCGAGGCTACTTCAGGTATGCTATTTGCTAGCTATAAGATATCGAAAATGTCACGGAGTTCGCCCGAAACATGCTTTCGCTGCTCAAGAAACGTCGCCTGCGCACCGCCCGCTGCCTGCTCGTCGATGGCGACCGTCACCTGCTGGTGGTCCATGCCGGGGGTGGCCGCGACCGGCGACCACGCTGGGGGTTGCCCGGAGGTCACATCGATTTCGGCGAGCGGCCAGATACTGCCGTACGCCGGGAACTGTTCGAGGAACTGGAGCTCGAGGTCGGCGACCTTGAGGAAGTCGGAGATTGGTCGTTCCGTGGCGGCTGGCACCGTGTCTACACGGCGCCGCTGCCCGCACCCATTGCGCGCTTCGATCGGGTCGAACTGCTCGATATTGGCTGGCATCGGCTGGAAGACGTCGCCGCGTTCGCCCAGCGAGGCATGCTGCATGCCGGCTACGAGATCGACGTAGTCCGGCGCCTGCGCGACTCGGGCGCTGCTGCAGGCGGACGCCGGGCAACCGGCTGACCCGGAGGCCCGTGCGCCTGCTGCTTGCCGGAAGCTCCGCGATCCTGATCCTGCTGCTGGCCGCGGGTGGCTTCATCTACCTCCTCGACAGATACTCGCGCCACCATGAGACGTCCGTCACCGCGGTCGTCACCCTGGACGCCGCTGGACAGATCCGCATTGACGGTCAGCCCATCGGCTTCGAAGTGTTCCGAGCGGCCTGGGAGGATCAGGCGTTTCGCGCCGAACACTGTGGCCGCTGGCGCTTCGAGCGCCTTCCAGGCGCACCCCGTGGCCGCGGTGACGCCATCGCCGCAATCATCGAATGCCGCTGAGGTCGATCAGCTGAATGCGCGGCCTGCCGCCCAGCTGCCTGCTGCGGCCTCGGTGATGCGCTCCACGGCGTCGGCTGGAACTGCTTCGGGCTCGCCGGATTCCAGCGGATCATAATGGAACAGGTAAAGCCTGGAGCAGAATTGCTCGAACGGCAGGGACGATTCCCCGGGAATTTCGCCGTTGCCGGCCACTGAAGTGACTACGCCACCCCCCCAGTCCTGGCGCCCCTCATTGTTCGGATTATTGAAGTAGACGCGCATCTCGCCGGCCAGGTCGAGCCCGACCCGCTGGATCGCAATAGCGTGCCAGCCCACGAATTCGCCACCGGATGTGGTCGACGCGATCCCTGCGGGCTGGGGAAAGATCACCGGCTGGTTGCCGTTGTAGTACGGGTGGTAGTGAGCGTAAAAGCGGCGGATGAAGCGGTCGAAGCCGATGATGGCGCCACTGTAGATGTCGACGCAGATCGCGAACCCGCGCTGTACCCACCAGCCGTGGAACTCCGGATTGATCCACATGTGGCCGTCGGCGTCGCGGTCGTAAACGCGCCGCCACATTTCGCCATAGATGCGGTCGAGGTGGGGCACCAGGATGAGCGAAATGGGGTCGAGTTCCGTATGCAGTTCGCCTGCGAGGCCTGGATCGAGATCCTTCGACGAGATGGACTCACCCTCGAAGCTCATGATGATCTCACCGTCGCGGGTCGCCCACAGCAGCAGCTGCAACAGGTAGCCCGGGTCGCTCTGCGCCCAGAGGGACAGGGCGCGGGCGGACTGACAGGTGGGATTGTCCCCCTGACCGATGCCCAGCGGCTGGCCGAGGACCTGAACCAGGCCCGACAGCAGCCAGACCCTGGGGGGTTGGGCGTCGCCGTAGACTTCCCGCAACGTAACCTGGACGTCTTCGCGGATGGGGTGAACGATCTGCCGCCAGAGTCCGGACGGTATCGGAGGAAAGTACAGGGCGCCGCGTTCCAGCAGAGCCTGCAAACCGTAGACCGCCTGAGCTGTCTCGGGAAAAATCGCTTCGTCGATGAGGCGCAGTACCAGTTCCTGGTAGTTGATCATGGCATCCTGGCCCGTGGACGAGAGACCCAGCGCCCGCGGTAACAGGGCCGGTGCGACGCCGCGCAGATGACGCACGAGCACTGCATGATAGGCGGAGGCCAGTCCGGTCTGGCCCAGGTGATGCGCCATGGCAGCCGCCTCGACCTCCACTTCCTCCAGAGTCATGGCACCGAGGTGGGCCTGGTAGGCGGCTACGCCCGGGTCTTCAGCGGTCGCGGGTGACGGCCGGAACAGCGCGTCGAACAGGGGCTCCGCCCGGGGATTAGGTTCACTGCGTCCGAGCTCCGCGATCATGCGGCAGATGTGCTGCACCAGAATCGGCCGCTGCGCGAGCATGCTTTCGGCCTCCTGGGCGACCGCCTCGAACACGCTGCCGTAGCCAATACGCTCGACGATGAACTGTAAGGTATGGGAGATGGCGCGGACGCGCGGCCCGAGGCGGACCCGGTCCGCCTCGTTGTGCATCGGAAACAGCCTGTTGAGGTTGAGAGCAAGTGTGGTTTCGAGGAATTTGCGGGCCTGCGTGGGTTCCATGTGCTGATGCACAGTGCGCCCTTCGGCGATGGCCAGCAGGCGTAACTCGCTCAGCAGTTCCACGGCGATGGTCTGTACCTTGCCTGCGAAGCTCCCGCTGACGAGTTCCGGCCGCAGAGCGACCGGATCGGCCCAATCGGTACCCGTGAAGATGCCGATCTCGTCGAATCGGTCGGCGAGGTCATAAACGACCTGGGCACCACCGGGCTGCTGCAGCAGACGCAGTCCCGCATCGAGCAGAGGCGGCAGGTGACTGTGGCGGGCAAACTTCGGAGCCCGAGTCAGCCGCTCCCAGGCGCGCTCGAAGCGCCGCAGTGCCCGCTCCAGACTGCCGCCGTCCTCTCCGCTCAGCGCCATCGGCCCGGTGCTCATTTGTCTCCCCGCTTCTGACTTCAAATATAGAAGTCGAGTTCTTCCTGCGCCTTCAGCAGGTCGCGCATCTTATGGGGATCGTCCCCGAAGAAGTAGACCAGACCCCAGTGGGTTCCGAAGGCGTTGCGCTTCGTTACCTTCTGCTCGAGCGGGGGCTGCAGTTCGTGCCACTCGAAGTAGTCGTGTTCTTCCGTCTCGGGAGGTACGCGCAGCTCGTTAACCACGCGTCGGCGCGGGTAGACGCCAAAGCAGCCAGCGTAGCCATTGGCGTCCTCGACCTCCTTGGGAAAGAAGGCTTCTATTTCTTCCTCGGTGGTCTTCGGGTCGAATGCGAGCACCATCCCTTGATAGGCATTGAAGCCGTAGGCGCGTTCGAGCAGTTCGAAAACCTTGAATCCAGGCGGCCTGTAGGCGACCTCGCCGAAATACATCGTGTTGTCGCTGGTGACGAAGTATTCGGGGTGGATGAAGCCGAAATCGATGTCGAAGGTCTTGATGAGTTTTTCGATTTCCTTGCGGATCAGGGGGCGGTACTCCTCGAGCTCGGGTGTCGCGGGGACGAATACCGAATAACCGAGAGTCACGTACTCGGAAATGTTGAGGAAGCGGATCTTGCCACCGTGAATCCAGGCCTCAACGGCGAATTCCCAGCCATCGAGATGGCTTTCCAGCAGAGCTGGAAATTCCGTGTCGGGAATATTGTCTACGTCGTCCGGCGTGCGAATCACACGGTGGCCGAGACAACCGGCTTTGTCGAAGGCTTTCATGTGAATCGGATCGTTGGGGTCGCCCTCCAGCTTCAGCAACGTCTGGTTGACGCGGCGCAGGAAGCGGATGACGTCACCCTTGTCATTAGCCTCCTCGAAGATGCCGACCCGAATGCCTCCGAGCTGCGCACGCCGCTTCATCAGCGACTTGTCCCGGAACAGGAGTGCCTGGCCGAACAGGCGAGGCTGGTCCAGCAGGACGGAGTTGATCGCACCTGCCCACTCCACGGTCTCCTCGTAGAGTGGAATGGTCACGTTCACGCCCATATCCTTGAGCACTTCCGCGATTTCGACGGAGCGCTCGTTCAGACGCTCGAAGTCCCAGGGAATGAACGGAATCTCGTTCTCTCTGCAGAAATCCTCGGCCCATGGCGGTGCGACAACTACATAGCGACGGTCGAACTGTTCGAGCGCCTCGACCGCGTTCAGGGACCAGCCGAGCAGTGCTACGTAGCCTTTGTTCGGATCGTAGTCCTGCTTCTTGCCCATGACGGTCTGTTCAACTTTGCTCATCTGACGTTCTCCCTTCGGCGCGAAATGCGGCGACATCGGTGCCGTCCCGTCAGGCGCGTGTAGCCACCGTCCGGATTCGCGTTTGCTTCGCATGAACGAGGAACACCATAGCAGATTGGCTCTGCCCGATCGAAAACGTGCACTGTGAGCCGAAGTTTGCGTCCTACCAACGAACACCTAAAGGGGCGTGATGCGAGGGAGTGGCCGACTTCATGCCCTTTGGGCATGCTTGGTGATATCGACAGCATGCGACATCGCGAGGGCAGAGTATGGCGCTGGACGAGTTCGTGTTCGGAGTGGACCTCGATGGCGTGGTGGCAGACTTCATTGCGGGCTTGCGGCCGATCGCGGCCGAATGGCTTGGGATCGCCGTGGAGGCTTTGCCGCTGGAAGTCAGCTACGGGTTTCCCGAGTGGCAACTCGACGGCTATGGAGGTTACGAGGCATTGCATCGGTTCGCGGTCAAGGAACGGGACCTGTTCCAACGCTTGCCGCCGATATCCGGCGCAGCTGCCGCCTTGCGTCGTCTATCTGCCCGCGACGTCAGGATTCGTATCATCACGCACCGGCTTTACATCAAGTGGTTCCACCAGGAGGCGGTGCAGCAGACGGTGGACTGGCTCGAGTATCACGGCATTCCGTACTGGGATCTCTGCTTCATGCGTGACAAGGCTGCGGTGGGGGCGGATCTCTACGTGGAGGATTCTCCAGACAACATTCGGGCGCTGCGTGCCAGTGGCCATGAAGTGCTGGTGCTGCGCAATTCGACCAATCGCGATCTGCCGGGCCCGGGGGCCGAAGACTGGAGCGAAGTCGAGCGGTTCGT
>SLQW01000072.1 GCA_007131295.1 Pseudomonadales bacterium | reverse complement strand
GGCGACCTGCGGGAGCTCGAGGAACAATGGCCAGTGCTGCATCTGCACCGGATCAAACTCGGGGCGCTCGAGCACCGCTCGGCTCTGGAGCGCAAGGACATACAGAAAGTCATCACCGAGAAGCTGGAAACCCTGTTCCGGCTCGCGCGCGGTTGAGCCCCGTCGGATGACGGACGCCTCGATGCCATTCGGCGAACGATTCACTATCGCAGTACCTGACACCGAGCTCGACGAGCTGCGACGCCGGCTCGCGGCGACCCGCTGGCCGGACGCCGTCAGCGACGACTGGGCCGACGGCACCGACCTCACCTGGCTCGAAGGGATCTGCCGCTACTGGGAACGGGAATTCGACTGGCGCGCCCAGGAAGCGGATCTGAACCGGTTCGAGCAGTACCTGGGTGCCGTCGACGGTCAAACGCTTCACTTCATCCATCAGCGTTCGCCGGAACCCGATGCGCGTCCGCTGTTGCTGATCCACGGCTGGCCCGGATCCTTCATCGAGTTCCGGCATCTGATCGGGCCGCTCACCGACCCGGTTGCCCATGGCGGCCGGGCCGAGGACGCCTTTCACGTGGTCGCACCTTCTCTGCCTGGCTATGGCTTCTCGCCCGCACCGAGGCGCCACGGCTGCAATGGCCATCGCTGCGCCGAGCTGTTTGCGGGCCTGATGGCGGCGCTGGGATACGAGCGCTACTTCGCCCAGGGCGGCGACTGGGGCGCCCACATTTCCACCTGGCTCGGCGCCATCGACCCGGCCTGCATCGGCATCCACCTCAATCTGGTGTTCGCGCGCAAGCCGCGCGACGGCGATGCGTTCGCCGACGTCAGCGACGCCGAGCGCGAGCGGCTCGAAGCCAGCCGGCTGCGGACGGTGAACGGCATCGGTTATCAGGAGATCCAGGGCACGAAGCCGCAGACGCTGGGCTATGGCCTGACGGACTCGCCAGCGGGACTCGCGGCCTGGATCCTGGAGAAGTTCCACGGCTGGACCGAGCATGCAGGCGATCCGGAGACGGCGGTGAGCCGCGACGACATGCTCACGAACGTTGCCGTGTACTGGTTCACCCGCAGCATCACCTCTTCCATGCGCCTGTACTACGAGAACCGACAGCATCCGGCGGACCCGCCGGTGCCGGCGTTCGTGTCGAAGCCGACGGCGGTAGCCGCGTTTCCCGGGGAGCTTTATTTGCCCCCTCCGGCTTGGATCAAGCGCCAGTACGATCTGGTGCGTTATACGGTGCAGGCTCGTGGCGGGCACTTCGCAGCGCTGGAGGCGCCGGATCTCCTGCTTGCTGACATCCGCGCCGCGTTCGCTGCCATGGGCTGAAGGCGCCGTTCCGGGTTCCGGGCGCAGGCGGCGATCGGCGCGCCCGCTGCGCGGCCACGCCTTCCCACAGGCGCATCGCGCGATCCGGAGGTCTTTGTGGGAAGTCGTGCTGCCCGCAGGGCGGCGCGACGATGGCGGCGCAGCCGCCCGGTGCGTGACGCTCGATTCTTGCGCAGTCGCCGGTTTGCTTGCCGCTCGATTCTTGCGCAGTCGCCGGTTTGCTTGCCGCTCGATTCTTGCGCAGCCGCCGGTTTGCTTGCCGCTTGATTCTTGCGCAGGCGGCGATCGGCGCGCCCGCTGCGCGGCCACGCCTTCCCACAGAGGCGTGACGCACCCCGGCGCTGTAGCTGCTACGTCGGTGGCACCGGTCGTTAGGGGCTTTTGCCGGTTGCGGCCGGGTGCTTTATTATCACTGCCCCATTTTGGAACCGGTGCTTCGGTTCCGTCATCGCGGAGCCTGTCACAATCGTGTCCCATCGAGTTTTCATCGATGGCCAGGCCGGCACCACGGGTCTGGAGATCCACGCCCGGCTGGCCCAGCGATCCGAGATTACGCTGCTCGAGGTAGAACCCGCCCGCCGCAAGGATCCGGCGGCGCGTGCCGAATGCCTCAACGCCGCCGACGTCGTCATTCTCTGCCTGCCGGACGACGCGGCGCGCGAGGCCGTGGCTCTGATCGAAGCGCCAGATGTCCGCGTGCTCGACGCGAGTACGGCACACCGGGTCGCGCCGGACTGGGTCTACGGTCTCGCAGAGCTGACCCCCGGCCAGCGCACAGCCATCGCCGAAGCGAAGCGGGTGAGCAATCCAGGCTGTTATCCCACAGGCTTCCTGCTGGCGCTGCGGCCGCTCGTAGAGGCCGGACTGCTGGAGCCTCAAGCGGCGATTTGCGTCCACGCGCTGTCCGGCTATTCCGGCGGCGGCCGGGCTCTGGTGGATCGCTACCGGGGTCAGGAATTGGAAGGTGTGGCCGCCATGCACGCGCCACGGCCCTACGCCCTCGGCCTGGACCACAAACACCTGCCGGAGATGGTGCGTTTCTCCGGGCTTGCGCAGGCGCCGCTGTTCACGCCGATGGTCGGGCACTACTACAAGGGCATGCTGGTGCAGATTCCGCTGCCGTCCGGTCTGCTCCGCCGACCGACAAGTGCTGGCGAGCTGAGCGATCTGCTCGCCGAACGCTACGCCGACGAAGCCTGCGTGCAGGTCGCGAAGCCCGACGGCACGAGCGCCCTGGAAAGTGGCTTCCTGGATCCGGAACGCTGCAACGGCACCAACCGGGTAGACCTCATGGTGTTCGGCAGCGGCGAACACCTGCTGCTGGTCGCGCGGCTCGACAATCTTGGCAAAGGTGCGGGCGGCGCCGCGATCCAGAATCTTAATCTGATGCTCGGCCTGGACGAACTCTCCGGCCTGGCCCTTAGCGCCTGAACCCTGGCGAGGACTGTACGTGAGTGACACGAACATCAAGATGGATCGCGCTGCGCTTGCCGAGATCGAAGCGAGTTCGGCGCGCCGCCACGCCGAGTTCTGCCAGGCACAGCTCGCACTGGACCTGACCCGCGGCAAACCAGCGGCTGATCAGCTCGACCTGGCAGGCCATCTCGACGGAGCCCTGCAGGGCGACTATCGGAGCGAGGACGGCACCGATACCCGCAATTACGGCGGCCTGCGTGGCATCATCGAGGCGCGCCGGCTCGGTGCCGCCCTGCTCGGCACGCCAGTGGAGCAGGTACTCGCCGGCGGCAATTCCAGCCTGACGCTGATGTACCTCTTCGTCGAAACCGCGCACCTCTTCGGCCTCGGCGAACAGGGCCCGTGGCGCGACGACCCCGCAGGGCCGCCCAAGGTGCTCTGCCCGGTGCCGGGTTACGACCGTCACTTCACCATCTGCGAGCAGCTCGGCATCGAGATGGTCAATGTGCCCATGCTCGAAACCGGCCCTGATATGGAAGCGGTGGAAGCGGCCGTGCGCGACGACCCGAGCGTGCGCGCAATCTGGTGTGTGCCAAAGTATTCCAATCCGACCGGTTGCACCTACAGCGATGAGACCGTGGCGCGCTTCGCGACGCTGCCCAGGCTCGCCGCGCCTGGCTTCCGCATCCTCTGGGACAACGCCTACGCGGTACACGATCTGGGCCCGGAACCGCAGGCTCTTGCCGACCTGAACGCGCTGGCGGTGGAAGCAGGCACCGAGGATGCTGTGGTGATGTTCGCTTCCACCTCCAAAATCACCTTCGCCGGCGCGGGCCTCGCGTTTCTGGCGGCGAGCAAGCCGGTGCTGGCAGCGTTCGAGAAGCGCCTGGGGGCGCTGATGATCGGTCCGGACAAGGTCAATCAACTGCGGCATGCACGTCTGCTACCGGACCTCGACGCCTTGCGACACCACATGGCCCAGCACGCGGATATTCTCCGGCCGAAGTTCGCGGCCGTGCAGGATGCCCTGGAGCAAGGTCTCGGTGGCACCGGTTTCGCCAGCTGGACCCGACCGCACGGCGGGTACTTCGTCTCTGTGGACACGCTGCCCGGACTCGCCCGGGAGGTCATCCGCCTCGCTGGAGAAGCCGGGGTCAAGCTGACACCGGCAGGGGCACCGTTCCCCTACGGTCGCGACCCGGAAGACCGCAACATTCGCTTGGCTCCGAGTTTTCCGCCGTTGGACGACGTCCGCCGGGCAATGGAGGTGTTCGTCAACTGCGTCCGGCTCGCGAGCGCGCGCCAGGGCCTCGGGGAGCAGGGCTCATGAGCGACGAAGACTCCGTACCCGCCGAAGAACATGGCAGCGGCGCGCAGCGCCCTGAGGTCGGCTCGGTAACCCAGGTTGCCTTCGAAGAGTTCGGCCTGCCGCCAGAGCTCATGCAGGCCATCGAGGATCTCGGCTTCAGCCACTGCACACCGATCCAGGCCGAGACCCTGCCGCACTCCCTTTCGAACTACGACGTCACCGGCCAGGCGCAGACGGGCACTGGCAAGACCGCTGCTTTCCTGATCACCTTGATCAGCCATCAGCTCGAGTTTCCGCTGCCGGAGGCGCCGCCCAACGGGACGCCGCGGGCACTGGTGATCGCGCCCACTCGGGAACTGGTGCTGCAGATTGCCAAGGATGCGCAGCACCTCACCAAGTATTGCGGCCTGAAAGTGCTGAGCGTCGTCGGCGGCATGGATTTCGAACGCCAGCGTAGGGTGCTCGAGGACGAGCGGGTCGACATCCTGGTCGCGACGCCCGGACGCCTGATCGACTTCGTCACTCGCGGCAAGCTGAATCTGCGCCACGTCGAACAACTGGTGCTCGACGAGGCGGACCGGATGCTGTCCATGGGTTTCATTCCCGACGTGCGGCGCATCATCCGCCAGACACCGCCCAAGCGGCGCCGTCAGACCCTGCTGTTCAGCGCGACGTTCAACGACGACGTACTGCGGCTTGCGGAGCAGTGGACACTGGAGCCGGAGCACGTGGTGATCGAGCCGGAAAGCGTGGCCACGGACAGCGTCGAGCAGAAGGTGTTTCTGGTTTCGGCGAAGAAGAAATTCGCGCTTCTCTACAACCTCATCAATACGCTGGAACTGGATCGGGTGCTGGTGTTCGCCAACCGGCGCGACAGCACCCGGCGGATCTACGAGCGCTTGAAGGCGCTGGACGTGCCTTGCGACATGCTTTCGGGGGAGATTGCGCAATCGAAGCGCCTTTCGACGCTGGCGAAGTTCCGCGAGGGCAAGATCCGGGTGCTGGCGGCGACGGACGTTGCCGGGCGGGGGCTGCACGTGGAAGGCATCAGCCACGTGATCAACTACGACCTGCCCGAGGACCCGGAAGATTACGTGCATCGGATCGGTCGCACGGGACGGGCCGGCGCCAAGGGTATCTCCATCAGTTTTCTCGGCGAAAGCGACGCGTTCCTGCTGCCGGAAGTCGAGGCACTGCTCGGCAGCAAGCTCGAGTGCGAACAGCCCGAGGAAGCGCTGCTGGTGGCGCCGAAGGAGTCGCGCGCGGTATCCGAGGAGCGGCCGCGGCGCCGCGATGGCGGCCGCAGCGGAGGACGTTCCGGCGGCCGCAGCGGCGGTCGCCGCCGCGCCTGAGCGCGGCTGCGCCCTTCTCGAGCGTCACGCACCGGCGGCTGCGCCGCCATCGTCGCGCCGCCCTGCGGGCGGCACAACTTCCCACAAAGAGCACCTCCGATCTCGCAACGCGCATGTGGGAAGGCGTGGCCGCGCAGCGGGCGCGCCGATCGCAGACTGCGCCCGATTCAAGCGTCACGCACCGGCGGCTGCGCCGCCATCGTCGCGCCGCCCTGCGGGCGGCACAACTTCCCACAAACTGCACCTCCGATCTCGCAACGCGCATGTGGGAAGGCGTGGCCGCGCAGCGGGCGCGCCGATCGCGGGACATTTTGGGGTTGGCGGAGTCTTAGGGGGTGTCGACCGCCGGGTGTCGACCAACGGGAGGAATGCACCATGATCCGTGTCGTACCGCTCGTGCTGCTGCTCGCCGCAGGCTGCGCAGAGCCCCAGATCGCCCATGCGGGCGAGACCGCAAGTTTGAGCGTCAACGGCCACGCCGAGGTGCGCGTAGCCCCGGACCGCGCCCGCTTCAGTGCCGCGGTCGTCAACGACGGCGAGGAGGCGGAGGCGGTGATGGCGGCGAACGCCGAGCGCACCGAGCGTATGCTGGCCGCGCTGCGCGATGCTGGCGTCGCGATCGAGCGCCTGCGGACTACCGGCGTCCGCCTGCAACCAGTGTGGACGCCACGTCCGCGTGCCGCGGGAGAGAACTGGCGCCCAGAAATCATCGGCTACCAGGCCCGCAATCAGATCGAGGTCGCGACAGCCGATCTCGCGGGCGTCGGCACCCTTCTCGCCGGCGCTGTGAAGGCCGGCGCGACGGATGTAGACGGCATCCACTTCAGCCTGGAAGACGATGCAGAGGCGCGGGCCAATGCGATCCGTATCGCTACCGAACGGGCCCTCGCGGAAGCCAGGGTGCTGGCGGAAGCTGCCGGGGTGCATGCCGGCCGGATCCTCGAACTGCGCCTGGACGGCGCGGCGAGCCGGCCACCACCCATGCTGCGCGCGGCCGCGATGGACGCCCGGGTCGAGTTCGCCAGCGTGCCGGTGG
>SLQW01000017.1 GCA_007131295.1 Pseudomonadales bacterium | reverse complement strand
GCTTCTGCAAGGACCCGCTCGAGTACCGGCTCCCAGCCAATGCGCTCCACCTGCGCCATGGTGTGGTAGCGAACGCCGCGCTCGCGCAGCCAACGGAGCTGCTGGGGGGAGGCTTTCGGGCCGCGCAGCCCGACCTGGATCAGGTTGGGGCCCTCGATGATGCCGTCGGTCAGCAGGTTGTACACCGGGTCGCGGTCCGATAACGGATGCTGGCGCGGCACCTCTGCGTTGGGATGGGCGGAGAAGTGTACGACCGTAAGCGGTCTTTCAGGGAAGGCCTCGCGGACTCCGCGGATGGTGGGGTACATGACGGAGGCATCGCCGCCCGAAAAAAACGGCAGCACCCCGGTGGCGGCCAGATCCCGGGCCATGTCGCGGATGTGATCGACGCTGCGGGTCATGCTCATGCGGTCGACCGCAAAGTCGCCGAAGTCGGCGATGTTGAGCACGCCGCTCGGATCAAGGAGCGTATAGACGTCGCCACTCGCCGCACCGTAGCTGACGATGCTGTAGTTGGCGCGAATCAGATTCGGTGCGTTACGCGCGTCCCGTTGGCCGCTGCCGAGACTCTGGGGAATGCCCGCGAAGGCCACCTCCACATTGCCGACCAACAGGTCCTCCAAAGTGATCGCCACCGGCGCGCCGGCAAAGGTCGGAATGCCGCCCCAAGGGTGAATGTAGCGGGAGAGAGAGAACGGGCCAGGATCGCGCCGCCGCTCCCGCAGTTCGTCCGGCCGCAGCGTCTTCCAGTTGTTGAAGTTTGGTGCCTCGCGATTCAGCGGGATCGTCTCGAGATCGTCCTCAGGCTGAAACGCGAGGGCATCGATGGCCGCCATCATGTCGCTCACGTAACGCTGCACCTGTTCCGCGGTACGGCGT
The DNA here is from genome assembly GCA_007131295.1 of Pseudomonadales bacterium. Lineage (GTDB taxonomy): Bacteria > Pseudomonadota > Gammaproteobacteria > Pseudomonadales > Azotimanducaceae > SLTB01. The sequence goes on along the minus strand of SLQW01000017.1, from coordinate 20,514 downwards.
TCCAGCTCATGGATCAGGCGAATGCGCGAGGGCAGGATGCGCAAGGGCTCGTCGCTTTCCAGGAAAGCGCGCTGCTGGTCGTTGAGCAGGCTCAAGCGCTCTTCAAGGTTCGATGGCAGTTGCGCGTCCGTCGAAGGTGCGTCGGCTGAAGCAGCGGAAGCTGTCGGCGTCGCGCAGATGGAGGCCAAGGCGAGTAAGGCTGCTGCAATGAGCCCGACAGGAATGATGCGCTCACTCATCGTCTTCTTTCCCCTTGTAGTCCCAGTACACGGCGCGAGGATCGAGATGGTTCGCGCTCATGCCCTCCTTGCGCATGGCGACGCCGACCAGGCAGGCCTTGACGATGGCGGCGGCATGCTGCGCCGACACGTAGGTCGGATCCAGCGCTGGGGCGAGTTCCACCAGATCGAAGCTGACGACGTCGTTCTGCGCGCAGAGGCGCCGGATGACGGGGATGACTTCCCGTGGCGTGAGGCCGTTGCTGACCGGTGTGCCCGTTCCTGGGACGTAGGTCGGATCGAGCAGGTCGATGTCGAAGGAAATGTGGAATTTGCGGTTCTCGCCGCGGGCACGGGCCGACGCCAGCACCCGCTCCATGACAATGTCCCAGCCGTAACGCTCGATCTCGGCATGGGTATGCCAGATAAAGCCTTCTTCGCGCATCCAGCGGAACTGTTCCGCGCTCGGCCCGCCACCGCGCAGACCCACCTGGATGTAGTCAGCGCCAGTGATGAGTTCCTCGCGCAGGAGGCGATAGATGGGGGAGCCATGGGTGATGTAGTGGGGGCTGTTGCGTCCGATGTCGTGGTGGGCATCGAAATGAATCGCGGTGACGTTGCCTTTGCCGAACACATCCACCAGGGCCGCCACCGCTGGATACTCGAGGGAGTGGTCGCCGCCGATGATGACTGGCATCACGCCCGCCTCGACGATTTCTCGCAGAACCTCTCTGACGTGGCGTACGCTGAGCTCGGAGCTGTCCTGGTCGACGGCGATGTCGCCGTAGTCGACGATGTTCAGGATCCGGCTCGGGTTCACCTGCGTCGCCATGTCGTTGCCGGCAAGACCACGTGCCATGCGGATGGCCATGGGGCCGTGATCCGCGCCGCGGAAGCCAGAGCCCATGTTCAGCGGCGCGCCGACTATGGCGACATCCACCTCGCCGGCGATGAGATCCTCCGGCGTCAGTGCGATGGGAGCGCCGGCGAAGGTGGGAATGCCACCGCCCCAGCCGCCCATGTAGCGCCTCAGCTCGATCGGACCTGGCTCACGATCAGGGTCGAAACTGCTTGGTCGCCGTACGTGCCAGGCGTTGAAATCTGGCGCAGCTGTGTTCAGCGGCAGCTCGTCGGAGTCACGATCCTCGTCGAAGTTGCGCTGGTCGTGGACGAACATCATCGCCTCGACGTAGGCCTTGACCTCCTCGGGGCTGCGGCGCTCGAGCTGCTCGATCAAGAGCTCGGTGGTGCGGGCGAAGGGCCTGGTCTTGCTCGACTGCAGGAACTCGAGCTGTTCCTCGTCAAGCAAGCGAAGGTTTGGCTCGAGGCTCTCGGGTAGCTCGATTCTACTGTCCTCGTCGTCACCCTCGGCTCCGCCTCCACCGTACTGAGCCTGGGCAGTGCCCAGAGACAGCAGCAGTAGCCACAATATCGCCAGGGGGCTAAGTGCCCGGTTCGAAGCCGAACGGAGTGACAGCATGAACACTTCTCTCTCAAGCGCAGCGGTTGTGAGCACTTTTGGTGCCGCGAAGGGGCGACAGGCAACATAATGGAGCGTCATGGCGGGCCATGACGTTGATTCCAGGCGTTATCGGCCGCTTTCCGCCTTCGGGAAGCAAGCTTTGGGCCGGATGGATCGCTCGCCCCCAGGCTCGTATGATCAGCAAGAGCCGTTCGGGAGGGATAAGGGATGCACGACTATGTGATCGCAGGCGCCACCATCGTCGATGGTACCGGGGGCCCAGCCAGGACGGCTGATATCGCCATCGACGGCGGGAAGATTGCCGCCGTCGGCCGGGTCACCGGTCGGGCGCGGCGCCGACTCGAGGTCGACGGCGCCTGTGTGACGCCCGGCTGGGTCGATGTCCACACCCACTACGACGGCCAGGTGAGCTGGGACGATCGCATCGAGCCTTCATTCAGCCACGGGGTCACGAGTGTCGTCATGGGCAATTGTGGGGTCGGTTTCGCTCCGTGTGCTCCCGGCAGCGAACGCCAGCTGATCTCGCTGATGGAGGGCGTCGAAGACATCCCGGGTACGGCGCTCTACGAGGGCATCGAGTGGGGTCGCTGGGAGTCGTTCCCCGAGTACATCGACTACCTGGGGACTCGTCATTACACCATGGACATCGGCACCCAGGTGCCGCACTCGGCGCTGCGCTACTTCGTCATGGGCGAGCGAGCGCTGCAGCACGCGGATGCCAGCGGTGAAGACCTCGCCACAATGAGCACTCTGCTCTTTGCCGCACTGCGCGCAGGCGCGCTCGGCTTCTCCACCTCTCGGACCATCGGTCACCGCTCTATCGTGGGCGAGCCGATTCCCGGTACGTTCGCCGAAAAGGATGAGCTGCTCGCGTTGGCTGCTGCCATGAAGGCGGCGGGCTCGGGCGTATTCCAGGCGGTGCCAGCGGGTGTCGTCGGCGATATTGCCGGCCCCGAGAAGTGGACCACCGAGCAGGAGGTAGAGCTGTTCGCCGAGATCGCCCGGGCGAGTCGACGTCCCTGCACGTTCACGCTGGTGCAGAACGGCAACCGCCCTGAGCAGTGGCGTCACTGTCTCGACATCGTGGAGCGGGCCAATGCCGAGGGCCTGATGCTGCGGCCGCAGATCACCACGCGCCCCATCGGCCTGGTTACCAATCTCGACACCTACCACATGTTCCAGCGCCGCGAGACTTACTTGCGCCTTGCCCATCTGCCGCTGGCCGAGCGCGCGGCCGCCATGCGCCAGCCGGAAGTCCGGGCCGCGATCCTCGCGGACAGCGACGTGCCGCCGGATCAGGCCGGCGCCATGGCCAACGTTTACCAACTGCTGGGCGCCGCCGCCCCGGGCATGTTTCCCATCGAGTATCCCATCGATTACGAGCCAGAGCCGAGTGCTAATTTCGCCGCGCGCGCTGCGGCGGCCGGGCAGAGCGTGCCTGAGTACGTCTACGACTTTCTCACTGCAGGCGATGGCAAGCGCTTTGCCATTCTGCTTGGCGCCAATTTCGTCGATGGCAGCTTCAGCGTCATGGAGACGATGATCCTCCACCCCGAGACGACCATCGGGCTCTCCGATGCAGGTGCGCACGTCAACCTGATCTTCGATGCGGTGAACCCCACGTATCAGATCAAGCACTGGGTCCGCGATCGCAGCCGCGGCCGGCGCATGCCGATCGAATTGATGGTGCACAAACAGACGCAACGCAATGCGCAGCTCTTCGGACTCGACGATCGCGGCAGCATCGAGGTCGGCAAGCGCGCCGATCTCAACGTGTTCGATCTCGCGCGCCTCGATCTCGGACCGCTCGAGGTTCGCCACGACCTGCCTGCGGGCGGCAGCCGCATCCTGCAGTCGGCCACCGGTTATCTCTACACGTTCGTGAACGGTGTGCCGACACGGGAGAACGACGAGGATACCGGCGCCCGGCCAGGACGCGTCATCCGGGGGCAGGCCAATTAACGCGCCGGCTGCGGTTGTTCGCCGAGCTGACGGCAGTCGCCTGTGAGCTCACGCGGCGGCCCGCCTTCCGGGTTCATCCGAGCGTTTTAGGTTCAACGCAGGTTGGCCAGCGTCGCGCGTATGTGATCGGCTTGCGGTGAGTCTGCCAAGCCTTGCGCCGTGTAGTGCTCCAGAGCGCGCTCTAACCACGGGGCAGCCTCCTCGCCTTCGCCTTCGGCCTGGTGCAGCCGGCCGACCCCGTAGGCCGCATTGCCCTGCCAGATCGGATCGAAGATGTCGGAAGCGCGCTCGGCGACCTCCAGCAGCAGCGGTCTCGCCTCTGTGAGCTGACCGCTCTCCATGAGAGTCATGCCGCGATGGAACTGGAGCATGAGGACGAGCGCCGACTCGTCACCGTGCAGCCGGCGGGCGACGTCTTCTGCGAGACGCTGTTTGGCTAGCGCTTCCTCGAAGCGCTCGAGGCCACGCAGGGCCATGGCGAGGTTGTTGAGGCTGCCGAGCGTGTGCGCATGTTCTTCCCCGTACTGCTCGCGTCGGGCTTCGAAGGCCAGCTCCGAGAACTTGGCCGCGAGCTCCAGCCTTTGGTAGATGATGTACAAGCTGCCAAGCTGGTGCAGGACCGAGGCGACGACCGGATGGCCCGCGCCCAATCGGGGCGTGAGGCCCTCGCGCATTCGAAGATAGGCGCTCTCGGCGGCCTCGAAGTTGCCGGTGTCCCGGTAGTGTTGCGCGAGAAAGGACTGGGCAACGAGGAAGTCCATGGAATCCTCGCCATGGCGCTCGCGGAGGAAGTCGAGGTGGTCCTCGATCAGCTGCAGCGCGCCTGCGAGACGACCGCCATCGTGCAGGGCCGTCAGTAATCCGTCGCCTGCCCGCTCCTGCAGGTCCGCCGGTGGATCGGGAAGGTTCGCGAGGTCGTGCTGCACGCCCTCGTACAGCTCGATGGCCGCTGGCAGTTCCCGGGCGAAGCGCAGTGCTTGCGCGGCCAACAACTGATGCTCGAGATGTTCGAGGGACCCCTCCGGAGCGGCCAGCGGAGCGAGCAGGGCGCGTACTTCGTCGGTGCGTCCCTGATACGCCAGCGCTTCCGCAAGCAGGGCCGCGATCTGTCGCGTTTCGTCCACGTGCTCACCGAAACTGTCCAAGGCCAGGCTGTGCGCGAGGCGGAGCTGTACCTCGGCACTGCGATCCTCGCCGAATTTGAGAAAACTCATGCCGATGGAACGGCGTACGGCGCTCTCCACCGCCGGCTCCAGACCAGAGTCGGCGTCGAGTGCGGCCACGGTCCTTTCCAGGAGTTCCTTGATGCTGACGTCATAACCGCTGGCATCGTAGGGGTTGGCGGCGGCCAGCAGGTCTTCGGTCAGAAAGGCGTTCACGGCTGCGCTGCGGGCCGCCTCCTGTTCGACGGCGGCGCGAGCGAGGCGCGCCTCCTGCCATTGCCAGGTGCTGAAGCCCATGCCGATCAGGAGCACCAGGACGCTGCCGGCAATCCAGGGGCGTCGCGCCCGGGTGCGCGCCAAAGCCGTGCGTGCCTCCGCCGCTTCGCGCTCCAGACGTTCCGCTTCGGCGCGCGCCATGCGTCGTGCCTCGAGGCCACGCAGCCGTTCGGCCAGCTCGCGCGCATCGCCGAGACGACGCTGCCACGTGCCATGGGCGGCGGCGGCGATGTCCTCGCGCAGAAGCGCATCGTCGACGTCCTCTTCCCAGCCGGCGGCGAGGGGCCGCTGCAGATCCCCGACCGCGATCTGATAGAGCAGCACTCCGAGCGCGAAAACGTCGGCCCGCGCGGTGGGCGCCTGGCCGGCCACCACCTCCGGCGCGATGTAGAGCGGCGTGCCGCTGCTGGTTTCGTCATCGTCGGCGGTCCGCGTCAGCCCCATGCGGGTGATGCCGAACTGATCCAGCCGGTCCGGCGCCAGCAGGATGCCCGTGCCGAAATCGCACAGGCGTGGCCGTGCGGTGCCGTCGACATCGTGCGTGAGCAGGACGTTGGCGGGCTTCAGGTCCTTGTGCAGGACTCCGAGACCGTGGGCGTCGGCCAGGGTGTCCGCGAGCCGGGCGACGAGTTCGAGTCGCTCAGGCAGCGGCCACTGCACGATTTCGGCATGAGCGTCCGCCAGGCTGCCGCCTGCGATGTGCTCGAACTCGATGAAGAACGGGGGTTCTTCGAAGTTCCAGTCGTGTATGTGGACGAAGCCCGGATGGTCGCCTAAGGCGTCATGCAGCAGCCGGTAGATGGTGACCTCGCGCCGCAGTGATCTGAGCTGCTCTTCGTCGAGCGAGAACTTGAAAACGCGGGCCTCCCGCGTCTTCTGGTGCGCCGCCAGCCAGACCTCTCCCGCACCACCGCTGCCGAGCCGTCGCTGCAGGACGAAATTGGGACGCTGGGGCACGGCCATACCGCTCTCGAGCGCCAGTGGCGACGGTCTCCTGCGACCGTCCGCGACGCGCTCCGCCGGCGCCATCAGGCGATAGCCGTAGCCATGGACAGTGCGGATGATGTCCTGGTCGTCGTCGCCGATCGCCAGCCGCAGCTTCGCCATGGCCTTGGTCAACGTGGCATCAGTGACGATTCGGCCCGGCCACACGGCCTCCAGGAGTTCCTCCTTGGTGACCACTTCCCCGGCGTGCGTGAGCAATGTCCGCAACAGCTCCAGGGGCTTGCGCTGCAGCGAGACGGCCTCACCCTGCACGCGCAGCTCCAATGCGGCCACGTCGAACTCGACGTCTGCGAAGCGCCATGTGCCCGGGTCAGCCGAAGCTCCCGGCGAGGGGTTGTTTGGATCCGGAGTGGTCATGGGTTCATTGTGTCCATTGCGGGGCAGAGGGCAAGCTGCTTTGCGTGGTGGCAGCGCCCCCCGGCGCAGCAGGAGAAGATTGCGCTGCATGCCTGCGTGGCGCGACACTGCGCTTGGCGCGGGTGCCAGGGAGATGAAGATGACAACCGAAACCGGAGACATGGTGGCGTTCGCCGAGCGCTGTCCGCTCGGCCAGTTCAGCCCGATGCACCCGGAGCTTCTGGCCTGCCCTTACGCGATGAATCAGCGCCTGCATCGCGAAGCGCCGGTCTACCGTGACCCCGCGAGCGGCATCTACATGATTTCCCGCTACGACGACGTGGTGGCCATGGCCATGGACCACGAGACATTTTCCTCAGTCATGCCTGGGGTCGGCACCGGCTCCATGGCCGCCAGCGATCCCGAGCTCGAGGCGATCCTGGCCGAGGGTTATCCCAACGTCTCCACGATGCTGACCCAGGATCCGCCCCTGCAGCGGCGCTACCGCAAGTTCGTCGATGGCGCCTTTGCGCCCGCGAGCCTCAAAGCGCTGGAGCCGTTCATCGAGGCCACGGCGAACGAGTTGATCGACCGCTTCATCGAGCGCGGCCGCTGCGAGTTTCTGGAAGAGTTCGGTGTCCCGCTGCCGCTGACTGTGATCGCATCACAGATCGGCGTGCCCCTCGAGGACCTGCCGCAGCTGCGCAAGTGGACCAACGCTTTCATCGGCAATTTGTCCGGTCAGCTCGATGACGCGGGCCGCAAGCGGGTGGCGCGGGACATCGTCGAGTTTCAGCACTACTTCGTCACGAGGATGAACGAGCGGCGGCAGCAACCGACCGATGACATCCTGTCGAAGGTGGTGAATGCGAGCATCGACGGCGAGCAGCCGTTGTCGGACGCGGAGTGTCTGTCGATGCTGTCGCAGATCCTCGTTGCCGGTAACGAGACCACGGCGTCGGCGCTCACCGAAGGAATCTGGCTGCTGATCCAGCATCCGGAGCAGTACGCGCGCATCCGCAACGACCCGAGCGACGCCATGATCCAAGCGTTGGTAGAGGAGGTGCTGCGCATATCCAGTCCCTCGGCCAACATGTTCCGGCGCACCACACGCGAGGTGGAGGTTGCCGGCGTGCGGATCCCCGCAGAGAGCATCTGCTTCGCTCGATTCGCGGCGGCGAACCAGGATGCCACCCGCTTTCCCGAGCCGCTTGCATTCGATCTCGATCGGCAGAACCTGCGCGAGCACTTGGCTTTCGGGCGCGGCGTGCACCATTGCCTCGGCGCGGCGCTGTCGCGGCGCGAGATGAAGATCAGCTTTCGCGTCATCCTCAATCGGCTCGACAACTTGCGCCTCGCGGCGGACGCCTCACCGCCTCAGTTTGCGCCCAATGCGCTCCTGCATGGCCTCACCGGACTCGAGATTGCATTCGACCCAGTTCGTAGCTGAGCTTCATGGCTTAGCGGTGGTCGGTTTTCGCGACCGCGCAACCGCAGAGTTCCAGGCATGCGGTGCATTCGGCGCGAAACCCGCTTGTCACGCCCAGGGGTTTCGGCGCGATGCGAGCCACCCTGTCGTTCTCAATAGAAATGTGTGACCCGGGCCTTTTCGAGAGTTGCCCCCTCCCCGGCTCCCGATTAGAAATGCTGGGTATCGGTCGATGACATCGACGACACGCCCGAATGGGGTGACGGTCCGTGTCAGGCCCCTCAGGAGAGATGAGCATGGCAGAAGCGAAATCCCGCCGCGAAATCACAAGCTGGCCGCAGCAGAAACTGCGTGGCCATTCCATTCCTGGCTGGCGTTACACGTCGAAAGAATTCGCCGAGCAGGAATGGGAGCAGATGTGGACCAAGGTCTGGTTGCTTCTGGGTCGTGAGTCGGAGCTCCCGCACTACGGCGACTGGCAGATGGAGGAGGTCGGGCCCGAGTCGATCATTATGGTGCGTCAGGAAGACGGCAGCGTGAAGGCCTTCTACAACGTCTGTCAGCACCGGGGCAATCCGCTCGTCGATGACGAGAAGGGCAGCGTAAAGCGCTTCGTCTGCAAGTATCACAGCTGGGCCTTCATGCCCGACGGCGAACTCAACTTCGCGCCGGACCGACACGACTTTCCTGATGGTGACCCCTGCGGAAAGGTGCGACTCGAAGAGCTGCGTTGTGAAACGTTCGCAGGCTTCATCTGGGTCAACATGGACCCGGACTGCGTCAGCCTGCGCGAGTATCTCGGCCCGATCTGGGACGACTGGAGCCGCTGGGAAATCGACAAATGGAAGCGCTACGTTGGCCTGACCACGACGCTGCCGTGCAACTGGAAAGTGGTGCTGGACAACTTCAATGAGTCCTACCACGTGCCCACGGTGCACCTGGGCGCCAACATCAAGACCAACCGCCGCAAGGTATTCGCCAACGTCAACACTAACGTCGACGAGACCCGCTTCGATCTTTCCGACGAAGGCCACAACCGCATGATCATGGAAGGCGGCTACGCCGCCGGCCAGACCGATAAGCTCGGCAACATCCTGGAGCCGATGGCGTCCACGCTGCGTTTCTGGGAGCTCGACCCGGCCGACTTCAAGGGCCGGCCGGACGACACCCGGCTCGCGCTCCAGAAGGCCAAGCGCGAGGTCGGTGCGAAGCGCGGTTACACCCACTACGACAACCTGCCGGACGAGGCGCTCACCGACGCCTTCCACTACACGCTGTTTCCCAATTTTGCGGTCTCGGTCTGGGCGGACGGGTTCCATTTCCTGCGCGCCCGCCCACACCCCACCGATCCGGAACAGTGCGTGTTCGACAACTGGTGGTACTGCAGCCAGCCCGAGGGCGAGAAGGGACCGGTGTCGACCATGATCGGTGAATTCAAACGCAACGCCGAAAATCCGCACATCGTCTTCAAGCTTGGCGAGCGTTCCATGGGCAAGACCATCGATGAGGACATCGCTGTCTTCGTGCGCCAGCAGACGGGCTTCCGCTCGCGCGGCTTCAAGGGTGTCTACCTGGCCGCCCAGGAGAACCGCATCCGCCGCTACCACGAGCTGATCGACGACTACATCGAGGGCCGCCGGCCGTTGCCTGCGAAGAGCAAGAAGAAGGTCGTGCGCGGCGTGTGAACCCCGGCGGCCGCCGTGCATCAGGCGGAGCGACCTCTGCAAGGCCGACTCGCGTGGCGCGCGGCCGCATGGCGAGGTAGGCGATGGGGATCCACTCGTCGCCTTCCTGGCCGATCATTGCCGTCAGGAACTTCATCATGTCCGCGGCGGTGGAGCGTCAGACTATGGCGGGCGAGTCTCGGGTCGGAAGCACGCTCATAGCCTTAGGGGGCAAGTATCGCGACGCCCTATCGGACGCCGCTGCCCTCATTGGGCGCAGAATTCCTCTGAGCCTCGTATGTCCTTCCGATTTCGCTGGATGTACTCAGCCACCAATCTCGGTACGAGATCGGCATGAGAGTGATAGATTCCATCCAGTTCATTCAGAAAGTCGAACTGCTCTTCCGGCAGGTTACTCAGGATATCTCTCCTCGCTTCCGTATCCACGGGTGGAGCAGACTCTGGGAACACCGTCAGAGCGCGTTGATACGCCTCTGCAGGGCCATCCGCGCCAATCGCTAACAGCGCGTCGTGCGCAAGTCCCGCGTCATCGCCATAGGCGTTGTCGAAATACTGACACAATCCTCCATTATGGATCTGGTCATCGAGGTTGATTGCCAGTGCAACAACCTGTTCTGCGGGAGTCAGGTCTGTCAGCGGCATGTACAAGAACGATTCGGGCTCTTTCCAGAGATCGAACTTTTCCCACGCATCCATGGCATTTGCTCCTGGCTTATGACGTGCCGGTAAGTGGGTTGCATGACCTGACCAGCTCGGTAAGCAGGACTCATGCGACCAGGCGAGCGTCGAAAGGTGAGAAAGTGTTCTCCCTGACCGCGAGATTAGGGGAGCCAACCCATGCTGCATGTGGCTGCGAACCGAGCTCCCGACCGTATCGTTGCAGCTTCTACGGAAATTTCAATGGCTTGAATTGGTCCGACCCCAAGGGTTTCAATGCTGGTCGAGGCCGCTTCCGAAGGTTTTCGCGCCTTGCACCCGGGCGTTCGGGCTACCCATCTCGCGTTCATGACGACGGCGGTAATCGCCTGTGCGGCCGTAGCCATCGCATTCATGGTCATCTACTGGCTGATGCTCGCCCTGCCAAGCATGGGGTTTCCGGAGGCAGAATGGCATTGGCGCTCCTGGCAACGAGCGTTTCCGTGTTGGGTGTGTTCGGTGCCGGCGTGCAGACACTCGTGTGGGCGGTACGATAGACGCAAGCTGGCAGCGTCCGCGGTTGCAATGCAACTGCGCAAGGACTTCGATTCGAACCGACGTGTGTGGCGTGGAGGCCGAACAGTGATGGGTGACGATCCGGTAGCGCTGGATCTGCGGCGACAGGCTGACGCCTGCCGCTCGCTGGCGTCGCCGCTCACGGGTGCGTTGCTGGATGGCGCCGCTGCGGACTATGTCGCGCAGGGCGTCGTTCACAGACTGCTGCGCGACTTTCCCGACGATCCCCTGGCGTCCGCACTGTCGCTGCGGCTCGCGGGCGCGCTGCACCATCTGGTTCTCACCGGGCGGGCACCCGCACTCGCTGCCCATTATCCGTCTGCTGGCGGCTCGTGGAACGTGCAGGCGACCGCGGAGCTCTGGCATGCGGCTGCCGCCACTCTCGCGCAGCATGAGCGCGAGGTGCGGACGTTCCTGACCCTGCCTCCACAGACGAACGAGGTTGGGCGCTCGGGCGTGCTGCTCGGTGGCTTCCTGGAAGTGGCCCGCCGGACGGGACTGCCGCTCGCGCTGCGTGAAATCGGCGCCAGTGCGGGACTCAATCTCTTCTGGGATCAGTACCGCTACGACCTTGGCGAGGCGCAGTGGGGCGACCCGGCCAGCCCGGTGCGGATCGCCTGCCAGTGGCGCGGCAGTTGCCCGGATTTGACGACACCGGTAGAGGTCGCATCCCGCCGCGGCTGTGACCCGAATCCGCTGCCTATTGCTACCGATTCCGATCGGTTGCGTGTTGCGGCTTATGTTTGGGCGGATCAGACCGAGCGCCTGGCGCGCCAGCGTGCGGCCATGGCGATTGCCGCGGCGCGGCCCTCGCCAATCCAGGTCGCCGGAGCTGCCGCATGGATCGAGGCCGAGTTATTCCGTCGGCAACGGGGGGAGACGCTGGTCGTTTACCATTCCATCGTCATGCAATACATCCCGAAGGCGGAACGGTCGCGCTTCCGCGCGCTGCTCGCGAATGTCGGCGAAACTGCCACCGACCGTACGCCGCTGGCGTGGCTGGCGATGGAGCCTTTCCGCGTCGGCAAGCGCTTCGAGTACGAGCTCACGCTTACGCTCTGGCCAGGTGGCCGCGAGGAGCGGCTGGCCACACGCGTGCATCCGCATGGGCACAAGGCCAACTGGACTTTGGGCACAGTCCGCGAGTGACGCTATCTTGTTTCCCTGGTCGGCTGGACCGATTCAGAGAACACCAGCTCCGCCCATCTCCTTGGAGACTCAGATTTACTTGCAGCTTGCCTTTCGACGCTAGGGCATGTTCGGTGCCAACCGCCCGAACTGCTTGCGCAGCGCCACCTCTGCAAGCTAGCTTCACCGGGCTTGTCGAGGAGGATGGGATGACCGAATTGGCGTTCGAGAGCGGGCTTGCGCTCGCAGAGAAAATCCGCAAGCAGGAGGTCGGCTGCTTAGAGCTGCTCGATTATTTTCTGGAGCGTGCTCACCGGCTCAATCCAAAGCTCAATGCCATCATCGAGTGGGACGAGGAGCGCGCCCGTGCGCGAGCGCGCGAGGCAGACGCGGCGTTGGTGCGCGGGGAGATCTGGGGACCGCTGCACGGCGTCCCGATGACCGTGAAGGAGTCTTACGACGTTGCTGGCCTGCACACGACCCGCGGAAATCCCGTCTATCGCGACAACGTAGCTCGGCGCGATGCGCTGGCCATCACGCGGCTGAGGCAGGCCGGCGCAGTCATCTTCGGCAAGAGCAACGTACCGCTCAATTTGGCGGATTTTCAGAGCTACAACGAGATTTACGGTACCACGAACAATCCCTGGGATACGGCGCGCGGTCCGGGCGGCTCTTCCGGTGGTTCCGCGGCCGTGCTTGCAGCAGGCCTGGCCCCTCTCGAAACCGGATCCGACATCGGCGGTTCCATCCGTAACCCTGCGCATTTTTGCGGCGTGTTCGGCCACAAGCCCACTTGGGGGCTTCTGCCGCCTCGTGGGCATGCCGCGCCAGGGGTGCTCGCCCAGTCTGATCTGACGGTGATCGGCCCATTGGCGCGCACAGCCACGGATTGCGAAGCGCTGACGCTGGCCATGGCGGGGCCGGACGAGATCCATGCTGCCGGCTATCGGCTTGCGCTGCAGCCGAGCCCTTTCGCTTCGCTTGCCGACGTGAAAGCGGCTGTGCTGATCGATCATCCCCGGGCGCGCGTGAGCCAGGCGGTGCAGGGTCGCGTGCAGGCGGTCGCGGATGCCATCCGGGCCGCCGGCGGCAGCGTCGACTTCGAGGCGCGACCGGACATCGATCTCGATGCGGGCCACGCCAACTATCAGATGCTGCTGTGGAGCGTGATGGCGTCTCGAAACCCGGAAGATGCTTACCTCAAGCTGCAGGCGCAGGCGGCAACACTCGATCCTGCAGACGACAGCGCCCAGGCTCAGGTGCTGCGGGCGCAGGTGGCGAGCTTTCGCGACTACTCGCTTGCCAACGAGCATCGCACCCGGCAGCGCTGGGCGTGGCACGAATTCTTCCGCCGCTACGACGTTTTGATCTCGCCGATCATGGCGACTGTCGCGTTTCCGCACGATCATCGCCCGTTCGGTGAGCGCAGCCTCGACGTCGACGGCGAAACGCGGCCGTACTTCGAGCAGCTGTTCTGGGCTGGTCTCGCCATTGCCAGTTACCTGCCAGCCACCGTGATTCCCACCGGCGGGCATCCGGACTTCGCCGATGCGACGCTTCCCATCGGTGTACAGATCATCGGGCCCGAGTTCGGCGACCTGAAGACGCTTGGCATTGCGAAGTTGCTGGAAGCTGCCGGTTTCGGCTTCATGCCGCCGCCGGGTTACTGATACTTGCTGGCAGCTCCCGAGGAATACCGCCATCCGACTTCAGGCTGAGTTCATGGCTGGCGCGGGAACGTCGCGATGCGCGCCGGGAAGTTGCCCGCCAGCGCTGGGATGATATGGACGAAGCGGAGCGTAAGGCTGCTCGCGAAGCAACGCGTGAGCGCCGCGACGAGCGCAGGGAGCGAGTCCGGCAGCGCTGGGACGATCTCAGTGCGGAGGAGCGCGCAGCAATCCGGGAAGAGATCGCCGAGCGACGCTTCGAGCGACGCCAACGGATTCGGGAACGCTGGGAGGCGATGACGCCGGAACAACAGGAAGAGATCCGCCAGCGCATTCGAGACCGGCGCGGCTGACAGGCTGTAAGCAGGCTTTACTCGCTTTTCGATGGCTGATTCTGGTCCTGTGGCAGTGCCCCTTGCTCGACCATCGACTTCAGCTCGCGCCGCATGATTTTGCCGATGGGACTTCGAGGCATAGTGTCGAGTCGGTAAACGCGTCTCGGCACTCTGTAGTTCGTCAGGCGTTCACGACAGTGGGCGATGATGGAAGCCTCATCGAACGACTCGCCCTCAGCGAGCTCGACGAACGCTACGGGTACCTCGCCTCTGAGCTCGTCTCGAATGCCGACGACGCCGCTCGCGGCAATGGCCGGATGCTGGTCGATGACCAGCTCGATCTCGCGGGGGAAGACGTTTTCTCCGCCGACGATCAGCATTTCCTTGAGGCGTCCTGTGATGTACAGGTGCCCTGCTGAGTCGAGCCGTGCCATGTCGCCGGTCTTCAGAAACCCGGCCTCATCGAAGCTCGCCTTAGTCGCTTCATCTGCGTGGTAGTACCCGCGCATCACATTCGGCCCCTTGATCCTCAGTTCGCCGATGCTGTCGGGGCCGAGTACCTCTTCCGTGTCGATGTCGACGATCCGCTCCTCGACGTCCGGGAGCGGCGGACCCACCGAATGCTTCCGGTACTCCTCGGGTCGGCACCAGTTGGTCACGGGAGCTGTTTCAGTCAGCCCGTAGCCTTCGTTGAGCGTCACTGCGAAACGCTGCTCGAACTGCTCGGCAACGGCATCGGGTAGCGGCTCGCCGCCGGAAACTGCGTATCTGAGTGTGCGAAGGTCGTCAGGGCCCGCATCCTTCACCTGCAGCAGAGCCTTGAACATCGAAGGGATGCCAATGAAGGCCGTGGCCCGGTGCTCGCGAATCAGTCCGATGATCTTGCGTGGCTGGAATCTGGCCGAGTACACGACGCGGGGGCCTGCCATCAGAGGCAGAAGGGTAAGGACAGTGAAGCCAAAGCAGTGGAATTGCGGGAGTACGCCAACGAGGATGTCGTCGGCGGAAAAGTCGACCCAGCGCCTGATCTGGCGAACGTTTGCCAACAGATTGCCATGAGTGAGCATGACACCTTTGGGGCGACCGCTGGTGCCGGAGGTGTAGAGGATCACTGCGAGGTCGTCATCTGCAGATCGAGCGGGTATCCGGAGAGGCGGGACACCCGAGAAGCTCAGTTCCTCCAGCCTTATCAAGTTGTCGCAATGGGGAGTGGTCGCCATGTGCTCGAGCAGGGCATCAACCGCGACGATCGTGTCGGCACCGCAGTGGTCGACCACGTACTGCAAGTCATGATCCTTCAGGAGGAAGTTGAGGGGTACTACGGTCTTGCCGAGAAACCAGGCGGCAAGGGCGATGATCGGCGCCGCACCACTCGATGGCACCAGCATGGCGACCGTTCTCGTCTTGCACACACGATCGATTGCGCCGGCGACGTGCAGGGCCGCCACGATGATCTCGATGCCTTTGTAGGAGCGGCGGTCATCGACAACGGTGACGCGCAACGGATGCGACAGGAGTCGGCGGATGATGGACCAGTGCACGCTCATAGCGATTGCGCCTCCAGAGTTGGGATCCGCGAGTCCGTCACAGCGTGGGTCGTGCTGCTCGGGGCCTGTTTGTACTGCGACGCCTGTGCTGCCCTGCTTCCGGACTGCGCCCGCCGAGCGGAGCAACCGAGGGGCGCAGGCACGTTCCGCAGCGCTGACCTCGGATATTCAGCTCGGCCAGCAGCTTGAGACGGTCGCTGTCTCACTTCAGCAAACCCAGGGAATGCGCTTTAGTTAATGCTGGTGCGCAGACGTGGCGGCCGCTGGCGGTGCGCTCGACGCGCACCGGCACGCCGTAGACCTCGCTCAGACGATCGGGCGTGAGGACGTCTCCGGCCGGGCCGTCGGCGAGCAGGCCGCCGTCGTGCATCAGCACGACGCGCGCTTCCAGGGCGAAGGCCTGATCGGGGTCGTGGGTGGAGAGCAGCACCGCATGGCCCCCGGCGTGAGCGAGTTCAGCGATGCGCGAGAGCACTCGCGCCTGATTGCCGAAATCGAGGCTGGCTGTCGGCTCATCCATCACCAGAATCGACGCTTCCTGAGCCAGGGCGCGGGCGATCATCACCAGCTGGCGCTGACCTCCGGAAAGCCGTGAGTAGTCGGCGCCGGCGAGATCGCCGATGCCGAGGCGGGCGAGTGCGGTGCGCGCCACTTCGTGGTCGAGCACCGATGGCGCCGAGAGCAAACCGATGCGGGCGCTGCGCCCCATCAGGACCACTTCTTCCACCTCGTAGGGAAATGGAGGGACGTGCCCCTGAGGCACATAGGCCATGCGGCGCGCGATCGCGCTGCGGCCGAGCGTGGTGAGATCACGGCCATCGAGCAGTACGCGGCCAGCGAGCGGTGGGATGAGACCGAGCAGGGTGCGGAACAGAGTGGTCTTGCCGCAGCCATTCGGACCGAGCAGGCAGACGATCTCGCCGGCTTCGACCTCGAGCGAGATGGCTTGGCCGACTAGCGTGCGGCCGTGGCCGATGCTGAGCGCACCCGCAGCGATCATGTGTAGCCCCGGCGGCCGCGCGCGAGCAGCCAGAGGAAGAACGGCGCGCCGATGATGGCGGTGAGGATGCCCAGCGGGATTTCCACCGTCGCGAGCGTCCGGCAGAGGGTGTCGACGAGCAGCAGATACCCCGCGCCGAGGACGGCGGCCACCGGAAGCAGGGTGGCAAAAGAGGGACCCACGAGCAGCCGCGCCATGTGCGGAATGATGAGACCGACCCAGCCGACCACGCCGGCTATGGCGACCACCGAGGCGGTGATGATCGTCGCCGCCGCAATCACGAGCAGCCGCAGACGAGATGCATCGACGCCTAGCGCATTCGCTTCGTCGTCGCCGAGGGCGAGCAGGTTGATGCGCCAGCGCAGGAGGATCAGCGGGATGAGACCGATCAGCACCACCGGCAGCACCGGCATCAGGTCGCTGCCGGTGGCGTTGGCGAGACTGCCGAGGAGCCAGAACGTGATCGCCGGCAACTGATCGTAGGGGTCTGCCATCACCTTCAGAAGGGAGGTGGCGGCACCTGCCAGGGCGCCGACCACAATGCCGGTCAATACCAGCGCCAGGGTGTGGTCGACGCCGCGGACCGAGGACGCAATGAAGATCACCAGCGCGACGGCGCCGAGTCCACCAAGGAACGCGAAGCCCTGCACCGCGAGCAGGGGCAGGGATAGGAAGATGCCGCAGACAGCACCGAGCGCAGCACCGGCGGAGACGCCGAGAATGTCCGGTGACACCAGCGGATTGCGGAACATCACCTGATAGGACGCCCCGGCCGCGGCCAGGGCGGCGCCGACCAGCATGGCGCCGAGCACCCGCGGCAGCCGGATGTTCCAGATCACCAGCTGCGCCTGCGCGTCCGCCTGCCCGGCAAGGGCAGCAAGCACGTCACCGAACGCGAGCGGGTAAGGCCCGATGCTGAGTGCGAGCAGTGCGCCTGCCGCCAGCAGCATTGCAAGCGCCGCCAACATGGACACGCGGTGTGCGGGTCGTGCCGTTGCGAGGGCGTGCCCGGTCACGGGAATCGCTCGGAGTGCATCACGCGGGTCGGCTCACGGCAGTACGATGCATACCATGCTGAGTCGCACCATCGTGGCGTGCGGCCAAGTCTGGCGCCTCGGGTCCGAGCGGCGCACTCGACTTGGCGATGCGCCCAGCATGCATGGAAACGGCGTTCAATCTTGAGCCCCTGGGAAGCAGACAGAGGAACATAACCCAAGGAGCCGTCCGTGCCGATGCCCCTTCACGATCGCCCAGACGTCTCGAGGCCGGTCCCTGGCTCGATCGCGCCGCTCACGAGTCGGGTCGAGCGGGCAACGACTTCAGGAAGTGCCCGAAGTCCTGAGTTGCCGCGTAGGCGATTACGCTTCGTTACGCAGCAGTCAGTCCGGGCGCCGGACCGGGCCCCGGTAGTGGGTCGTCACGTTCGTGAAGAGATTGCCGTGGATGAAGGCAGGGTGGTCTCCTTCGGCCAGTACGTCGCAGCCGATGTCGAAACCACGCAGTTGGCAACCCTGCACCAGAATCGGACCACCCGCCTCATCGCGAGAGGGTTGCAGTACGAAGCCGCGCCCAGCGTTGCCGCTCGCCAGGATGTGGCTCAGCGTGGCGTGGGACGTTGCGGCGACCTTAACGGCGTAGTCAGTGCTGGCGTAGTGGTCTCCGCGCAGATGGAGAGCGTCGAGGATGACTCCATCGCGGCCGTGGATGGCCAGCCCGCGATAGGGCGTTTCGTCATCGACGGGTCTTTCGGGTGCGTGGATCAGACCGCGAATCATAATATCGCGCTGGTCGTCACGACCGGGGTTCAAGAGGACTGCGTGGCCGGGATTGCTGCTGCGGACGTTGTCGATGAGCAGGTCGTCGTAGCGCGTGTCGCCATCCTGATAGAAGCCCGTCGTGGCACCACCCAGGATCAGATCGCTGAACACCATGCTGCCGCTCTCGGAACCGTGAAAGTGGATGCTGACGTCGTGCCGCGGGCGGCTGCCGCGGCGGCCAGCGGTGGCCGTGATGATGGAACTGCGCAGGATGACGTCGCGCGCCTCGGTCCCATCCAGGCGCGGCGACACGGCCCGCTCGCCGTCCCAGATGGTCTGTGCGCCATGCAGCGAGTCGATCTGAAACGTACTCGTACCGCTGCGCCCGGTAAGCAGGAGGTGCTCGCAGAGGACTTCCCGGCCCGCAATGTCGACGAAGTGGTGATGGACGTCGATGCCGTGAATGAACGCAAGGTAGACGCGGCGGGCGTGGGTCACGACGATGCCGTTGGTGTCCGGGCTGTCGATGGCCAAGTGGCTGATGCTCCAGTCGTGGGCACCTTCGTAGCCGGCAGCCTGCTGGCCCTTGTTGCTGATGAGAGCTGCTCCCTGATGACCGCCGGTACGCGCGCCGCGCAGGATCGTGCCGGCGCCGGCGCCGCGCAGATGGACCCGACTGCCGATAAGTGGAGTCCGCTCGAGCAGATAGGTGCCGGCGGGAACATCCACAGTGCCGCCGCCGGCCGCCTCCATGGTGTCGATAGCTTGCTGGAACGGCACGGCGCACGGCGTGCGCCCGTCACCCCGGGCCCCGAAATCGGTGACGACGCAACGTTGCAACGATGTCTCGTGGCGTGCCGACGCCCAAGCTGGGGCCGAAGCAGCTACGGCCATGACCGGCAGAGTGGCGCGCAGCAGTTCCCGTCGTGAGGGTGTGGGCATCGTCTTCTCCGTGATCTTGGCGCGGTCAGTCGCGGGCGGCGTCAGCGAGCTGGCGCGCGAGGATGCGCTGCGCCAGGGGTGCTTCCCAGGGGTCCGCATCTCCCTGTCGCTGCCTAAGGGTCGCCAGGTTAGATGCGACCGGCTCCTCCAGGTCTCTGAGATAGGCAGCGAGGGCATCGACCGACGAGAATCCGGCTGGATGAGCGCTGAAGTCACGTTCCGCAAGCACACCCTCGCGCTCGTCGGCATCGAGCTGTTCTGTCAGTCGCAGAAAGCGTTTCTCCCACTCGCGTTCGGGCATGACCACGCGGTACGACTGGTCCGGATCGAGTGAAGTTTCGATGACGTGGACGCCCGCCGCGCCATCGATCTCGACCTCGAACCCGGCCCATTGGGTCAGTCCCCAACGCGCGTAGTCGCGTACCGCCAATCCGTTCAGGTAGGCCGTGATTTCGGCGCCTGTCAGTGAGGTGTCAATGAGCGGATGGCCGCGATCGGCAGCGGTCCGAAACAGCGCGTTCACGGTCACCGGACCGGGGAGAAGGAGATTGCGGACGACATGAGTGGGGTGATAGAGGCCAATGTCGGCGTCGCCATAGACCCTGAGGGCTTCCGCTTTCAGCCGCGCGATGGCGAACCACTCCAGCGGTGCATCGAGAACCGTGATCACCTCGTCTGCATCGGGTGCCAACTGTGATTCGTGTTCGATGATCCAGGCGAGCAGCGCTTCGTCCGGTTCGACCCGATCGTGTTTCATCTCCACCAGGTGGCTGCGATGGGAGACGATGGTTCCGCCATCGTCGATGGTGAGTTCCAGGTGGCCCACCCAGCGTGCGTTGCTGCCCGCCTGTACGGCCAGGGCGCCGGTCGATTCGAACACTTTTGCGCTGTGCAGGGTCTTGTGAGTGTGTCCAGTCACGAACACATCCACGGCTGGTGCCATGGCCGACCAGCGCTCAGCGTCTGCGACGCCGACATGACACACGACGACAACGACTTCAGCGCCCTCGACCTCACGCAGTCGCTGCGCTTCATCTGCCAGGGCGAGTCCCGATGCCTCGAAGTCGAGCGTGTCTCTCGGTCGGGGCAATGCCATGCCGATGACGCCTACACGCACGCCGTTGCGGTCGATCATCCGCGAAACGGGCAGCAGTGGACTGCCATCTTCGTCCACGAGATTGAGCGCCAGCATGCGTGCTCCGGCCGCGGTGTGAAAATCCTTCACCGCATCGAGGCCGAAGTTGTGTTCGTGATTGCCGACGGCGATGGCGTCGTAGCCGATGCGGCCCATACCCTCGAGGGTGATGCGGCTGCCCGTGAGAAAGGCGACGAGATCGCCCTTTTCCGTGGCATCGCCGGCATCGAGCAG
>SLQW01000060.1 GCA_007131295.1 Pseudomonadales bacterium | reverse complement strand
GTGCAGATGCAGAAACAGGCAAGGCCTCTTTGTGCGGCAGCGCCACTTCCCGAAATTCGAACTGACTGAAGCCGCCGCGAGCCTCGACCAGGCGCGTAAGGACCACCGCGGAGTCTCCTTCCGGACTCGACAACTCGATCGCGTCCCGCTCGGCGAATACCCCTACGGGCATGACCAGCATGGGCGGCTGAGCGATTGCCTTCATCTCCGGCAGCGACAGCACGCGGTGCCAATTACCTGAGCTCGCGGCAGACGCACGCGCCAGATGCGGCCTGGCACCGGCGCTCAACAGTTCGACGCCGACCCGGGGACCCTTCGTGCTCATACTCACCCAGCGAACAACGCCGATCATCCACTGGCGACCACCCGTTTCGCGCCGGAGACCGATGATCTCTCCGCCCTGCAGAGGCGCCTCGGCGTCTCGCGGCCACTGCAGACGATAACCGCGCGGGCTAGCATCGATCGCAATCACCCGGAAGACTTCGGGGGCGGGGGTGGCCCCGCTGTCCTCGTCTGGCAGAGGCTCGTCAAGACCTAGTTCCATCGCGGCGGCCAATGCCGGCGAGGGTTCCCGCTGCGTCTCGTACACGCTGTCCCAAACGTCACGCTCTTTTCGCCCGTGGGCCTCGCGTTCGTCGAGAAATTGATTGCCGCCTGCCGCACCATGCTTTGCGCGAATCAAGGCATCGAAGTCGACGTCTCCGGCAACCTCGTGATGCGTCGACGCCAGTCCTACGGAAATGAGCAGTGGTTCCTCGACCTCGATGCGCATGGCTCCGCGACTCTGCGGCAGCCCCCAGGTCTCGGAGAGATGCAGCATCAGGGCACGTTCGGCAGGAGGTGTCGGCAACTCCAGTTCGTCCTCGAGCCGACGCAGCAGCTCGGAGACGTCCAGGCCGCGCCAGCGTAAGCTGACACGGGTCGCTTTACTGCGATAGATCGGGCCGGCGTCCGCATTCGGTTCGACTGCAAGTACGCATCGCTCCGGTGCGCCCGCAACGATCTCGACCGCAGGCGCCCACTCCGGAATGCGGCGGTAGAGGCTGGTCAGGTCACGCTGATGGAGCTGGTTGAGACCCGCGGCAGCAAAGAGCAGCGCGGAAACGTATAGGTCCCTGCAGGTAGAGGACCGATCGTCGATCTGAACTTTCTCGAGCGCCACCCCCTGCTCATCGGCTAGCTGGAACAAGCCGTGGACAGAGCGCCAGAAGCCGATTCGCGGCGCCTGATACAAGAGCGCATTGATGAACAACGTGTAGCGCTGGGCCGACAGCGCCCCCGCGACCGCCGTGGCCACCTGCGCGCGGGATTCGAGCCGATCACGGACGGTCCGGGATTCGGATTGGACCGCGACGAGCGCATAACCGATGACGATGGACATCGACATGCTTTCGAGGAGCCGAGCCACTTGCCGGGGCTGCTCTGCAAAGAGACCACCCTTGGCAAGGTGCTGGCGCTGAAGGCGCTCACGAACGTTATTCCAGACCGGGACCAGACAATCGAGCATCTGCAGGCGGGTGGAGGCCGGAACCTGCACCCGGTTGAGTTCGGACAGCGCATCGTAGAGTGCCCGCGTCGTGGCACCCGTGTTGGCACGCGGCAGTTGCTCCAGCCAACGCCTTACTGACATTGCGTTGAGCTCGAAACTGCTGTGCGAAGGGCGATCCTGCTCGGGAAGCCCATTACCCGGAAACAGCGGTTGGCTCATGACGTCTGCATCAACCCAGTGCGACCCGGAAAGTCCGTGACTGAACCGGATTGCCGCAAACTCTGCCGGTCTTGTCGAGACCCGCTCCGACCAATTCCACAGTAAAACCGACTGGCGGACTGTCAAGGGAATGTTAACAAGAGCGCTCTACTGATCTGTGACGGCCTCCACAAGGCACGTTGCTGCCGAAAACTGTTGCCAGCATTCCGCAAACGGCCACCGGTCCGGCTCCAACGCCCACTCGTCTCGAGGCTGAGCATACAGCTGCCAGCCGAGGCGCCTGCCGGACGCAGCGGCCGGGTGGTAGGCTTCGTCCTCGCCAGGAGCGGGAGAGGGGCCCGGAGCATTGAGATCGATTACACGACTGCTGGTTGCCAACCGCGGCGAGATCGCCGTACGGCTGCTGCGCGCCGGCGCCGAGGCCGGCCTTGAAACCGTCGCCGTTTATGCTGACGACGACGCCCGCTCCCTGCACGTACGGACGGCCGACGAGGCCATTGCCCTGCCCGGCAGGGGTGCCCGCGCCTATCTCGACATCGATCAAATCGTCGCCGCCGCGAAGGAAAACCGTTGTGATGCGCTGCATCCCGGTTACGGCTTCCTGTCCGAAAACCCGGAACTTGCTCGCCGCTGCGAAGCGGAGAGCATCAGTTTCGTCGGTCCCGACGCCGGCATGCTGGAACTGTTCGGGGACAAGACCCGGGCGCGTGCGCTGGCCAGGGAGCAGGACGTGCCACTGCTGGAGGGTACTCAGGGCCCGACAACACTCGAGCAGGCGCACGCCTTTTTCGCGGAGCTAGGCGGCGCCGTCATGATCAAGGCCGTAGCGGGCGGTGGCGGCCGCGGCATGCGCCCCGCGACGTCAGCGGAGGAGCTCGAGGCGGCGTGGCAGCGCTGCGCTTCCGAGGCCGAGGCGGCCTTCGGCAACGGTGCGCTCTACGTGGAACGCTATCTCGCCCGTGCACGCCACATCGAAGTGCAGATCGTCGGTGACGGTCGCGGCGCGGTGACCCATCTGCACGAGCGCGAGTGCACCCTGCAGCGCCGGCATCAGAAGCTGGTAGAGCTGGCGCCGAGCCCGAGCCTGACGCCCGAGCTGCGGCAACGGATCATAGACGCCGCGCTGCGCATGGCCCGTGCTGCGGATTACCGGAGTCTCGGTACGTTCGAGTTTCTGCTGGATGCTGACGGCGAAGCCTTCGCGTTCATGGAAGCGAACCCCCGTCTGCAGGTGGAACACACAGTGACGGAAGCGGTGACCGGGGTCGACCTCGTGCGCGCGCAGCTCGCGATTGCCGGCGGGCGCAGCCTGGCGGAACTGGATCTGGATGGCGACCGGCATATGCCCCGTGGCTACGCGGTGCAGGTTCGCGTCAACACCGAGCAGATGCGCGCCGACGGCTCCACCCTGCCCAAGGGCGGCACACTCACTGCCTTCGAGCCGCCCACGGGGCCAGGGTTGCGCACCGACACCTACGGTTACGCCGGCTACGCGACGTCGCCGAGCTTCGACTCGCTGCTCGCCAAGGTTATCGCCCATACGCCTGACGGCGATCATGCCGACGCCATGCGCCGCGCGGCCCGGGGCCTGGCCGAGTTCCGCATCGAGGGCGTACCGACCAACACGGCCCTGCTGCAGGCCCTGCTCACCCATCCGGACGTGCTCGCGAACCGGGTGCATACCCGCTTCGTCGAGGAACATGCCGCGGATCTCGTTGCGGGTGCGGAGGCCATGCCACGGCTCTGGTTCGAGACAGCAGAACCGGAAACGAAGCGCGACGCCAGCGCCCGTGTGGATCGGGCCGATCCGCTGGCCGTGCTTTCCTACGGCAAGGCTGCAACGACAGCTGCCGATGCACCGGAAGTCGCGGCGCCCTCTGGCGCCGTCACGGTCCCGGCACCCATGCAGGGAACCGTGCTCGCGCTGAGCGTGGCCGAAGGCGACAGCGTCGCGGCGGGCAGCGAACTGCTGATCCTCGACGCCATGAAGATGGAGCACGTGGTCACGGCGCCGGTGAGCGGCAGCGTCCGCAGCATTGCCGTGACCACCGGCGACACTGTGCTGGAAGGAATGCCGCTCCTCTTCATCGATGAGGGCGAAGTGGACGCGGCGCTCGAGGAACAGGCCGCCGAGTTCGACCTCGATGCCATGCGTCCGGACCTCGCAGAGGTGCTCGAACGCCATGCGATCGGACTCGATGCGCAGCGCCCCGACGCGGTTGCCCGCCGGCGCAAGACCGGCCAGCGCACTACCCGGGAAAACGTGGACGACCTGGTGGATCCCGGTACGTTCGTCGAATACGGACCGCTGGTGATCGCGGCCCAGCGCCGTCGCCGCCCGGTGGCCGAGCTGATCGAGCGGACGCCCGCGGACGGCATGGTAGCCGGTATCGGTCGGATCAACGGCAGTCAGTTCGGACCGGAACGTGCCCAGTGCGCGGTGATGTCGTACGACTACACCGTGCTCGCCGGCACCCAGGGCACCATGAACCACATCAAGAAGGACCGCCTGATCGAGATTGCAGAACGCTCGCGCTTGCCGGTGGTGTTCTTCACCGAAGGCGGCGGCGGCCGCCCCGGCGATACCGACGGTACCGGCGTCGCCGGACTCGACTGTCTCGCGTTCTGGTACTTCGGCCGGCTCTCGGGGCAGGTACCGATGGTGGGAATCACCTCGGGCCGCTGCTTTGCCGGCAACGCGGCTCTGCTCGGAACCTGCGACGTGGTGATCGCGACCGAGGGGTCCAACATCGGCATGGGTGGCCCGGCCATGATCGAGGGCGGTGGTCTCGGCGTGTACCGACCCGATGAGGTCGGGCCGCTCGCCGCCCAGCGCGCGAATGGCGTGGTGGACATCGCGGTGAAGGACGAAGCCGAAGCGGTCGCCGTGGCCAAGCGCTATCTGTCCTACTTCCAGGGACGCATCGAGCAGTGGGACTGCACCGACCAACGTGTCCTGCGCCACCTGATTCCCGAGAACCGGCTGCGGGTCTACGACATGCGCCGGGTTCTGCATGCCCTGGCCGACACCGACTCGGTCCTGGAGCTGCGCCGCGACTGGGGCTTCGGCCTCATCACCGCATTCGCGCGCATCGAGGGTCGGCCGGTCGGGGTCATGGCCAGCAATCCCGCACACCTCTCCGGCGCTCTCGACGTGGAAGCCTGCGACAAGGGCGCGCGCTTCCTGCAGCTCTGCGACGCCTACAACATTCCGGTGGTGAGCCTCTGTGACACGCCCGGATTCATGGTC
The DNA here is from genome assembly GCA_007131295.1 of Pseudomonadales bacterium. Taxonomy (GTDB): domain Bacteria; phylum Pseudomonadota; class Gammaproteobacteria; order Pseudomonadales; family Azotimanducaceae; genus SLTB01. Next base: position 16,535 of record SLQW01000060.1, on the reverse strand, counting down.
GGCCCGGAAGTGGAAAAGCAGGGGCTGGTGCGCCATGCGGGACGGATGTTCGTGACCGCGGGCAGCCTCACCATTCCCCTCATGGCGTTCGTTCTGCGCAAGGGCTACGGTCTCGGCGCCCAGGCCATGACCGGTGGCAGTTTCCGGGCACCGTTCTACACCCTCGGCTGGCCAACCAGCGAGTTCGGCGGTATGGGCCTCGAAGGTGCCGTCAAGCTCGGTTACCGCAAGGAACTCGAAGCCATCGAGGATCCCGAAGAACGGCGCAAGACCTACGAGGAGATGGTCGAGCGGATGTACCAGCGCGGCAAGGGCGTGAACATGGCGTCCCACTTCGAGATCGACGACGTCATCGACCCGGCGGAAACCCGGCGCTGGATCGTCGCCGGCCTCGACGCAAACCCTCTGTCCCACTGGCGCGACATCCCCCCGAAGCGCCCGTGCGTGGATACGTGGTGAAGTGCGAGCAAGCTCGCACTTCACCGTGGGAGAGCGTGTCGCCCGCAGGGCGGCGCGCCGTTTACGTCTCCGACGAAGCATGCAGCTCAAATCCACGGTGCGGTTGGTAATCACGTGGCCTCGACGCGAGCAAAGCTCGCACTTCACCGTGGGAGAGCGTGTCGCCCAAAGGGCGGCGCGCCGATGGCGCTGCAGAGCAGCTCCGGAACGAAGTCGAAACGCCCGCTGCCAGCATACGCCCGCTGCAAGCATTCCGGCGGCTGCGCCGCCGGATCGGCGCGCCGCGCTGCGCGCGACACGCTCTCCCACAACTGCAGCCTTCGCTCGATCCATGACACCGCGGCAAGCGCGCCGATGGCGCTGCACAGTAGCGCCCGAACGAAGGCGAACCGGGCATTGAATTCAGCGACGAGAGAACAGGAGTCAAACGATGAGCAACACCCCGGAATGGTTCGAACAGGGCCTCGCCGCCCCCGGTACGCCCGGCGAAGTGACCGTAGCAGGTGCCCGGATCTGCTATGAGACCTGGGGTGCGCCGGACCTGCCCGGCGTCGTGCTCATTCATGGCTCCAATGCCCACAGGCACTGGTGGCGCTTCGTCGCCCCGTTCCTTGCCGACCAGTTTCGTGTTGCCGCGCTCGACCTCTCAGGCAACGGCGACTCGGATCATCGCGAGCGCTACGACGGCGCCACGTTGGCCAAGGAAGTATGGTCCGTCTGCCAGGAGACCCTCGGCCCGCGTCCATTCGTGGTCGGGCACAGTTTCGGTGGTTTCGTAGCGCTCGAGACCGCGCACTACTACGGTGCCGAGATGGCGGGCGTGATCTTCAACGACTTCACGGTCAGCCCGCCGGAGCAGTACACGGAATGGGGACTTGCGGCGGAGCGCGAGCGCCGCACGGAACCGCGCCGCCTGCGCGTTTACCCAGAACTCGAGACGGCGTTGGGCCGCTTCCGCCTGTTGCCGGAGCAGCCCGATCGGTACCCCGAAGTGCACCGGTGGATGGCGCGCCAGTCGCTCAAGGAGGTCGAGGGCGGCTGGACGTGGAAGTTCGATCCGGGCCTGTTCGACCATCTGGAGATGGGGATCGACCAACGCGACAAGTTCATCGGCCTGGCCTGCCGATCCGGCGTGATCCTCGGCCAGCACAGCGCCGACGACGGCGCCCGCAGCGGTCCCTACATGCGCGAACTCACGGGCGGCGTGCTACCGATCATCGAGATACCGAACACCCATCACCACATGATGTTCGAGGAACCCATCGCGCTGACCATGGCCATCAAGGGCCTGCTGCTCGCCTGGATTGCGGAGGACGGCCGCGAAACCATGCATCAGACCCTGGCCGCGGCAAGAGCGTCCTGACTCGATGACGTGGTCTGCCCTGAAGCATCGCTGGCACGGCAACGCCCGAATGCGTTCTTCAAGCCGTTGGGGTAGCATCCCGCGCCAGCCGATCAGCCACGACCTCGAAGGCGTCCGGCGATACGCCGAAGCCCATGTGCGTCGTCCTGACCTCGACATGCTCCGTGAGGGGCTCGCCGTGGTCTACACAGGCTTGCCAGCTGACGATGCCGTCGAGGCGCGAGTAGAGGGCATGCACCGGTACCGCGAGAGGTTGCCGCGCGCGCTCTGCCACCGTCGCCTCGATCTCGTCGAGATCCGCTCCCTGGAGGCGATAGAAGGGGGCGACGCGCGTGTACTTTGGTCCACCGACGACAGGGCTACCGAGCGTCACCACACGACGCACGCCCTCGGGCATCTCCCTTGCGGCCTCCCGCGCGAGATAACCGCCGAGACTCCAGCCCACCAGCGCCACCGCCCCACCGGCGCGGGCACTCTCCTCCGCCACGCGATCCGCCAGCCGCGGAATCAGCTCCGGCACGTCGCCGTCGTTGCGACCGATACCCCATGGCCGAGCGTCATAGCCGAGCTGTTTCAGAAACAGCTCGAGGGGCAGCATGCTCGCCTCTGGAGCCTGCCAGCCCGGACACAGCAGCACCGTGCCCTGGCCCCTGGGTGCCGCGGCCAACCGCGGCCAGCGCAGCGCGAGACGCACAGCCTCGACGCCACTGAGGCCCTCGCCGAGCAGGGTCCACAGCGGTGGCCGGTCCGGAATGGTCATGGGGCGGCTGCTCCATCGTCGGTAAAGCCAGGATCATGCCCGACCTGCCGGGGCTGCGCAGCAGCTACGTGAGGCCGTCACGGACCCATACGAAAAGACTCCCAGGTCATCCGCTCGATGTCGGTAGGATCGGTCTGCGCCCGCAATGCATCCCGGAGCGCACGAATGGACTGTCCCGTTCCCGGCCAGATCCAGTCCGGCGCGACTTCCGCCGCCGGCTCGAGCACGAAGCGCCGCTCGAGCGCTCGAGGATGGGGCAACAGGCATTCGGGGCTATCGCTTAAGCAGTCACCGTAAAGCAATAGATCGAGATCGAGAGGCCGCGGCGCGTTGCGCTGCCGACCGTCGAGACGGCCGCTCGCGCGCTCCAGCGCCTGCAGCATGGTGATCATGCCGTGCGGCGAAGCCCATTCGGAAACTTCCGGGAACGCACAGGCAATCACGGCGTTGACGAAGTCTGGTGAACCCGGCGGGCAATTCAACGGGCGCGACCGCCACAGCGAGGAGGCATACCAACCCTGCCCGCCGAGCCTGCGCTCGAGTTCTTGCACGGCGCCTAGAACCTGCCGGACCGGATCGCCAAGGTTCGCACCGAGCGCTATGAGTACCCCCGTCTCGGCCACGCTGCGCTCAGTCACGGCCGCTCGGTGGGATCCTCCGGCGCCTCGAAATCCTTCAGCGCCTTGAGTAGAGCCCGGCAGGTCACCTGTCCGACGAGCACGCCGTCGTTGTTCACCACGGGTAAGCGGCGGCGCTTCCGCTCGAGCATGGACTTGGCAATGATCAGAATGTCGTCATTGGGGCCCACGCACTCGATGGGACCCGTCGTCATGTAATCCTTCACCTTGCCACCTACCGACTGATGGTAAGTACCAGTGAGGATCCCACCGAGGCAATCGAGTTCGGAAAGCATGCCGATCGGTCGCCCTGCCTCGTCGATTACGGTCACGCCGGAGATGCGATTGACCAGAATCTGATGGATCGCCTGGAACAGATCGGTTTCCGGCTTCACCAGCACCGGCTTCAGGATCATGTAATCGCGCACGCGCGTCGATCGGATCATGCGCTCGGTCTCCCGATGTCCGCGGCGGGCCCCACGTTCCCCGCCCTCGCCCCAAGGCTGCTACGTCGCCGGGCAAAGGTCCAGCCCCGATCTCAGCCTGCCCCCGGGCCACAAACTGTCCAAGGCGGATGCCCTCTGGCAGAATCCGGCAACCGATCAGAGCGCCCGCCCACGAGGCGCGTCCCTAATGTGAGCGCCGCAACGCGCGACGCCACAGGCCATCCAGGAGAGCCGATTACCATGAAAGCAGCCGTACTGCGGGAAGTGAACAAACCGCTCGAAATCGAGGACGTGAAGATTTCCAAGCCGGGCCCGCGCGAGGTACTCGTGCGCACCGTGGCGGCCGGCGTGTGCCACTCGGACCTGCACTTCGCCAACGGATCCTACCCCTATCCGCTGCCGGCGATCCTCGGGCACGAATCCGCCGGCATCGTCGAGGAAGTGGGCAGCATGGTCACTTACGTCAAGCCGGGCGACCACGTGATCACCTGCCTTTCGGCGTTCTGCGGCCACTGCGAGTACTGCCTGACCGGACACATGTCTCTCTGCCAGGAGCCCGAGTTGAATCGCGGTGAGGGCGAAGAGCCGCGGCTGGCCAAGGGCGATCAGCCCATCGCCCAGTTCCTGAACCTGTCCTCCTACGCCGAACAGATGCTGCTGCACGAGCACGCCATCGCCAAGATTCGCGAAGACATGCCACTCGACCGCGCGGCCCTTATCGGCTGCGCCGTCACCACCGGCGTCGGCGCGGTCATCCACACGGCGAAGGTCGAGCCAGGATCGACGGTCTGCGTGATCGGCGCCGGCGGCATCGGTCTGTCGGCCATCAATGGCGCGGCCATAGCCGGTGCCGGCCGCATCATCGCGGTGGACATGGTGCCATCCAAGCTGGAGCTCGCGCGCAAGTTCGGCGCCACTGACGTGGTCAACGCCAAAGACAAAGACGTGGTCGGCGAAATCGCCGAGATGACCGGTGGCGGCGTGCATTACTCGTTCGAGGCTATCGGCCTCAAGGCCACCGCGGAACAGGCATTCAAAGTCCTGCGCCCGGGCGGCACCGCGACCATCATCGGCATGATTCCGGTAGGTACGAACATCGAGCTGCACGGTGCCGAGTTCCTGTTCGAGCGCAAGATCCAGGGCTCGAACATGGGCTCCAACCGCTTCCGGGTCGACATGCCCCGATTCGTCGACTTTTACCTCGCCGGCAAGCTGCACCTCGACGACATGATTTCGCGCCGCATCCGTCTCGAGGATGTCAACGAGGGACTGGCAGCCCTCGAGCAGGGTGAGCTGGCCCGCAGCGTCATCATGTTCGACTGAGGGCTGCAAGCGGCGTCCCTCCGGAGGCGCTGATTTATCAGCGCCTCCTGCGGCACATGGATGTGCCGGACTCAGCGTCTGCTGAACAATTCACGGCGAATAGTTCGGCACTTCCCTAGAGCGCGCTGTGCGTTCTGCTGGCCCGGACTCAGATTTGCGTGCCGGGTATACTGGCTTCCTTCCAGCAAGGCACGGGTTCGCGCCCATGAGCACCTCCGCACCGGCGATCCGGCGACCTTTCAATGCCCGGCCCGTTTATCAGGGCCTGAAGCGCATCAGGCTGCCTCGGCCCTGGGTGCACCGCATGCTGAGCGCGGCGAAACGCGCAACGGTACGCGATCAGGTTCAGCACCGCGCGACCCTGGCGCGTTCCCTGCCGGTGCCCGATGGCGGCAGCGTCGACCTCGATCAGGAGACGGCGAGCCTGCTCTTCGACGCTGAGCAGCTACCGGGAGCCCGGGAGACGGCAGCGCGCTGTGTCGAGGTCTACCGCGACTTCCGCGCCAGCGGCGAGGCAGAGGCGCTGCTGCAGCGCAACCGCAACAAGCCCTTCCTGCTCTCCGTCGTCTCGGGCAACGAGTTCGCGGATCATCCCGATCTGCTGCGCTTCGCGGTGACCCGGCCCCTGCTCGATGCCGCCAGTCGCTATCTTGGAACGGTGCCCATGGTCGAAGGCATGGCCCTTTGGTGGACCCCGCCGAACACGACGGCGCAGTCGAGCCAGGCCTGGCACATCGACGAGCTCGCACCGCGGCAGGTGAAAGTGATCATGAACTGTCTCGAAGTGACGTCGGAGCAGGGCCCCCTGCACTTCATCTCCGCAGCGCGCTCGGAGGCGATCCGCTCTGCACTCGGACACCAGCGCGGCCGCATCGACGATGCGAGGATCGACGACCACCTCGAACCAGATGATGTGCAGTGTGCCCTGGGTCCACCGGGCAGCGGGCTCATCTTCGACAGCTCCCGCTGCCTGCACTTCGGCAGTCGCGGCAACGAACGCGACCGCCTGGTCTTGACCTTTCACTATCTGCCGCTGGATGCGCCTACTGAGACCCGCTACAACCTCACCCTCGATGCGCTGCCGGCCGGGTGTGCGGATCTCGACGACCTGCAGCGGCTCGCGCTCGGATTCGCCTGAGCAGACTCGCTTCAGATCAGGGACTTGATGCGGGCCACAGTCGCATCCAGGGCGGAGTCCTCAGCAGGCTGCCGCGGGCTGGAAGGCTCTGCTCCCCAATAGGAACGCTCGATCCAACCTCGCTCGCGCAGGACCCGCTGGTAATGGCCAAGGTCGCGGGCGGGAATCCAGAGCCCGCTGGCCACGAGGCGATCACGCAGAGGTCGCAGACGACGTCCCAGCGGGCCCGGCGACTCACCGAGCCAGGATCGGGTCAACAGACGCGTGTGCAGCCGCTGTGGCGGTTCGAAGACCGCCACCGGGCGTCCCGTCCCACAGGCATCCGCAATCATCGCGGCGCTGTCTCCGGTGACCAGAAAACGATCCGCCAGGGCCAGGAAAGCAGGCAGCGGGTTGTCGGCATCGTTTGCCTGCCAGCGATAGCAGAAGGCGGGAACATCGAGTTCCGCCTCCAGGGCGTCGATGGACGCAGGGGGTGTACGGGCACTGGTAGACACGAGAACAGCGCCACCAACACGCCTGACCATCGCCGCCAGCTCCCGGCCCAGCCGCCGGCCCGTCGCGGCCGGAAAGCGATACGAGCCCGACTCGCCGCCAACCAGAGCCACCAGCCACGGCCGCGGCAGGTCCGCGAGCCGTGAGGCCCAGCCTGCTACCAGGGCCTCGCTCGGAGGCGCCAGGGAGGGTTGCAGCGGGAGCGCGTTCTCCAGGATGTTAGCGCCTGCCGGGAGGCGGTACTGCGGGGTGGTGACCACCAGGTCGAAGTGATCCAGATTCGCCCACGGACGGCCGACGCAGACCAGCCGGGTCTGGCCGCCGGAGGCGGCGCGGATGCGCCTCGCGTCCACCACGGAACGGCCGCCGCTGAACAGCACCACGTCGGGCCAGGGGGGCGTATAGACGCTGCGCTTGTCTGCGGGCATCCGCAGGCGCCTGCCGGGCAGGAGGCGGTCGCGCACGACGCGCGCTAGCGGGTCAGGGCCGGGTTTGACCACGTAGGGCCAGCCGAGAGCGTCGGCGATGCAGCGCAGCTGCTGATTGTCCCCGGCACCCGTCGCCGGGAGGATCCAGACGCTAGCCTGCATATCTCCCCGATGCGCGAAGCGAGGGCGTGGAGATGCCGGGAAAGACAAGGCGCGCGAAAGTTCGGGCGCGCAGGCGTACTTTACAGTAGGTCGAGCACCCGTACCGAGCGATTCGCCGGGAGCGAATCGCGTCACACGCAGTGCGCCCGAAGGGTGCGCACCATGGATGGTGCGCAACAGCGCAACCGCACCGGCGGGCCGGAAGGATTTCCCGGTAGATCCGCGGCCGCAGCCGTGAATCGGGGAGATATGCAGGCTCGGCTCCGCGGCCGGCATGTGTCTGCGCGCTCACCCGTGTCACACCCTGTCGCGAGAAGGAGCGGATGGTACTGCATGGCGCGACGCCGGCGCCAAGCCGGGCGGCTTGGCGGCCGTGGCATGGCATACTCGATGTGTCGCCATCGAGCGAACCACCCCAGGCCCGCAACAAGATGAGCCGATGCCAGCCTCGGTACCCGACCAGACAGAACACCACACCCCGGCTGCGGACGCTCCAGCCCGTGCCATTCGCGACCGCGGCACCTTCACGCTCGTCCACCTGTCGGATCCGCACCTCACCAACCTTGATGAGATCTCTCTGCGCCAACTGCTGAACAAGCGCCTGCTCGGGTATCTGTCCTGGCGCCGCAGGCGCCGCCACGAGCATCGGCGCGACATTCTGGAGGCGCTGGTTGCGGACGTTCGCGACCAGGCGCCGGACCAGATCGTGATAACCGGCGATCTGACCCAGCTTGGCACGCCGGCCGAATGCACCCAGGCCAAGCATTGGCTGGAAGACTTCGGTTCGCCTGCGGCGGTGATGGTGGTACCGGGCAATCATGATGCCTACGTCCAGGATGCCTGGGATGAAACGATCGGGCAGTGGCACGCCTATCTGCGCGGCGATCAGCAGTCGACGGGAAGCGCTGATGAGTTTCCCTGCTTGCGGCGCCGCGGCCCCCTCGCGCTGATCGGCTTGAACAGCGCGCGACCAACCGCACCGCTGCTGGCCAGCGGCCGGATCGGCACGGCTCAGCTCGAGCGCCTGCGCGCCATGCTCGCGCAAACCCGAGACGAGGAACGCTGTCGGGTGCTGCTGCTGCACCATCCTGTGCACGCTGCGGCGGTGTCCCGGCGCAAGGCCCTCGACGACGCCGCCGCACTGCGCGACGTCTTGGCTGAGCACGGCGCGGAGCTGATCCTGCACGGGCACGGGCACTTCGGCGCGCGCTGGGACCTGCCTGGGCCGGAAGGCAGCCGGATACCCGTGCTTGCGGCGCCCTCGGCTTCCGCACTTGGTGCCCACTCGCGGCAGCCGGCCGGCTACCTGATTTTCCGGATGCGTAGCGCCGATGACCCAAGTGGAACCTGGCAGATCGAGGTCGAAGAGCGTCGCTACGACCTTGAGCAACACGCGTTCGTTACGAGCGGTCCCGTACCTTGAGCGAAATGCTTCCCGTGCGCTGTGGCTGCTGGCCTGTTCAGGAAGTCGGTGTGCGCTGAGTTGCCGTTCGCGCTTGCACGGTTTCCGGATAGAGCTGGCCGGCGGCGATACGGTAAATGTTATCGGCGATTTTCAGCATGCCTTCGTCGTGGGTCACGGCGAGCATGGTGAGCTGGCCCTTGAGGTGGGCCACGGTCGCGAGCACGGCCTCCTCGGCCTTCGGGTCCAGATTCGAGGTGGCCTCGTCGAGGATCAGCAGCCGCGGACCGTGGACCAGGGCCCGGGCCAGCGCCAGCCGCTGGCGCTGGCCGCCGGACAGACGCCCGCCGCGCTCGCCGATGGCGCTGTGCATGCCTTCGGGCAACGCAGCGACGAAGTCCCAGGCATCCGCACTCTCGAGCGCCCGGCGCACGTCGGCCTCATCTAAGCCGGCCTCGCCCAGTGTGATATTGCGGTAGACCGAGTCGTTGACCAGCAGCGATTCCTGCGGCACGTAGCCGATGAGTCGCCGCCACTGACGGTGATCGATCTCCGCGAGCGGCACGTCATCGATCAGGATCTGCCCCGCATCCGGTTCCAGGAGGCCCACAACCAGATCGAGCAGCGTGGTCTTGCCAGCTCCTGACGGACCGACGATGACGGTGAGCTCGTTGGCGGGAATGGTCATGGAGAGATTGTCGAGCAGACGCTGCGATGGCCCGTGGCTGAAGCGGACCCGGTCGAAGCGGATTTCCCGCTCCAGATGCGGGCTCAGCGCACCCAGATTCGGTTCCCGCTCGCGTTCAGCGGTCTCGATGGCTTCGCGGATGGACCAGTAGGCACTCTCACTGATGACGATGCGCTGATAGGAACGCTGCGCCTTGCCGAGCAGGTTCACCACTCGCGCGAGCAGGAACAGCATCACCACCACCGCCGCCAGCGGAATCTCCAGGTGCACCACGAAGACGAAGAAGCCAATGCCCACCAGAATCGCCAGCAGCGGCTCCTGCAGCGCGGTGAGTGCCTCCTTGCTGAAAACCTGACGGCGCAGCGCCACCTTGAGCTGTTCGGTCTGCCGCTCGAGCAGGCCGTCGAGGTGCTGCTCACGCGCCATGGCTTTCAGTGGCTTCACGGCACCGAGCTGATCGGTCATCACCGAGAGCATCGAGCGCAGCAGCCCGGTCTGATTGCGACCGGCAGCGCCGGCGCTCTTCACCAGCCCGTGCAGGGCCCAGAGCATGATCCCGCCTGCGACCAGGGCCGCGAGGCTCGCCTGCCAGGACAACAGCACGGCGATCCCGGTGTAGATCACCGCATTGATCGTCATCGCCGCCATCAGGGCCCCTTCCCGGAACCCCTCCGAGGCCCTCTCGGCCTCCGTCGCCACCGCATTGGATAAGCGCCCCACCGGTTGTGCGAGATAGAACCGCCAGCGGCTCGCCATGACCGCGCGCAGCAGCGCAAGGCGTAAATCGGTAGCGACGTGGGCGACCGTGTAACCCACTTCCCGGTTCGCGGCGAGCACCAGCAGCGCCTTGGTGGATATCAGCACGATCGCCAGCAGCAGCAGGCTGAAGGGCGAGGGCTCGAGCCCGATGAACCCGACCACGTCCAGCGCGATCTGCTCCGGCAGGGAGGGCTCTCCCTCGGTTCCGGTTGCTAGGCTCAGCATCGACAGCAGCGTCGAGAGTCCGAGACCGTCGAGCAGGCCGGCAAGCAGCAGTGCGAATAGCGCGACGGCGCTGCGACCAGGATAGGCCCGAACGAACGCGAGCAGCATGCGCAAAGCACCGGCGTCCCCGCTCCTGGGCGTCGTGCCTTCCGGCGCAGCCGATTCCGGCTTCATGAGCGCCGCGCTGTCGGCAGGGGCTCGGATTCGGCGTAGCCCAGCGCCGGATGACAGTGGGCACGGATCTCGGCCTCCACCCAGGCCGCCTGGTCCGGCTCGAGATCGTCGCGGTAGCCACCGACCTTCGCCCGCCGCACCTTGAAGGTATCGGGATCGTCAGCGTTCCTGAGCTGAAGCCCGGACCCGCTCTGGAAATAGCCGGAATGTTCGAGTTTCCGCAGATTGTCGACGGAAGCGAAATCCGCGGCCGCTGCGATCTGCTCCGCGGTGAAGTCCTCACCGAGGAAGCGCACGATGCGAGTGAGCGTTCCTGCAGTATCGCCGCGCAGATCCTCGTAGCGCACGATCAGCGCGTTGTCACGGCCACTGAGCTGCTCGGCCCAGAAGTTCTGGTAGGCCAGCAGGGCCGGCAGCCCGAGTTCCGGACGCTGCACGAAGGTCCAGCGGTCCATGGCCTGCCAGTCGAGCGTCTCGCTCATTTCCGCCTCGAGCAGCTCGCGTTTGAAAGCGCGCGTGCGCTTACGGTACTGGTTGTGCCAGGAAACGGCGACATCTCCGGGATGCCGGGCAAGGAACAGGATCTTCTTGTCATCGAGGATCGGATCGTCGCGGCGAAACGCATCCGCCACCACGTGCTCCCAGCTCATGTAGCCGTTGGTGACCATCCAGCGCGGCAGCCGGCGATCCTGCTGATACAGCTCGTCACCCTTGAAAACCCGCTGCGGCGAGGTGCCGTAGCGCGAGGCATAGAGGTGGGTCATGAGCGCACGCAGCCAGGTGCCTCCGGTCTTCGGATGCCGGATGAGATAAATCTGCGCGCGTCTCAAAATGCGCCGCTGCAGAGCCGCGAGCCCGCGCTTGCGCAGCCGCGTTCGCCACGACCTCGGCAATGGGCGGGTCAATCCAATGATGCCCCAGTGCAGGCTGCGATCGACGGAAGGAATCATGAGCGACGCGGGAACCCCTGAAAAACGGCTGCGAAGTATACCTGTTGTGACCGCCGGCAGCAGGAGCTCGCCCGGTCAGCGGTCGCGGCCCCAGCCCAGGCGGCGCGCGAGCAGTGGCAGCGGTGAGAACGGATTGAGCTGAGCACGCCACAGTGCCTGTTCGGTGCTGCCGGCGAAATCGATCAGCGGCGCAAGCACCTTGAGCTCGCCGCTGAGTTCCGACATGGACGCCCAGAGCGCGGGATCGTCGGGCGCCACCGTATCCGAAGCCAATCCGTGCAGCCAGCGATACATCGTGACCACCGCCGCGGGCACTCGGGGGTCGGCGCCCAGCTCGTCGATCGGATGCCGATGATGCCGCAGATCCTCGTTCAGGAACCCGGTGGCGAAGTTGGCCGCCGCCCGTGCGCGCGCTTCTGTCCACTCGAGACCGAGGAAGGCCGCCAGCCGTTCGAGCTGACCTGCCGGCTCAGCGACGACCGCGTCGAAGTCCACTACCAGGAGCGGCTTGCCCTCGAGGCGGTGGAAGAACGGCACCACCTCGCACAGCCACTGATAGAGGTTGATAGCGACGCCGCCGCTGCGATCCATGGTCTTGCGTCGGCGCCCGCGTACCCGCGACTCTGCGGAGGCGAGCGGATTGCGGGTCGCGAAAACGTAGCGGACATCACCGCCGAGGCGTTCCAGCACCCGCTGCCAGAAGGGCAGGAAGCGCAGAATACGGCCGTTCTTGAACCCCCAGCGTTCAATGCCGTGAAAGCGGGAGGTGAGCAGCGCCACCATCTCGTCTTCCAGTGCGGCCAGCTGCGGCGATGACCAGCGCTCGTCGGGTACCAACGCAAGCCGCGCCCGGCCCGCGAGTAAGCGATGGGCGCGTTTCGACAGGCGCAGGACATCGCGATCTTCGAAGAATCCCAGCGGGTTCTTCGCCTTCGGCGCTCGCAGCTGGGCGCCGAAATCGATACCGAGCGTCTGGACACCGTGCGCGACGACGCTGCTGCCGCTGCGGGAGGACATCATCACCGGAACGATGAGCGACTTCCCGTCCGCTGTACCGAGCGCAGCCAACTCCGCGCCTCGCTCAGGCCGCCGTCAGCCGAAAGACATTGCTGCCCCAGGCTTCGGCCTTGACGCACTCGAAGCGCCCGAGCAGCTGCCCGTAGCGGCGAACCGTGGCATCGACATCCGTGACGTTGAGCGGCGGAAACATGTGGCGCAGATAGGCGCTGTGATTCGGATTGTGGGGAATCAGGCCGGCGCCGCGTTTGAGCACCGCTCGCCCCTCCGCAAGCAGCGCGCCGCTCAGGCGGCGTGCAGGCGACAGCGCTCCCGCTGCGTGCCCCCGCCGCGACTCGAGCCCGTCGAGAATCCGTTCACAGGCTGACGGGCCCTCGAAGGAAGCGATGTGATGCCGCGCCAGCGCCAGGCGCTGCGCGAGACCTTCATCGCGACCCGGTACGTGACCCGCGAGGGCATCCGCCACCCGGTCACCGAGCGTTGCCAGATCGGGCGCTGGGATGCTGAGTCCATTGGGGAGGAAATGATCGTAGGCCTTTGAGGTCACCGGCTGATAGGCGAGCGCCGTGTTCCCGAGCAGAAAGCTCTCCACCGCCGTGGTGCAACCGTTGTGGATGGTGGCCCGCGCCGCGGTGAGCCAGGCCGCGACATTGCCCTCGTGGACGACGCGGACGTTGGTACAGTCCGCCGCGGCATCCAGCCAAGCCTGCGCATTCTCCGAGGGGTGCGGCCGCACTACCAGGGTCGTGTCGGGGAAGCGTTTCGCCAGCGCCGGGACCATCGCCAGGAACGCCTCGAACAATGCCGCCTTGTGAGACGCCCAGCCAAGACGGGGATCCGACTCCCCGGTGATGGCACCGCCCCCATCCTCGATCAGCTTGCGCTGCCTGCTCTGCCAAGCATAGTAATGGTTCAGGCGCGAGAAGTTGGTGTTGACGAGAATGAAGTCGCCATGGGCTGCGCGCAGCGCATCCGCCTGCTCGCTGAAGTAACCCCGCAGATCCGGCCGCAGAAGATCCGTGCGCGGATTGCCCGTGGCAAGAATGGGTGGTCCACCGTAGTCGGGATAGCTGCGCCAGGCGTCCGCGTTCGCTTCGCCCCAGGCAAACAGCAAATCCGGCGCGTTGAGCGCACGCGCGCCGACCTTGGTCCGGTGGTAGACGTCCGTGGACGCGTAGACGAGACCCTCCTCGTCCCAGGCGACCAGCAGGTGCCCAAGGCCGAGCATCATCCGGTAGACGAGCATGTTGCGATCGGTGACGCTCTTGCCGACGTAGATGCCCCGCGGCAGACGCCGCGCGGCAAGATCGATGGCGCGCTTCCAGCCAACGATGACGTCATAGCCACGCTCCGCGGCATGGCAGCCGAGCAGCAGCTTCGCATCGAGTTCACGAACACGCGTCTCGCACGGCAGGATCAGCACATCGCGCATCGAGAACGACATCTCCAATCGGGGATGGCAGTGGAAAACACCGTGGGAAGCAGCAAACCCGACAGCACGAGCGCGGCGCGAGTCACAGCCGCGGAAGACTTCCTGCACCGGGAACGCGGCGAATTCGACTGACTGGACCGCCCGCGAACGGCGATGGGCGAAGATTACCATCCCCCATCTGTCCGGTGAAGGAAAGGCACCGACCCCGGAGTCCCGACCCGCAATAAGGCCGGATTGCAGCGCCGTTGAGCCCTCGTCGCTCGAACCCGGATGCAGCTGAGGCATCCCAACGTGAGAAGGCAAGCGAAACAGAAGCACTCGTGCATTGCATTGAGGGCTCCCATGCCACCGCTGTCGGCTTGCACCAACAAGTGGTAGCCTCAGCAAGATGACGTCACGAAAATTTCCTGGACAGGATGAGTCCGAGGCAACGGCCGCCGCGCCCGCCTCCGAAGCGGAAATCCGTGACTTCCTCGAGCGAGAGGCGCCCCGCTACCAGAAGATTCAGCTCGGCGAGGGCCTTGCGACCATCGGCGCCGACCGGAGCTATCTCCACGACATCGTCTTCGCGGACGACATCAGCAACCAGTCGCTGCTCGATATCGGATCGTCCATGGGGCACTTCTGCTTCGAGGCATTGCGCCGGGGAGCGACTGCTGCGACCGGACTCGAAACCGGCCCGGACAGCGTCCGCCAGGCACGCCAGCTCAACGAACTTCTGGGGTCATCCGCGGAGTTCATCGAGGCGGACTTCGATGTCTGGGAGCCAGCGGCGAGCTACGATGTCGTCCTCTGCCTGAACGTCATGCACCATCTGTTCGATCCGATCGGCAGTCTCAGGAAGCTGCTTCGCATCACCCGCAGGCGGGCCGTGCTGGAGGTGGCGGGGCTGGAGTGGGCGCACCTGCGGTGGCCCCGCAACTGGCCGCTAATGCTCGGAGCGACCGCAGCACCAATCATCCTGCTGGACGATGCGAAACGAAACTACGACACGGCACAGCGCACCTTCGCGTTCACCAAAAAGTCCCTGTCGATCATCTGCAATCAGCACACGCTGGCCTTCGAACCGCTCCGCTTTCATCGCTCCCGGTTTCGTAACCGGATGATCTTCGAGGCGCGCCGTCGCGAGATCGATCATCTCGTAGTCGTAGCCGGGCCCTCAGCATCCGGGAAGTCCACGCTTCTCGACAAACTGGGCGCGTCCGCCGCACTGCGCAGCCGTTTCGGCATTGATTCCGAAAACCCGGTCGTCGCCACCGCGCGCCACGCGGATGAACTGCCGACGGGTCCGATCGATACGTTGCTCTATCACTACGACATACTGCGTCCCTTCAAGCGTTCCATTCAGTCCCATCGTCGGGATCCTGCGCTGTCCCTGCTGGACTGCGCCCGCAAGGTCACCATCATCGACCTGCTGTGTGAACCCGGCGAGCTGCGCAAACGTCTCGAGGCGTCGAAGCTCGGCCGGTTCCTCGTGAAGAAACGGAATCGCGCGCTCTATGATCGCTACCAGCAGCCTGAGTTCTTGAAGTCCTGGTACCGCTCATGGATCGACGCAACCAGCGCTCAACACCGCACGCCTCCGGGGCGCTTCATCGTCCGCACCGATCGCGACTACAGCGAACTGCCCGATACGAACGCAGCGCTCGAACTCCTAACGCACGATTGAAGCCAGCGCTCCGAGCCTCCCATGCAACGAATCCGACCCCCCAAAGACACGGACAGGCTCTCGAGAAAATAAGGCTTCGCGTAGGAACCTTTGCCCGTGGATGTTTACCGGGTCACTCCGCTCCCGAGACGAGGTTCAGCTTGCGCATGCTCACCGACAAGGGCTGGCGCCGCCAGCGCCTGTACAAGCCCTTCAAGGAGGGCTACTGGAATCTGTGCCTCGGTTTGCGACTGCTGCGAGCGCCGCAACGACGACTACCGGACTTTCTCCTCATCGGTGCCCAGAAAGCTGGCACCACGTCGCTGTTCAACTACATGAGCGAGCACCCGCAGATCGATCCACCCATGCGCAAGGAGGTGCACTACTTCGACGTGCGCTACGAGCGCAGCGAGCGCTGGTACCGGGCGCACTTTCCGCCGGTGGCGACGATCGGTCAGACACTGACCGGCGAAGCGTCTCCTGCTTACATGTTCTATGAAGGCGTGGAGCAGCGGGTGCAGGCCCTGACCCCCGAGGCGAAACTCATCGTCGTTCTGCGTGATCCGATTCGGCGAGCGTACTCCCACTATCAGCAGTCCGGCCGCAAGGGTTTCGAGACCAAGGACTTCACCACCGCCATGCGCGCGGAAGCGGAGCGCCTGGCGGCGCCAGGCGAGCAGCTGCTGCGCGATCGGGTCTCCGGAACCGTCGCCCAACGCAAGTTCTCCTATCTGATCAGGGGACACTATGCAGAGCAGCTCGAGCGCTGGTTCGCGCTGTTTCCGCGGGAACAGTTCCTGATCCTGAAGGCGGAAGACATGTTCGCCGACCCGCAGACCATCTGCGACGAGGTCTTCGCATTTCTTGGCCTGCCGCCGCACCGACTCAAGGATACGAAGGTCCACAACGAGGGTCGCTACGATAGGGAGCAACTGCCCAACGAGGAGGAGCTGGGCGCCTACTTTGCACCCCACAATGCAAGGCTGGCCGCCCTCATCGGAAGGGACATGGGTTGGTGATCACATCTGGGATCACATCTGGGATCACAT
>SLQW01000136.1 GCA_007131295.1 Pseudomonadales bacterium | reverse complement strand
GCCGCTGCCCGGGCGGTATCTACCATCGTCGCAGTGTGGCGGGTGCGCCAGGGCTGATCAAGGCGCCGCGACGGCCGCTCTGTGGCGCATAATCACGGGTGCACCCTCGGATCTTTGCGGAGCTGCTGCCCATGCCTGCCCATTCCGGCCTCGCGGAACTCGCCCGCCGCCTGCATCGCCTCGATCACGCACGGGCCATGCTGAAGTGGGACGAGGCGGTGATGATGCCAGCGGGCGGATCCGAGGCGCGGGCGGCCGCCCTGGCCGAACTCGCGGTGCTCAGCCACGAGACCGCATCACGGCCCGAGATTCCCGAGTGGCTCGAGCAGGCCCGCAGCACGCTGGCCGCGGCTGCCGATGCGGACGCCGCGGCGCTGGAACGGGCGAACCTGAACGAGTTCGAACGTACCTGGCGCGAGACGGTGGTGCTGCCGTCGGACCTGGTGGCGCGCAGCACGCTGGTGACGGTGCGTTCCGAGCACGCCTGGCGCAGCCTGCGGCCGAGGAACGACTGGGCGGGCTTCCGCCCCCACCTCGAGGCCGTACTGGCGGTGAAACGCGAGGAGGCTGCGATCCGCGCCGAGGCCGGCGGGCTCGATCCGCATGACGCGCTGATCGAGCTGTACGATCCGGGCACCCGCAGCGTCATGCTCGACGGGGTGTTCGGCGACCTCCGAAGCTTCCTTCCCGACTTCATTGCGACGGTGGTCGAGCGGCAGCGAAGCGAGCAGGTCATTCCGCTCGAAGGTCCATTTCCCATCAGGGCCCAGCGCGAGCTGGCGCTGGAGATGATGACGCACCTCGGATTCGACTTCGATCGCGGACGCCTCGACGTGAGCCATCATCCGTTCTGTGGCGGCGCACCCGGAGATGTGCGCATCACGACACGCTACAACGAGGACGACTTCGCCCGCAGCTTCATGGCGGTGCTGCACGAAACCGGGCATGCGCGCTATGAGCAGGGACGCGATCCCCAGGGTAGCGGTGAGCCGGCGCGGCGCGCCCGCGGCATGGGCGTCCACGAGAGTCAGAGCCTGTTCGTCGAGATGCAGGTCGCGCGTTCCCGGCCCTTTCTCGTATTCGCCGCGCCGATCATGCGTCGTCACTTCGGTAAGGCCGAGAGCACGCCGGGGTGGGGCGTGGACAATTTGCATCGCCTGTACACGCGGGTACACCCGGGCGTCATTCGCGTCGATGCCGACGAGGCGACCTATCCGATGCATGTAATCATGCGCTACGAACTCGAGAAGGCGCTGCTCACGGGTGACCTGCCGGTGGCGGATCTGCCGCTTGCGTGGGATGAGAAGATGCGCGCCGGCCTCGGGCTTGCAACCGGCGACGACCATCGCGACGGCTGCATGCAGGACGTCCACTGGGCTGCGGGTCTGTTCGGCTACTTCCCCTCTTATACGCTGGGTGCGCTGATTGCCGCGCAGCTCATGGCGGCGCTTCGTCGCGAGCAGCCGAATCTCGATGAGGATATTGGCCGCGGCGAGTTCGGCACCATCGGTACCTGGCTTGATCGCCACATCTGGTCCCGCGGCAGCCAGCTCAGCACCATGGAGCTGCTCGAGGCGGCCACGGGCAGTGCCCTGGACGTGAGCTTCTTCTGCCAACATCTCGAGCGGCGTTATCTGCGATCGTGAGATGCAGATAGCGCCTCAGGCCGTCTTGGGGCGCCTGCGCGACCATAAGGCGTCGCTGCGGTCCTCGCCGGTGCGGGAGTAGTGCAGCGCGCGATCGACGTAAAGCAGCTTGTCGAGCTGCCTTTCGGCACTGATAGGGCCTGCAAACAGGATTCGGTCGCCTGATTCCACTGCGGTATCGGGCCCGGGGCAGAAGAGGTCCGTACTGCCGCGACGCAGTAGCAGGGGCACGATCGGCAGGAGCGCCTGGCGCCGACGCGGGTCGCGGCAGAGGTCTTCGAGCAGTACCGCGTCGCCTGTTTCCAGTACCCGCGCCACGGCCGGCGCACGCCGGGGACTGATGCGTACGGTCTTGAGTTGTGGTGGTCTGCCTGCGGTGCCGTGGCGGAGCCGTTCGATGATGCGAGCGCTCTGCTCGTTGTCTGCCTTCTGAATGTGGTTGAGGAAATCCTGGAACAGCGACGAGCTGATCTGAGACAGGATCGAGCCGGCTACGACGAGGCTGGGACGGCCGATGAAGTCGAGTTCGGCTGTCTCGTAGAGTGAGTGGTTTGCGCCCGCATTCTCCCGCGCGGCGAGAAAGAGCTGCGGATTCAGTTGCCGCGCCGTGATGAGAATGGACAGGTTATCGGCATCGTCGCGGGTCAGGGCGAGCACCGCGCTGGCGTCATGGATGCCAGCCTCCTCCAGCGTGGGGGCTTCTGTGCCGCGGCCGCGGACGCTGCCTGGAGGCAGGTCCCTGGCGTGGCCGCCTTCGTCGATGACCGTGACCTCGATGCCGAGGTCATCCAGAGTCCGATAGAGCGCCCGGCCGAGGGGATTGAACCCGCACAACAGCCATCGGCCCCGCGGCGGCATGTCGGTACCGGGTAGCGTCGCCTCGGGTCCCGACGACAGCCAGTGGTAGAGGCGGAAGGTATCCGGTGCGGCGAGGGAGAGGCGCAGCCGGCGAGAGAACTCCTCCACCGGTTCGAGCACATGGTCGGTGGCGAAGGAGCGCATGTTGTCCGCTGTGGATTTCGCGTCGGCGCGGGCATAGACCGCAGCCCTGCGGTTTAGGAGCTTGCTGGCGATGGCAATGCTGAGATTGGCCTGATCGCTGCCGGTGACGGCGAGCACGCCGGCACACCAGCGGTGGCGCAGCCCCGCCTCGGCGAGGTTGTCGGGCAGGCGTGCATCCATGCAGAACGCAGGAACCGAGGCCCCCAGGTCTTCTACCAGAAGGCTATCGATCCGGTCCCGGTCATGGTCGATGACGACGACCCGCTGATGGCGTGCGCTCAGCGCCCGCGTCAGCAGGCGCCCGGCGTCGCCTTGACCGCAGATGATGTAGAAAGGTTCGTTCAGGCGGCGGACGCTGCGCTGCAGGCGGGCACGCTCGAGAGCCTGGCGTGCGGTCGGGTCCTGTAGCAACGAGATGATCGATCCGATGCCGAACAGCCATGCGAAGACGGTGAGATAGATGCTGATGACGGTCCATAGGCGCTGGCCCGGCGTGAACGGATACGGGACCTCGCCGAAGCCGATCGTGCTGCCCGTGTAGCTGACTACGTAGAACGCCTCGAACACGCTCATGCGCCAGGGTTCGCCGTCAGGGTCGACGCCCGGAATCAGCGTGAAGCCCACCGTGGCGGTGGCATAGGCCGTGATCAGCACGATCAGCGGCAACCGCAGGCGCCGGAAGAACAGAAACAGGATGGCGTTCATCGCTGCGCCCTCAGCGATTGATACTGGTGGTTTCCACCGTCAGGAGCACCACCGACAGCAGATTGGCGAGCAGCGCCCCACCCGACAGGGAGACGATGCTGGCCATCACCGCTGGCGTAAGGCCGACCTCGGTGACGTGCACGGCGATCACCCAAACCATTGCCGCGGCGATCAGCTGCAGGTCCACGACCAGCGATGCTGCGAGTAACACGGCGCCGATCTGGCTGCGCTCGCCTAGCTTCATGACTGTGGCGATCAAGCCCACGACGAGCGCGGCGAACAGCTCGTAGACGTTGTGGTGATCGGGATTGTCGATGTCGCCGAGGAAGAACCCGAAGTTGAGAGTGAGGGCCAGCAGGACGAAAAAACCGAAAAGCACCTTGTCGAGATTCATGTCACTCCCCGTCGAAGAATCCGGCAGCAGGGCCGCGTCGGCGTCGATCATGACGCCAATGGCGCAAGGCGTGCCACCCGCCGCCAGTCTGGTGCCTGAATCTGGCGGCAGTCAGCGATCGGCGCGCCCGCTTTGCGGCCACGCCTTCCCACATGCTTGTCGCGAGATCCGAGGTTTGTGGGAAGTCGTGCCGCCCGCAGGGCGGCGCAACGATCGGCGGCGCAGCCGCCGCGCGCGTTGAGCGTGGATCGAGCGGCAGTCCGCGATCGGCGCGCCCGCTTTGCGGCCACGCCTTCCGACATGCTTGTCGCGAGAGCGGAGGTTTGTGGGAAGTCGTGCCGCCCGCAGGGCGGCGCGACGATCGGCGGCGCAGCTGCCGCAAGTGTTGAGCGTGGATCGAGCGGCAGTCCGCGATCGGCGCGCCCGCTTTGCGGCCACGCCTTCCCACGTGGTTTTCGCGGGAGCGGAGGCGTTCTTTGTGGGAAGTCGTGCCGCCCGCAGGGCGGCGCGACGATCGGCGGCGCAGCCGCCGCGTACGTGGAGTCTGAATCCGGGGGAGGCGTCAGCGGATCGGGGCCATCAGGTCGCGCAGAGGTGGCGGCACATGGGGTTCATGGCGCCCGAAGCGGTCGAGATCCGCCAATGAGGTCCGCTCGAGCACCCGCAGGACGATGGCGTTGACGCCTGGCCAGCGACCCGCCAGGTCACATTGGTCATGCAGTTCGCACTGGCCGTCCGCCGATGAACACTCGGTCAGCGCCAGCGGACCCTCCACCGCGGCGATCGCTTCCGCAAGGCTCACCTGCGCCGGCGGACGCGCCAGCTGGTAACCGCCGTTGGGGCCGCGCTTGGAGATGACGAGCTCCGCATCAACGAGGAATTTCATCACCTTGCGCACTGTCGGCAGGGGTACATGCGTGATTTCGGCGATGGACTCCATGGCCAGACGGGCAGGTCGCATCCGTCCGAGGTGATGCAGGATGAGGATTCCATAGTCTGCAAGGCGTCCGACCTTGAGCATGTCCCGGGCCCGGTAGTCGACAATGTGCAGAATTGTATACCGATGTAGTATTGAATGCGACCGAAGCGTCCGTTACCCTTTCCATCTCTTAACGGGCCTGCCGCAGCACGGAGCATGAGCGCATGAGTGAAACGGCAAGTGAACGGCATGACGCCAATACTGATACCGCCATCGACCGTCACCTCGAGCGCGAGTACGAGGCGGGCTGGGTTACGGATATCGAGTCCGAGACGCTGCCGCCCGGCCTGGATGAGGATGTCGTACGTTTTATCTCGGCGAAGAAAAACGAACCAGAGTGGATGACCGAGTGGCGTCTGACTGCCTATCGGCATTGGCTGACCATGGATCATCCGCGCTGGGCTCACGTTCACTACCCACGGATCGATTTCAACGCGATCTCTTATTATTCAGCGCCGCGCAGTCAGGAGGATCGCCCGAAGAGTCTGGATGAGGTGGACCCGGAATTGCTGCGCACCTACGAGAAGCTTGGGATCCCTCTCCATGAGCAGGAGATGCTGGCAGGCGTCGCCGTGGATGCCGTTTTCGACAGTGTCTCTGTGGCGACTACCTTCAAGGAAAAACTGAAGGAGGCCGGGGTCGTCTTTTGTTCCATTTCCGAGGCGCTGCAGGACTACCCGGATCTTGTCCGGCAGTACATGGGTTCCGTGGTTCCGTACCGGGACAATTTCTTCGCTGCGCTGAACTCCGCTGTGTTCAGCGACGGCTCCTTCGTCTACATCCCGAAGGGCGTTCGTTGCCCCATGGAGTTGTCCACCTACTTCCGCATCAATGCCGAGAACACCGGTCAGTTCGAGCGCACGCTGATCGTGGCCGAGGAGGGCAGTCACGTGTCCTATCTCGAAGGCTGCACCGCGCCCATGCGCGATGAGAATCAGCTCCACGCCGCGGTGGTCGAGCTGGTCGCTCACAAGGACGCGAAGATCAAGTACTCCACCGTGCAGAACTGGTATCCGGGCGATGCCGAGGGCAAGGGCGGCATCTACAACTTCGTCACCAAGCGTGGGCTTTGCGCCGGCGAGCGCTCGCACATCTCCTGGACCCAGGTGGAGACCGGTTCTGCAATCACCTGGAAGTATCCTAGCGTCGTTCTACGCGGCGACGACTCGGTGGGCGAGTTCTACTCGGTGGCTTTGGCCCGCGGGCGGCAGCAGGCGGATACCGGCACCAAGATGATTCACCTCGGCAAGCGCACTCGCTCGACGATCATTTCCAAGGGCATCTCTGCCGTGCGCGCAGAGAACAGCTACCGGGGCCTGGTACGCATGGCGCCCAGCGCTGACGGCGCCCGCAACTTCACCCAGTGCGACTCGCTGCTGATCGGCGATCGCTGCGGTGCGCACACCTTCCCCTATATCGAGAGCCGCAACCCAACCGCGACGGTGGAGCACGAGGCCACCACCTCCAAGGTGAGCGACGATCAGCTCTTCCTCTGCCGCCAGCGCGGGCTCGACCCGGAGAAGGCGGTGTCCATGATCGTCAACGGCTTCTGCAAGGAAGTTTTCCGCGAGCTGCCCATGGAGTTCGCGGTGGAGGCCGGCAAGCTGCTCGAGGTCAGTCTCGAAGGCGCGGTGGGCTGAACGTATACCGACGGAGCACAGAACGATGTTGAAGATCCAAGACCTGCACGTGGCTGTAGAAGGCGAGCCGATTCTCAAGGGTCTGACGCTGGAAGTGGCCGCGGGCGAGGTGCATGCCATCATGGGGCCGAACGGTTCCGGCAAGAGTACGCTCGGTGCGGTGCTGGCTGGCCGCGAAGGTTACGAGGTGACCGCCGGTTCCATTGAGTATCTGGGGCAGGACTTGACGGCGCTCGAACCTGAAGAGCGTGCCTGGGCCGGCATCTTTCTCGCTTTCCAATACCCGGTGGAGATTCCCGGTGTCACGAATCTGGAGTTTCTCCGGGCGTCTGTGGATGCTTTGCGCGCCCAGCGGGGCGAGGAGGCCACTTCTGCCGTCGAGTTCATGAAGCAAGCACGTGAAACCTGCAGGCAGGTGGGCCTGGATGCGGATTTTCTCAAGCGTGGCGTCAACGAAGGCTTCTCCGGTGGCGAAAAGAAGCGCAACGAGCTGCTGCAGATGCTCTTGCTCGAGCCGAAGTTGGCCCTCCTGGACGAAACAGATTCCGGGCTCGATATCGACGCCCTGCAGGTCGTGGCCGATGGCGTGAATTCACTGCGCTCGCCGGAGCGGGCCATTCTGCTCATCACTCACTACCAGCGGCTCCTGAATCACATCGTCCCGGACCGGGTTCACGTGCTCTCCGGCGGACGCATCATTCGCTCCGGAGGCAAGGAGCTGGCGCTCGAGTTGGAAGAGAAGGGATACGGCTGGTTGAAGGAGGCGGCCGCCTGAGCGGTCGAATGACGATGAGCACCCCCCTGGAACAGCGTCTGTCCGACTTCGACCGTCTGGCCCGCGCCCGTGCCGCCGAGCTGCGTGACGCCGACGGTCCGCTCACTGACCTGCGCCGCGCCGGTGAGGCGGCTTTCACCGCCACATCCCTACCGGGTCCGAAAACGGAGTCCTGGAAATACAGTCGGGTTGGCCCCTTGCTGGAAGTAGGGCTTTTGGACGCGCCGCGCGCGGATGCGTCCATGCCTGATCTGCCCGACATCGACGGACTCGACGCCGGACGCATCGTCATCGTCGATGGCTTGCCGCGGCAGTTGCCGGAAACGTCTGTGCCCGGAGTCTCCGTGACCCGCTTCAGTGCGGCCGATCCGGCGGATCTTGCCGGGCTTGGTGATCTCGCCGATCTCGAGGGCCGTCCCTTCGTTGCCCTGAACGGCGCCCTGATCGAGGATGGTGTCCTCATCCACGTCGGGCGTGGCGTCGACGCCGGTACGCTGGAACTGATCCTCGCCCAGAACGCAGACGGTGCGCCCTGCGGTGCTCACCCCAGGGTGCGTGTGGTCCTCGAAAGCGGTGCGAGCCTCGCACTGGTGGAGCGCCACATTGGTACGGCAGCCGTGTTTGCCAACAGTGTCATCGAGGTACAGGTCGGGGACGCGGCTAGGCTCGCGCACATGCGGCTGCAGCTCGATGCGGGCGCAGCGCGCTCACTCACTGCACTCGACGTCGCTGTGGCCCGGGACGGTCGTTACGACCTGCAGCAGGCGCTCCTCGGCAGTACGTTCCGGCGCAATGAAATTCGTATCCGTTGCACTGGCCCTGGAGCCGAAGTGGCCGTCGGCGGCGCGACGCTTACGCGTGACCGCGGCCACCTCGACACGCAGATGTGCCTCGAGCACGCCGTGCCCCACTGTCGTTCGGATCAGGTGTTCCGGGCGCTGGCCGGTGAGCGTTCCAAGACCGTCCTCAATGGCCGCATCCACATTCATCCACAGGCGCAGCAAACCTCGGCGGAGCTCTCGAGCCGCAACCTGCTGCTGTCTCACGATGCGGAAATCGACGCCAAGCCGGAGCTCGAGATTTACGCCGACGACGTCAAGTGCGCACACGGCGCGACTGTAGGCCGGCTCGATGACAAGGCGTTGTTCTATCTGCGCGCGCGTGGGATCGAGGAGGCATCCGCACGCCGCATGCTGAGCTTTGCGTTCCTCGCGGCAGTAGTGGATGCGTTCCCGCTGCCGACAGTGGGCGATCATGTGCGCTCGGCGTTGGAAGCGGCCTTCGATCGGCCTGCGGAGGCCAGCCAATGAGCACTGCGATGCAGACCCGCGGCGCCTTCGATGTGGCCTTGATCCGGGATGAGTTTCCCATTCTCGAGCAGGCGGTCAACGACCGGCCGCTGGTCTACCTCGACAATGCAGCATCGACGCAGAAGCCTGAGGCGGTGATCAGGGCGATCGCCGACTATTACCGGCGCGATCACTCCAACGTCCATCGCGGCGCCCACACCCTGGCCGATCGCGCGACCGCAGCGTTCGAGCAGGCGCGGATGGACGTCGCGGCCTTCCTCGGTGGCGCGAAACGGGAAGAGATCGTCTTCACCCGCGGGACCACCGAGGCGATCAACCTGGTGGCGAATGCCTGGGGCCGGACTCATCTCGGGCCGGGCGACGAGATCCTGCTGACGGCCATGGAGCACCACGCCAATATCGTGCCCTGGCAGCTGGTGGCGGAGGCCACCGGTGCGGTAATCCGGGTTGCCCCGGTCCTCGAAAACGGTGAGCTCGACCTCGATGCCTGGAAGGCGCTGCTCTCCGAGCGCACTCGCATTGCGGCCATGGTGCACGTCTCCAATGCGCTTGGCAGCATCAATCCGGTGGCGGACATGGTGGCCGCGGCCCGTGCCGCGGGGGCCGTCACCCTTGTCGACGGTGCACAGGCGGTGAATCACTTTCCGGTGGACGTGCACGCGCTCGCGGCTGATTTCTACGTGTTTTCCGGGCACAAGCTTTTTGGCCCCACCGGCATTGGCGTGCTTTACGGGCGCGAGTCACTGCTCGACGCCATGCCACCTTGGCAGGGTGGTGGCGAGATGATCGAGCGGGTGAGCTTCGAGGCTGGGACTACCTTTGCCGGACTGCCCTGGAAGTTCGAGGCGGGAACCCCACATATTGCGGGGGCCATCGGCCTCGGTGCGGCTATAGCCTGGTTGAACGGCATCGATCGGGTGGCCGCCGCGGCCCATGAGGCGGCGCTGCTGGCACGCCTCGATGCGGCGCTCGCCGGCATGAATGACGTGCGTCGGATCGGAACAGCGCCGGGCAGGGTGGCGGTCGCCTCCTTCCTGCTTGACGGTGCGCATCCAACCGACGTGGGTATGCTGCTCGATCAGCAGGGCATCGCGGTGCGGGTTGGGCACCACTGCACCATGCCGCTGATGGAGCGCTTTGGCATTCCCGGCACGGTGCGGGCGTCATTTTCGATCTACAACACGTTCGAGGAAGTTGATTGCTTCGTTGCCGGACTGGATAAGGTCCGAAGCTTTCTTTGAATGTCGATGGACGGATTCGGACAGGGAGACGCAGTATGAGCGTGGAAACCTTCACCCCTGATCAGGCCGGTGTGCGCATGACTGACGCCGCCGTCCGGCACGCGCAACGCCAGCTGGAGCGGGCAGGCGCGCGGGCAGTACGGCTCGGCGTCAAGCAGAGCGGATGCTCAGGATTCATGTACCAGATCGATTACGTGATTGAGCCCGGCACCGAAGACACCGAGTTTCAGGTCGCAGACGATCTCTCCGTGTTCGTCAGCGAGGAAGCATTGCCGCTGGTTCGCGGTACGGAGATCGATCTCGTCACCGAAGGACTCAATTCGGTACTCAAGTTCCGCAATCCGAATGCCGCGGTCGAGTGTGGCTGCGGCGAAAGCTTCGCCGTCTGAGGCGTACCCGACCACGACAGCGGAGAGCAACGTGCAACGCAGGATGCTTGTGATGCAACGCGACTGCCCGGCCCGCCTGGTGCCGTCGGGTACGCGCATCACCATTACCAAGGACACCTTCGTCACCCTGACCCAGGATCTCGGCGGCACCTACACGGTAAACGTCAACGGCAACCTCGCCCGCATCGATGGAACCGACGCCGATGCCCTCGGGCTGGAAGCCATCGAATTCGAGTTCGGTGGAGACGACGAGGGGGAGCAGGGCAGCGTGCGCGAAGAGCACGTCTGGGAGGCATTGCGCACCGTCTACGATCCGGAGATTCCCGTGAACGTCGTGGACCTGGGCCTGATCTACGCCTGCGAGATCGACGGCGATACCGTCCGCATCGAGATGACGCTGACCGCCCCAGGCTGCGGCATGGGCCCGGTGTTGGTGGACGACATCAAGTACCGGGTCGGCAAGGTCCCGAACGTGTCCGACGTCGAGGTGGAGCTCGTGTTCGATCCGCCCTGGAATCGCGACATGATGACCGAAGAAGCCCAGCTGGAACTCGGAGTGTTTGGGTGAGTGTCGCGGTCGCCTTCGACGAGGTGCCGTTCGGGCGCCGTATCGATGCCGAGGAAGTTGCCGAGAGCCTCGAGTTCTTCGACGACTGGGAAGACCGTTACCGCTACATCATCGATCTCGGAAAGGAACTGCCCGGACTGCCCGACGAGCTGAAGACGGACGACCGCTTCATACACGGCTGTCAGAGTCAGGTCTGGATCGATCATCGTCGTGAACCAGACACCGGCCGACTGCAGTTCGTGGTGGATTCCGATGCCCTTATCGTGCGTGGCTTGGCTGGTATCGTGCTTTCCGCGCTCAACGACCGGACACCGGAGGAAATCGCCACCTTCGATATGGACGGCTTCTTCGAGCGCATTGATCTCCTGCGCCACATCTCGCCCACTCGCGGCAACGGCCTGCGGGCCATGGTGCAGAAAATCCGCTCTCTCGCAGAGGCCGGCGATCAGGCGAGGTAGGGCGCGAGACGTTCCCACAGCGCCTGAACGAGGCCCTCCCGCACGGCTCTCGCCTCCCGCGTCAGCGGGGTCAGATGAGTATTCGTTCGCAAGCGATCGAAGTAGAACGCGCCGCTGCGCAGAGCTGGCGTCAGACCCGCTTTGCGTGCGGCCAGCCACACGAGCGTGTCCGCGCCCTGGTCTGCATCGCGCAGGAGGCGCCGAGTCAGACGGTGAAACACCGGAATGGACGATTCGACGCCCGGGGTCTCGGCCCAGCCGGGATGCATCGCATAGCAACCGAAATCAGCAAATAGCGGCATCGCAGCCATGGCCTCGTTGAGGACCACCTGGGCGCGCTTCACGTTCGCGTAGGTGGTCACCTTGTCGTAGCGCGGGTTTTCCGTGAGGTGCCGCAGATGCAGCCGTGCCAGGTACATGCCGCCGCTGCTCATCCAGATGATGCGTCCGCCTGGCCGCAGGCGACCGCTACGCACCAGGTTATGCGCGAGCAGGAAGTGGCCGAAGACCTGGGAGGCGAACTGCAGCTCGACCCCGTCCGCGTTGGTCGCGAACTCGGGCGGCATACCGCCGGCGTTGAGCGCGACGAAATCGAGCACGTCGAGCTGTTCCACCGCATCTGCGACGGCGGCCCAGTCCGCGAGATCGAGGCAGATTTCACTCGACTCCGTCGCCCGCCTGCTGCAGCCCATAACCTGGTGTCCGAATCCGCGCAGGCGCGTAAGCGCGGCGCGACCGAGTCCGGAGCTGGTCCCGGTCACGAAGCCGTGCAGGACTCTCTCGGGAGCAGAATCGAGCGGGTCGGAAAACGCTCGCCGAACGCGAGCATGCCGTTCGTAGCCGGGGCGGTCGAAATACCACAGCACCTTAAGTGATCTCCTACTGCCTGCCGTGATGCGCGCCCGACGTTAAAGGATGCTGGAGCGGCTACGCTTTGGGAATGAAGGGCCGTGCCCACTATCGGATCTGCCACTACACTGGGCTGGCATTGCTGCCGCTCGGATCTTGCTCATGACGGACAGCGCGGCCGGGTCCATGCCGGCAGTCGAAGGAAGTGCGACCGAGACGCGGTTCGCACTGCTCGATCACAATGCGACGGCACTCGCCGTGCGCCTCGAGCTGTGCGCGGGTGCGACAGAGCGCCTCGACCTCCTGTACTACATCTTTCGAGAAGACGACAGCGGGCGGGTGATCGCCGACGCTCTCATGGCTGCCGCCGACAGGAACGTCAAGGTGCGCCTCTTGCTCGATGATCTCGACGCCTCTGGCCGGGAGTCGTCCCTCGGTCGCCTGGATATACATCCCAATCTGGAAGTGCGGCTCTTCAACCCGTTCCGCTGGCGCGGCCTGCTGCGGCCGTTGGCGCTGCTGCGTGACAGGGGACGGCTCACGCGCAGGATGCACGCCAAGGCGCTCGTCGCCGACGGTCGGCTGGCGGTGGTGGGAGGCCGTAACATCGGCGACGAGTATTTCGCTCCGGAGGCGGAAATGGCCTTCGCCGACGTGGATGTGCTGCTTGCGGGCGGGCTCGCCGGGCAGGTGGAGTCGAGCTTCGAGCGCTACTGGGCCAGCCCATGGTCGAAGCCTCTCTCGGAGCTGCGGGCGCGGCGGGTGGCGATCGAGGCGACGCGCCGCGCCCGCGGTCGTATGGCGCGAGCACCGCTGCATCAGGATCCGGCTGCAGTCCTTGCCCGGGACAGTCAGGCGAAGGTGCTCCTCCAACGCATTCGGGAGGGGACCTGGCCCGATCTGCCGGGCGACGGCCGCGTGTTTGCGGACATGCCGGAGAAGGTGGAGCACGGTGCCGAAGCAGCGGAGGGTTACTTCGATGAGGTGCTGCAGCACCTGGTCGCTGCGGCAGAGACAGAGGTGCTCATCATGACGCCCTACCTGGTGCCGACTGCAGCGGGCATGGCGTTCATTCACGAACTCAGGCGACGCGGTCTGCGTATCCGGATTCTGACCAATTCACTCGCAGCGACGGATGTCGTGGCCGTCCATGCTGGTTATCGGCGCTATCGCAAGGCCCTGCTCCAAGCGGGCGTCGAGCTCTACGAATATCGACCGACCGGCTACTGGGGGCGACGACTGCGGCGACTGATCCGCGGCGCTCATCTACGCGCCAGTCTGCACGCCAAGACGCTCGTAGTGGACGACGAACTGGTGATGATCGGTTCGGCTAACCTGGATCCGCGCTCGATCCGCCTGAACGTCGAGCTCGGGGTGCTGATCGAGAGCAGGCCTCTGGCGGCCGAGATCCGCACTTGCTTCGAGGAGGCGATCGCACCCTCCAACGCCTGGCGCGTCGTCCTGGAGCGCGGGCGGGAACACTGGCAGAGGGCTTCTGAAAGGCACGAGCCGGAAGCGGGCTGGGGGAGGCGCCTGCTGGCGCGGCTGCTTGGCCTGCTGCCGCTGGAGGGGCAGCTCTAAGTAGGCCTGAGCCTATGTGCGCTGGCGTCAGAACCAGCGGCTGCCGCGCGCCCGATTGGCCTCGAAGGCTTCCAAAGTGGCCAGAGCCGCGTCGTAATCCTCCTCCGGTACCAACACCTGCACCAGGCCGCTGGCGGGCAACTCACCCACTGCCCCCTGCAGAAACTCGCCTATGATGCGCACCTCGATGCCCTGCTGTTCGAGCAGGCCCTTGAGCAGGTGGGCCTCGATGCTGGAGTCGGCGGCGTAAAGCGGGATCACGTCAGGGCTCCAGAGCCTCGGGTACACAGCCTGCAGCGTCGTGACTCACACGCTGCCAGCGGCCTTCCATGATCTGCCTCAACTCGTTCGGGCTTGGACCGAGTTCGAGCCGCTCCCGGAACGAATCGCCACGGCCGATACTGATCGTAAGGCGGCCATAGGCATCCGCGGGGGCCTGATCGAAGCCCGAACTGACGAATACGAAACGATCGGAACGACTTGCATCGGCGTCGAGTACGAAACGGCTCACCTGGCCCCCGGAGCCGAAGCGCCGCAGCAGCACGCGGCCTCCGTCATAGTCGCGGCTGAAGATCTGCCACTCGGCGTGCTCTTCGCCTTCGAGGTTGCGTGGTTGCGGTGGAAATCGGGTTTCGCTGCGCGCATAGAGGAAACGTCCGTCCATGATTGGTGCGTAGCAGCGCTGCGCCCGTCCGTTCCCGGGCAAGCCGTTCTCGGTGCCGCTCCAGAAACCATGAAACCAGCTCAGATTGCGCCAGATGCTTGCGGGGTCGGCCCCATGGGCGGGCAGCATGGAGAGCGCCAGCAGGCTGCCGGCCAGAATGCTGCTGAGAATGGAAGCTCGTTTGCTCATGTTTCAAGCATACGCTGCACCGGTTGGCGCCGGCCAGCCGGCTTCCTGCGGCATAAGTCAACGTGCATTGACATGGGTTCCTGGTGCGCGCAGCATCGTTGTAGGGGACACATTCCGGGAGCAAACCATGAGCACCACCGCAAAGATCGAGCAGGCAGACGCTGTGACAGAGGCCTACGCTTTGCCCTTGGCGGAGATCAATCCTGCCCGGGCCGATCGCTTCCAGGCCGATACCATCTGGCCCTATTTCGAGCGGCTGCGCCGGGAGGATCCGGTGCATTTCACGCCCGAGAGCGAGTTCGGACCGTACTGGTCCGTCACGCGTTGGCACGACATCATGACGGTGGACACCCGCCACGACGTGTTCTCCTCGGAAGACGGCATTGCCCTGGCAAACCTCGCGGCGGTTGCCGAGCAGGAGCGGGTCATGGGGCCGCGCCGGCGCAGGAATGCCGGGTTCATCACCATGGACGAACCCGAGCACATGCCGCGACGCAAGGCGGTTACACCGACGCTCTCACCCGCCAACATCCAGAAGATGGCACCGCTGGTACGCGAGCGCGCCGGTCAGATTCTCGACGGCCTGCCCATCGGCGAGGAGTTCGACTGGGTCGACCGGGTCTCGAAGGAACTGACCGCGATGACCCTGGCGACCCTGTTCGATTTTCCCTTCGAGGAGCGGCGCAAACTCACGTTCTGGTCCGACGTGGTCACGAACATGCCCGGCCACGGCCCGGTGAAGAGCTGGGAGCACAAGGCGGAATCGATCTTCGAGTGTTTCGCCACGTTCCAGGAGCTGTGGAACGCACGCGTCAATGCCGAGCCCGGCATCGACCTGATCTCCATGCTCGCGCACAACGACGCCACCCGGAACATGGGCATGGAGGAGTATCAGGGCACGGTGATCCTGCTCATCGTCGGTGGCAACGACACCACCCGCAACACGATTTCCGGCAGCGTCTACGCCCTCAACAAGTATCCCGAGCAGTATGCGAAGCTGCGCGCCAATCCTGAGCTGGTGCTGCCGATGGTCTCGGAAACGATTCGCTGGCAGACGCCGCTGGCGCACATGCGCCGGGTCGCAAAGGAGGACTTCGAACTCGGCGGCAAGACCATCCGCGCTGGCGATAACGTGGTGATGTGGTACGTCTCCGGGAATCGCGACGAGTCCGTGATCGAGAACCCTAACGCCTACATCATCGATCGGGAACGCCCGCGCCAGCACCTTTCTTTCGGTTTCGGCGTGCACCGTTGCGTCGGCAACCGGGTTGCGGAAATGCAGCTCACCATCATCTGGGAAGAGATCCTGAAGCGCTTCCCGGTTATCCAGGTCGTCGGCGAGCCCACCCGAAACTACTCGCCGTTCGTGCACGGCTACGAAACCATGCGTGTCGTCATTCCCGAGCGCACCTGAGCCGTCGTGGCCGAGATCAGAGCGCTCCGCCGCGACCCGCGTCGCCGCGACGCGGTGGCGACCCGCGCCGCAATCCTCGCCGCGGCGCGCGATCAGTTCGGGCGACTAGGCTACGACTGTACCGCCCTGCGTGACATCGCCGCCGCAGCGGGCGCCGACGTCGCCCTGATCAAGCGCTACTTCGGTGGCAAGGAGGCCCTGTTCACCGAGGCCCTCAAGGCTGCCTTCCGCTCCGATTTCCTCGCTGCCTGGGATCCATGGAGCTTCCCCCGTGATTTTGCGACGGCGATGGCCGGCGGACCCAACGAGGACGAGGCGCGCACCCAGAGCTTTCAGTTCCTGCTCCGGGCGGCGACCTCGCCTAGTACGGCACCGTTGCTGAATGCCGCTATCCAGGAACGCTTTCTCGAGCCCATCCGCCAATGGCTCGGCGAAGCCGATGCCCCGGGCCGGGCGCGAGCTCTGGCGGCGGCTGTGATCGGCTTGCTGGTGGAACGTCTGATCCGGGGCGAGGCTCTTCAGGGAGGGGAGCGCGAGGCCTTCATCGCGCGTGTGACGGCGATGCTCGAGCGGATCGTCACTGCGGCATGACGTCCAGTCTCGAGCGTATCGGGGTGGCCGCAGTCGACCACCCCAAACGCGGGTCCTAGCGGCCCTTGTACTCCGGCTTGCGCTTCTCCATGAATGCGCGCGGTCCTTCCCGGGCATCCTCGGTCTGGAACACTGGGCCGGAGATTTTGCTCTCGACCTTCAGCGCCTCCTGCTCCGGCAGGCCGAGGCAGGCACGTGCGGATTTGCGAATGGCCTTGACGGCGATCGGCCCGTTCGCGGCAATCTTCTCGGCGATTTCCATGGCCTTCGCCAGCACCTGATCGGCCGGCACCACGTAGTTCAGGAAGCCGAGTTCGAGGGCCTCCTCGGCGCTGATCAGGTCGCCAGTGAGCAGCAGTTCCATGGCCTTGGCGAAGGGCAGCTGCACCGGCAGACGCACCGTGGAGCCGCCGGCGGGAAAGATCGCCCACTTCACTTCCTGGACGCCGAATTTGGCTTCCGGACACGCGACCCGAATGTCGGTGCCCTGCACCATCTCCATGCCGCCGGCTATGGCGTGACCGTTGATGGCCGCGATGACCGGCTTCTCTGTGTCGAAGTTGCGCAAGAGGGCCGCGGAAGTGAGGGCCGGATTCTTCAGCACCTTCTCGTCCCACTCGTTTTCCGGCTTGCGCGCGCCCGAGACCAGCGGGATCAGCTGGCCGAGATCGGCGCCGGCGCAGAACGCGCTGCCGGTACCGGTGACTACGGCGACGCGCACATCGTCGTCGTCTCGAACCTGCTCCCAGGCCTCGGCGAGCCGGGCTCCCACCTCCGGATTGATGGAATTGCGCGCGTCCGGTCGATTCAGGGTCACGAGGGCCACATGGCCCTTCTTCTCGAATTCCACGACAGGCATGGTCGTCTCCTCGGTAGTTTCCGGCGGGCAAGGTTAGCGGGGAGTCGGACAGAACGCACCTTTCGGGGCGGTCACCAACCGTTGAGCTCGGTCTTGCGTTTTCAGAAGCTGATCTCTCCCCAGAGCCAGAACTTCGTGGTACCTGCGCCGAATCCTCTGCTCCGGTAGTCGGCATACTTCGCTCCGAGGCGGTAGTGTTCGCCGAAACCGCGAGTAATCTGCACATTCGTCTCGCGGCCGTAGCTCTCCCCACCGCGGTCCGCTTCGAACCAGTGGTGACGCGCCGTGAGCTCGAAGCCGCCGAGTCGAGTCTTGAAGCTCGCCCAGGTATCCACGAGGCCGTCGTCCGGAGTCGTCGCGAACTGGTCGGCCCAGCCGTTGAAGCCATGACGCGTTGCCAGCGGGGTCTGGAAGGCGCTGGCACCGGCGTCGGAACCCAGGCTCTCGCGGGCCACTTCGATCTCGAGACCGTAGCCGACCAGGGCCGTTTGGAGCTGCCAATAACGTGTGTCGAAAGGGCCGCTCTCCTGTGCCGAATACTCGGCAGCGAAGCGGATCGCCACGTTCTCGACCGCGTGTTCGCCAGAAAACCGCAGGCCAACGGTGTCGCGACTACCGCCGGCGACGCCGGAATCGAGGAAATAGCCGAACCCGCTCAATGTGCCAATGGCGGTGGCGGCGAATTCGACATGAACCAGGTGGCTCGAAAGACTCGACTTATTCGCCGGCGTGACCCCGCGGACACGATCGAGATAGGCATAGTGCAGCTTGAGACCGGGCAGCGGCTGAAACCCGAGCTGCAGCGCATCGAAGGTCTGTTCGCTCTGACGCCAGCCGACGTTGCCGATGTGGCGGGCGTTGTCGTAGATGACGCGCTGGCGGCCGAGGGTGGCCTCGAGTTCGTACGCGCCCTGGTAGCGCAGGAAGCCCCGGTTCAGCGTCGTCACCGAAGGGTCGGCGATGACGGCGAAGCCGGGTCGTTTCGGCGCGAAATCGTCGACGCCGAACAGCGTGCGGACGTCGATCAGCTCGGCGAGCACGGAGAAGCCCCGGTAGGCGCCACTTTCGTAGCCGAAACGGGTGCCGAGCGTGAGGGCTTCCGCATCGGCGAAGACGTCGTCATCCACGTGTTCGTAACGCAGCCGGCTTTCGAGGTGCCAGCTACCGGTCCGCAGCGCCTGATCGAAGTCACCAGCCAGGGCTTCCGGCCATGCGAGCACGACGGATAGCAGCAGCAACATGGCTGAGAAGGCGGGCAGGGAACGGACGCTGATTTCGGTCTTCATCATGCTCCTCGTGCTGGCGACGCCAACGGTTCGCTCATGGTAGCGCCGGGATCGGTCCAGGCACCACGAGCGCTGCCCATCGAGTGAGGAAGGCGACGCGCCGGGGGGGGGGCGTGCCGGGCCCGCCGGAACGTGAGTCGATCCGTCCGGGCATTTCAGGTCTCCGAACCGTCGAGGTCCCAAAAAAGCCGGGCCCTTACTGGGCCCGGCAGACACTCCTTCTGGCATCTCCAGCGGATTTTACATCCGGTAGGTCAACCCTAGCTTGATGATCCGGCCGAAGGGGCTGTGCTGGTAGGGATCGTAGTTCATGTCCAGCTGCGCTCGCGGCGGATTGGTGTCGAAGACGTTGAACACCGAGAAGCTCAGGTCGAGGGAGTCTTCCATGAGCGAGACGTTGTAGTTGAAATCCACGGTGAACATGTCGTCGACGGTTGCAAGCTCCGGCAGGGTCGTCGTGCGGTCATCGTCGTACTTGCCCCAGTAGCGGCCCGTCAGCGTTGCCCGATGCACGTCGCGGCTGTACCGGACGAAGACGTTGCCCTGCCACTGAACGATGGAACGGAAGGGATTGCCGGCGTTGAGTTTGCCCGCAAAATCCCCGC
The DNA here is from genome assembly GCA_007131295.1 of Pseudomonadales bacterium. Lineage (GTDB taxonomy): Bacteria > Pseudomonadota > Gammaproteobacteria > Pseudomonadales > Azotimanducaceae > SLTB01. The sequence goes on along the minus strand of SLQW01000136.1, from coordinate 2,454 downwards.
CGGGGGCCAGGAAGAGGCCGTCGGTGGTGGTGAAATCGTCCGCATCGTACTCGTGGGTGTAGGTGCCCTGGGTCCCGAAGGAGAACAGGCCCACATCCGTGTCCATGTCGTACTGAGCGAACCAGTCGATGCCGGACGTGGTGATGTCACCGCCGTTGGTGAAACGCCGCTCGACCCGCGAGATGTTCGCAGCCGTCTGGTCAGCACCGGCCTGGAACGTGAGTCGGTCGGTCAGCGTGTTGCAGGCGTCGGAGCCCACGCCAGCGCCACCGGCTTCGCACCCGTTGTTGATGAAGGCATTGACGATGTTGGGATGGCTTTCGATCTGGATGGGATTGGTGAAGTCGAAGCGCCAGTAGTCCAGCGAGCCGAAGAAGTTGCCGCTGTCATAGATGATGCCGAAGTTGGTGGCGAGCGCTTCCTCGTTGCTGAGATTGGGGTTGCCGATCGTATCGATCGCCTTGAAGGCATTGGCCGCCGGGATGAAATCCAGGCTGGTCCCGCGTCCCTCGAGGAAGTTCTGCGGTGGGCCGCGGAACGTCGTGGATACCGAGCCGCGTAGCACCACGGTGTCGGTGGCCTGATAGCGCAGCGCGAGCTTCGGATCGATGGTGGAACCGATGTCCCCGCCGTAGTCTTCAAAGCGCACGGCGAGCTGAGCGTTCAGACGCTCGCTGATCGGCAGCCCGAACTCGACGAAGGCACCGTAGACCGTGCGGCTGGTGCTCTGGGGCAGGGTGCCCGACAGGAAGGCGAAGGGCCCCGTGACGTCGGTCTGGAGGGACGCGGCGCAATCGAGGGTATCCGTGTTGCCGATCGCAACGGAGACCGGGTCGTTGAAGGGACAGGGGGTCTCGTTCAGGTTCGTGAGATCCGCTGGGTCGAGGTCGAATTTCTCGTTGCGTGCCTGCAGGCCGACCGCATAGCCGACATTGCCGCCACCGAGTTCGATTCCGAGCTCGCCGTCGAACGTGGCGTCGAAGACCAGCAGCTCGAAGGTGGTATCGAAGCGGTTGAGACCCTCCAGCCACGGCTGCAGCTCGAGGTTGGCTGCCACGAACTCGGGGTTGGAATTCTCGTTTACGAATCCGTTCTTCGCCGATACGCCGATCGCGTTGGAGGTAGGCGTGTGGAATAGACAGCCGTTCTCGCCGGGCGTCAGGTTGGCGGGGTCGCTGAGGTCGCAGTCCGGTCCGCCGAGCCCTCTGAGGGCGAGGGCCTTGCGCTCGACGAACATGTCCGGGGTCTGGACCTTGCGGTCTCGCCGTGAATAGCTGATTGCAACATCGAAGCCTAGCTGGCCGTCGAACAAAGTGCCGTCGAGCCCACCGGCCAGGCGGTAGGTTTCCGTTTCACGGATGCCCCTCCGGGGCGCGCCCTGAAACCCACCCGCGCCCGCGTGACGGGCGAACGGAAACACTGCAACGGTGCCTTCGGGCAGCCCCAGGTCGGGGTGCCGGTCCAGGAAGTCCACAAGTCCCGGATGGGCGTTAGGACCGGCAATCGGGACGGCACGATCGGGGCCGAACAGCGCCTGGGGCGGATAGGACGGCGACGTAGCCCACTTGGGGACGTCGACGAAGGAATACATGGCCTCGGCCTGCAGGTTCACCGTCTCCGAGATCGCGAAGTTGATCTCGCCGTAAGCCTTGTAGGTGTCCTGCTTCTCGACGAGATTGTCGAACTGGGTGAACTGGAATCGGCAGAAGCCCCCGACGTTCTGATTGCCTAATTCATCGCAGACAGGATCCGGCGCCCCCGCGCCGATGATCCCGGGCTCTCCGTTCGGGAGCACCCCGATCGGGAACAGCGTGCCCGGACTGCCGATGGCCGACCAGCCGCCCTGGGGATTGTCCTCGAAGGTACGGGTCGCAAAGCCGAGATCGCGCAGTTCCACCTCGCTGCGGCGTTCGTACTCCAGCGCCAGGACGCCACTGAACCGCTCATCGCCCCAGCCGGCGATGGCGCCGACCTGGAATTCGCCGTCGCTCGAATCGAAGGTTTGCCCCTCTACGGCGATCTCGAACCCCTCGAAATTGCTGCGGGTGATGAAGTTGACGACCCCGGCGATGGCGTCCGACCCGTAGAGGGCGGCGGCGCCGTCCTTCAGCACTTCCAACCGGCCGATGGCGATGGACGGAAAGCCCGTGATGTCGACGCCTTCGCCTGAAGTCGCGACGTGGCGGCGGCCGTTGAGCAGCACCAGGGTGCGCTCCGAGCCGAGCCCGCGGAGGTTGATGGTGGAGACCCCCTCGTTGGCCTGACCACCGGAGGTATCGAACTGGTTGGTCTCGCCAATATTACCTTGGGCGATGTTCAGGTTCCGGACCATCTCCAGGATGGTGGGGTTACCGGCATCCTGCAGGTCCTGGCGGGTCATGACGTCTACCGGCAATGCGGTATCCTGGGGTGTTCCGCGAATGAACGAGCCGGTCACGACGATCTCTTCGATGG
>SLQW01000148.1 GCA_007131295.1 Pseudomonadales bacterium | reverse complement strand
GGTCGATGGCAGCATCGAGACGCTCGAAAGCGGCTTCGAAGTCACGCTCGGCGAGGAGTGGCTGCAGCTCCAGCTGCAGTTCTGTCATAACGACATCAGGGTCGACCGGCTGCGGCTGCCATGCGGCGCAACCCGCGAGGCCGACAGCGACGATCAGGACGACACCAACCCGCTGCCAGAAACGCGCTCGGCGCACTGGTCCGCAGAATCCATCGGATAGCGCCGACAACGATGAAGGCTTCCATGCTTCAGGCGACATGTGGCGCTCCTCCCCCAAGGATCATGCAACAACCCATCGGTGCAAGAAGGGATGGTGCCCGTGCTACGCAACCAACACCAATATCCGTCTCACGTAACCTGCCAAGCTGGAACGGGGTTCACATTCAACGCGTGAACAGCCGCCCACTCCGCAGGCGATAGACGCAGGTCGTCAAGGCGCCGATCAGCCGCGCAGATACTGAAGCTTGACTCCGGCGATCTCGATGATGTCCTGGTCGTTTAGGAGCTGGGACTTCACTCCGATCACCGCTCCGTTGACGATGGGCCGGGCGGCATTGCCTACGCCCCCGTCCACGTGAACGATGAAGTCGCCGTTGTGCCGGCGGGAGATCGCCGCGACCTGGATCCCGGGACGACCCAGTGTCGTCAATGCCTTGTTAAGCGGCATTTCCTTGCCGGGGCCGCCGTCCGTGAGCAGGCGCACTCTGGCTGGGCCGATGTTGGCGGAAGCACCCGAAACGGGGGCTGAATCGCGGCTTTCCGCATCCGCCAAGCGAGCGCGTGCGGTCTCCGTCTCGGTGGCGGCCTGCCTCAGTGCACCGGCCTGATCCGCGCCGAGGACGATGGTCTCCGCAAACTGATCCGCGCTACCACCGGCTCTGCCGTTGACGGTGAGGACGACACGCAGGGCGTGCTTGCCGATGGTGATCAGGTCACCATCGGCAAGCGACTGCTTGTCGACTTTCTTACCGTTGACGAAGGTTCCGTTGGTGCTGTCGAGGTCCTCCAGAAAGGGGGAACCAGCAACGGTGACGACACGCGCGTGACGCCCGCTCACGGCCAGATTATCAATGTGGATGTCGCACTCGGGCCGCCGGCCGATGACCAGCGATTCCGTGTCAAGGGCGTACTCCCCTACGGCCTGGTCGTTGAAAGTGAGGATGAGTTTTCCCGCCATACCCCGTTGCCCCGTTGCCGTGTTGGAGTTCAGTCGAACCAGTTGACCAGCCGGCGAAACCAGCCCGTCTTGACCGGGAACGACCGATCGACTCGCGCCAGAATCACGGAAATGTTGTCCCGCCCACCTCGCTCGTTTGCGGCCGCGACGAGCCGCGCTGCCGCAGTTTTAAGATCACCGCTGCACTCGATGACGATGTCACGTATCTCCCGGTCCTCGAGCATGTCGTTCAACCCGTCGGAACACAGCAGGAACACGTCACCGATGAGGGCAACTTCCTCCTGCATGTCGAAGTTGACCTCCGGCCCGATACCGAGGGCACGAGTAACGATGTTCTTGTTGGTCGCATGCCTGGCTTCCTCAGCAGTATAGAAGCCACGGTCCACCAGTTCCTGTACCAGAGAGTGATCCAGCGTGATTTGCTCGAGGTCGTTCTCCCGCAACCGATAGAGTCGGGAGTCCCCCACGTGAGCCACCGTGAGCCGATTGTCGTAGAAGAGCACCACGACGAGAGTGGTGCCCATGCCCGCACATTGCGGCTGGGTCTGGGCGGCCCCGTAAATGCTTTCGTTGGCCTTGAGAATAGCCCGTCCCACGGCCAGCGACTCGAGCGCATACCCGCTACTTTCGTCGTGACGCCCGGGCGCGATGCCCTTCAGTGCCGCCTCGACTTCGCTGGTGATCACCTCCACCGCCAGCGCACTGGCGACCTCCCCGGCCTTGAGTCCACCCATACCGTCGGCCAGCACCAGCAGACCGATGTCCTCCCGCTGCCCGATGCAGTCCTCGTTGTGATCCCGGACCTGCCCGGTGTCAGTCAGCCCGGCTACGCTGATGCGATCGCGCAGATTCATGCCTGTTTGAGCTCCCCGCCGATACGCTCCCGCAGCAACCGCAAATGTGCTGCGAACTTGGCGCCGGTCTGGTAGCGATTGTTCGGATTCTTGCCGAGAGCGTTGTGCACGATCTTACGCAGTCCGCTCGGTAGATCCGAACGGTAGACTGCCGGATCCGGATGCCGGTCGTTGACGATCTTGTACATCAGACTCGCCATCGATTCTGCCTGAAACGGCAGGAATCCGGTTGCGAGCTGGTACAGCACTACGCCCAGTGAGAAGAGATCGGAACGGCCGTCCACGTGTTCCCCCATCGCCTGCTCGGGCGACATGTAATTGGGCGTACCGAGCACGGTACCCGTGCGCGTGCGGCTGGCATCGGTAATCCGAGCGATACCGAAGTCGGTCAACGTCGCTCTGCCGGTTTCGGGGTCATACATGATGTTGCCTGGCTTCACGTCGCGATGAACCACGTTTTGACCATGTGCGAAGTCGAGGGCTTCAGCACACTGGATCATGATGTCCAGCAACGACGCGAGGGGTAGCAGCGCTTCAGGATCCGTGTTGCCGCTCAGATCCTTCCCCTTCAGAAACTCCATGGCGATATAGGCCAAGTCCTGCTCCTCGCCCACGTCGTAGATACGCACGATGTTGGGATGGTTGAGCCGTCCTGCAGACTGGGCTTCGCGGAAGAATCGCTCCTTGATCTCCTCGAGCATGTTGCCTTCGAACTCCGCCGCCAGCGACAGGGTCTTGATCGCGACGACCCGGTCGATCTTCGGGTCACGGCCCTGATAAACGACCCCCATGGCGCCCTGACCTATTTCCTTTTCGACCTCGTAGCGACCGAGCATCGGCTTCTCGGTACCACCGGTCGTCAGCACCAGCGTGCCGCCGCCGGAAACCTTCATCGGATTATCGGCAGCCGCCTGGGCACGTGCCCTTCGCTCGTCGACATCGCGGTAATCTGCCTTCCAGGTCTTCAGGTAATCATAGACGGAGCCGGCCTTGTTGAACTGTCGCTTCCGTTCGAAGTCCAGAGCCAGGTTGTACAGCAGGTCTGCGACGCCGGCCTCGAGCGGAATCTTCCGGAACTTGTCGAAGGCCATGTCGAGCTGGCCCTGACCCTGAAGCGCCAGCGCCAGCATGCGATTGCTCTCTGCGGATTCCCGCGTCGACAGCGCCAGGGACTCGTCGGTGGTGAGGTAAAAGCGGAGGCTGATCAAGACCACCCCGATGAGGCCCGCCAGCAGGCTGTAAGTCATGGCGATCGCGGTTCCGGTGAGACCGTAAAGCAGAATCCCGAACGCCATGTAGCCACCGAAGAGCAGCAGCGTAGCCAGCATCCGCGTCGGCGCAGTCCGAATCAGGGCTATACCCAGAATGAGCGCACCGAACAACAGCAGCAGCACGACCTCCAACAGAAAGTGTGCCGGTCGGATCGGCGCCCCGTTGAGCAGCGTATGAATCGTGTTCGAGACGATTTCCGCGCCGTAGACCTGACCGACCGGCGTGTCGAAGATGTCGTTTGCAGCAAGTGAAGTATCGCCAATCACGACGATCTTACCAGCCACGTCCATGCGCAGGTCCTGAAGCTCGTCCGGCCGCAGCTCGTCCATTCGCAGAATGTCCATGGCCGAAAAGCCGTAGTGCTCGGATAAGAAGCGGGTACCGCCGGGCAACTCGGGGAAATCAATGAAGAGATCCAGGCCGCGATGCAACGGCACGTCGATGTCACCAATGACCAGACGACCATTCGCGAGTTCCGGTTCGACACCGCGGTACATGGCAAGAGCCATGATCGCAAAGGGCCAGCCATCAGGCCGGGCAGTCAGCTCTGGAAAAATGCGCAGACGCGAGATCCGGGTCCGCACGCGACTCTGCGAGGCGATGTTGGAATAGCCGGAGCGTGACACCTCTCGCAGGGCGCTCACCGGGTACGTCAGTCCCAGCGGACGTCGACCATCGGTGTCGACGATCGCCTTCGAAACCAGAACCACATTGTCGGCTTCAGCAAACAGGGCCGCTGTTTCCGGGTCCTCTCCATAGGCATTGGGGTAGTCGAACAGGGCGTCTACCGCTATCACCCGAGCGTCCAGTTCGGCCAGATTACGCGCCAGCCTGCCGTAGTCAGCGCGACGCAGAGGAAAGCCGCCGTACTCTGAGTAGAACGTCTCGTCCGTACGCACCAAAATGATGTCGTTAGCAGAAAACGTCGTCGCCTGGGTATCGGCAATTTGCCAGCGCAGAAGATGGCGCCATGAGAGCAGTTCATCTTCGATGAGACTGAACGCTTCGAATCGGATCAGCGGAATCATCAGCAGGAAGATGACCACGGTCCATAGCAGGTCATAGCGCTTCAGCAGATTGTTCACGGCCGCCGACCCCGATGCTTGTCGACGCCACCCGCCCTCCTGGCGGGCCGCGCACCCCCTTCGACCGCCGAATAGTGCGCGAATCCGTACCCGAGTGTCCATTTGCGCGCATGCGAAGCGTTGACCCCGCGACCCGGTGCTGCATAATCGCGCGCCCTTGGGGCCTACCGGACGGGAACCCGATCATGTGGTATCGCAATTTGCGTGCCTGGCACCTCGCCACGCCATGGGATTTGCCGGCGCCTGAGCTCGACCAGCGCCTGCAGGCCTCCGCCTTCGCTCCCTGTGCACCCGGGCAGGCTGACAGCATGGGCTGGGAGGCACCGCTCGGGGACGAAGCGGATGAACTCGTGCACACGGTTGCTGGATACCTGCTGCTGAGAGCGCGGATTCAGGAACGGATCCTGCCGGCAAGCGCCGTCAATGAGCTCCTGCCAGAGCGTTTGGCAACCGCCGAGCGGCGCGAGGGACGCAAGCTCCGCGCTGCGGAACGACGCGAGCTGGCCGAAGACCTGCGCGCCGAATTGCTGCCGAAGGCCCTGCTCCGCTCGCAGCGCAACTGGCTGCTCATTGATCCACAGGCCAACCTGATCATGGTCGACAGCGCCACTGCTGCCCGCGGCGAGGCCATGCTGAGCATGCTCCGCGGCAGCCTGGGCAACCTGCCCGTACGCCCACTCGCCTTTGCGCAACCGTTGGACGCCACGCTGACGCACTGGGTGCGCTCCGGCAAGCTTCCGGACGGCCTCGAACTGGGCGGCTGGTGCGACCTCGAGCATCCGGAGGACACCGCCAACAAGGTACGTTTCCGCGCTCAACCCCTGGACGAAGACGATGTCGCTGCCGCACTCGATCGCGGCCTGAGGGTCACGGCACTGGAACTTTGCTGGGATGCCGGTGCCGAGGAGCCGCTGCGCTGCGTACTAGGTGAAGATGGCGCTCTGCGGCGCCTGAAGTTACCGAGCGCGGAAGCCGCTGCTGGGGAAGACGAGTCCGCCGCGGCCCGCCTCGATGCAGATCTGGCGCTCCTCGGAATGACGCTGCAGCGGTTCTTCGCCGTGCTCTTTCCAGCTCTCGGCGGGGTCGCCGAGTCCTGACTGGACATGTGCATTCGGCCAGGACAGTCGGCGGACCTGGCCGGCCTTTCGCCGGCGCCTCACGGACGGCATCATGGTACTGGCAGGCGGGCCGCCACTGTCCGCTCCTGCAGCGTTCGGCCGGCCGAGTTCGGGACGTCATGAGCAGAACGCCGAGCGCGACGCTTAGCTTGCCCCAGGTTGGGGCCCCAAGGAGCTGCGACGATGAGCGAGGGCAAGGTAACCACTGAAGATCACGGGCGCGTACGGGTGCTCACCCTGGACCGTCCCGCAGCCTACAACGCGCTTTCCATAGCCATGATCGAGGCACTCGACTCCGCACTCATGGCCGCGCTCGATGACGACGCCATCGGAACCATCGTACTGCGCGGCGCCGGGCGCGGGTTCTGCGCCGGTCACGATCTCAAGGAGATGCGTGCAGACGGCAGCGCAGACACCCTGCAACGTCTGTTCGACCGCTGCGGGGACGTCATGATGCGTATTGCGGAATGCCCGAAGCCGGTGATCGCCTGCGTACACGGCGTGGCCACCGCGGCCGGCTGCCAGCTGGTAGCCAGCTGCGACCTGGCCGTTGCTGCGCAAAGTGCACGCTTCGCTACGCCCGGAGTGAACATCGGCCTCTTCTGTTCGACGCCCATGGTGGCGTTGAGCCGTAGCGTGCCGCGCAAACACGCACTGGAAATGCTTCTGCTCGGCGACATGATCGACGCCGATCGCGCCCTTGAGATCGGCCTGGTCAACCGAGTGCTGCCGGACGGAGAGGAGCTCCCGGCTGCTCTCGTGCTTGCTGAGCGCATCGCCCGCCACTCACCCTTGACCCTGCGGCTCGGCAAAGCCGCATTTCAGAGCCAACTCGAACGTCCCCTCGACGACGCCTATCAGCAATGCGCACGGGTCATGGTGGAGAACATGCTGGCACGGGACGCCGGCGAGGGCATCGACGCCTTCCTGGAAGGCCGCGAACCAGAATGGCGCAATGCCTGAGGGAACGCGGGTCAACCTTTCCCCGCCCCGACTACTAACCCTGCTTGAACCGTCTTTGGAGGACACCGATGGACGAGGCCACCCGAACCGCAATCGAGGCAGCGACCTTCCGCCGACTCTGCGAGCACCTTGACAGCCGCAAGGATGTCCAGAACATCGACCTGATGGAACTCGCCGGATTCTGCCGCAACTGCCTTGCCAAATGGTACCGGGCGGCAGCCGCGGAAGCGGGCGTCGACCTCGCTGACGCGGACGCCAGGGAAATCGTCTATGGCATGCCTTACGAGGAGTGGAAGGCGAACCATCAACGTTAAAGGCCCCGCACGAACGCGTGCTTAACGAGCGCTACAGGCAACCCGGGGGGGGCGAGGCGCATAGTGGTGCTACGTAACGAGGAGCCGGGCGAATATGGGCCGTCGTCCCACCGGCGCAGTAGATCAGTCCCAAGTCCGACAGACTCCTAGCAACTGGAAATCAGCCATCGTCGTCGCGTCGTCTCCGGAGCCAGCCTATCAGCAGTGCCATTGCTGCCCCGATCAGCGCCATACCTACGACCAGCAGGACACTGCCCAGCAGGAATTCCCAGAACAGCCGCGACTCCAGCTCCCAGGCGCGCCAAAAAGCGAAAAACAGCGCGATTACGGCCGCCGTGCCCAGGATGATACGCCTGCGCAGAACCCTCAGGCGCAGCGCCTGAGGATTATCGCGGGCATCCGTCACGGATCGACGACCTCGAGCAGCTCTACTTCGAACACCAGCGCCGCATTCGGTGGAATGGCATCACCGGCCCCACGTTCACCATAAGCCAGCTCAGGTGGCAGCCAGATGCGCAGGCGGTCGCCCTCCTGCATGAGCTGCAGCGCCTCCTGCCATCCCTCGATCACCTGACCGACTCCGAAACGGGCTGGCTCTCCGCGCGCCTCCGAGCTGTCGAAGACGGTACCGTCGGCCAAACGTCCGGTGTAGTGCGTCACAACCTCGCTCTCGGGGCCTGGCCTGGCGCCTTCCCCCTCCCTGATGAACTCGTACTGCAATCCGGATTCGGTCACCGTGACGCCTTCCCGCGATGCATTCTCCGCCAGGAAGCTGCGCGCCTGCTGCAGATTAGCTTCGGCTTGTTCGCTCTGGCCTGCGGTCCGACGGGCCACGATCTCGTCCCGCGCCGCCTCGAGCTGCTCGTCCGAGACCTGCAGGTCACGGTCGGCCAAGGCGTCGAGGATACCGGCTCGGAATCCAGTGGCATCAAAATCCTCGCCGAGCTGTTCGCGAACCGAACTGGCCAGCGCGTAGCCCGCCCCATAACTCATCCGCGCGGCTGATGACTCAGGGACCTCCACGGCTGTGTCCGCTCCGGGAGCGGGGGACTCGGCACAGCCGGAAAGCAACGGCCACAACAGCGCGGCCGTAAAGAGAGTGACGGTCGCTGATTTCGACATGGAAACTCCAACGCTGACTAAGGGATGGCGACAGGGCCCCGGCATCTGACGCGCCGCGAGCCAGCGGCTTGCGCAGCATCAGGGCGGTGTTGCGCGCCGCCCGCAGGGCTGCCTACTATAACTGCCGGCAGCCAGGGTTCCACCCAACCGGATCGGGTGGCATGGTCGGGCGCTGGTTCCTGGAAAGCGGTTGGTTCGCCTCCCGCTTGGGGATAGTTCGGCCGGAACGAAGACCTGACGAGCGGGTCCAAGGCCAATAAAGCGTCCGCGCGCACGCTTCAAGGGTGCGCGTCACGTCCAAGTCACATGCGAGAGGTCTGGATGATGACAGCCGCGACGGCATCCACACTGCGCAACCTGTTTCTGTCATTCTGCCTGGTCGCCGCCCTTCCGGCACTGGCACTCGACACGGATGACGGAGCCACTCTGGTTCCTTTGGTTCCGGATGAGACTCATGCGCGCACCAGCATCAACGTCATCGAGCAGCTCACCCGTCATCACTACGTTCGGCAGCGTCTGAACGACGAGCTTTCCAGTCAGATCTTCGACCGCTACCTGGAAATGCTCGACCCGCAGCGCTCCTACTTCCTGGCCAGTGATATCGAGAACTTCGAAGCCTATCGGTACGTGCTCGACGACGCGCTGCGCGAGGGCAATCTCGAACCCGCATTCACGATTTTCAACCGCTATCAGGAGCGCCTCCGCGACCGCCTCGGCTTCGTCCTCGATCTGATCGACAACGGTCTCGACGACCTGGACTTCACCAGCGACGAGGTTCTCGAGACCGACCGCTCCGAGTCGCCATGGATCGCCAATGGCGAAGGCATGAACGATCTCTGGACACGGCGCCTGAAGGCGAGCGTCCTCTCCATGGTGCTCAACGAGCGCGAGCTGGACGACATCCGCGATACTCTGGAACGTCGTTACCGCAATCGCCTCAATCGGGCCGCCCAGACTAATGCGGAGGATGCCTTTCAGCTGTACATGAATGCAGTTGCGACTTCCTTCGATCCGCATACCCAGTATTTCTCACCCCGTACGTCCGAGAACTTCAACATCAATATGAGCTTGTCCCTCGAGGGCATTGGAGCCGTACTGCGCACCGAGGACGAGTACACCACCGTGGTCCGGCTGGTGCCTGCAGGGCCTGCGGACAAGAGCAGCCTGCTGCATCCCTCCGATCGGATCGTCGGTGTCGCCCAGGAAGACGAGGACATGGTGGACGTGATCGGCTGGCGCCTAGATGACGTGGTGGATCTCATCCGTGGTCCTGCAGGTAGCAAGGTGCGCCTCGACGTGGTGCCGTCGGGCTCCGGTCCCGGCGCACAACCTCACCAGATCACGCTGGTGCGGGAAGCGGTCAAACTCGAGGAGCAGTCAGCCCAGCGCCGCATCCTCGAGGTCGAACGCAACGGGCGTCAGCACAAAGTCGGCGTCATCGAGATTCCCACCTTCTACATCGATTTCCAGGCCCTGCAGGCGGGGGACCCCGAGTACAAGAGCACGACCCGCGACGTGCGTCGCCTGATTGAGGAGCTCGAGGCCGAAGGCGTGGAAGGCATTATCGTCGACCTGCGTAACAACGGCGGCGGGTCGCTGCAGGAAGCCAGTGCGCTCACCGGCTTGTTCATCAAGGCGGGCCCAACGGTACAGGTTCGTAGCGCCAGTGGCCGCGTCGACCTGTTCAACGACGAAGGTGGCGACGTCGCATGGGACGGCCCGCTGGCGGTGCTGGTCAACCGCCTGTCCGCCTCCGCATCGGAGATTTTCGCTGGCGCCATTCAGGACTACCAGCGGGGTCTCGTTCTCGGCGGACAGACCTTCGGCAAAGGAACGGTACAAACGCTGATTCCGCTGAATCGCGGTCAGCTCAAGCTTACCCAAGCCAAGTTTTACCGCGTTTCCGGACAGAGCACACAACACCAGGGCATCATTCCCGACATTGAGTTCCCCGAATTGTTCGATCAGGAAACGATCGGCGAGAGCACGCTTTCCGACGCCCTGCCCTGGGATGTGATTCGTCCCACCCGGTTTCGACGGGAACAGAGTCTGGCGCCGATGATCAGCATGCTGGAAACGCGCCATCAATCCCGGGTGGAGCAGGATCCCGAGTTCGCCTATCTGAACGAGTTGGTGCGTCGCAACCGGGAGCAGTCGGCCCGTACCACCATTTCGCTCAACGAGGCTCAGCGGCGGCAGGAGCAGGCCGACGAGGAGGCTTGGCGCGTAGACCTCGAGAATCGGCGCCGCATTGCCAGGGGCAAGGAGCCCATCGAGGACATGGAGCAGCTGCGGCAACTCAGTGCTGCGGGCGAAGCCGCTGGCGGCTTTCCGGGAGGCCCCCCGCCGCTCACTGCGCTGGACGAAGACGGCCGGCCGGTAGAGGAAGATGCCGCGGAGGATAATGCTGACCGCGTCGCCGGCACAGAAGACGACGTCGACGGATTGCTGCAGGAAACGGGCAATATCCTCATCGACTTCGTCACGCTGCGCCAGAGCGTGGCCGAATTCGACGACGCCGGCCTGACGCGCAGCAACTGAAGCCCGCCGGACGGCCCCTGGGGATGCCGTCCGGCAAACGTATCACTCACAAGCATTCTGGCCGACCAGGCCGGGCCGACATGGCACCCCTCGATCGCGACGGTGCCGCGCCGGCTTACGTCATCTAGTTCAACAACAAGGAGAGAGCGCATGCACCCCGGCGTCCACGCAGCGAGTCAGCCAGATAAACCCGCCCTGATCATGGCCCGCACCGGCCAAGTCATCAGTTACCGGGAACTCGAGGCGACCTCGAACCGCGGTGCCCAGCTCTTCCGCAGCCTGGGCTTGCAGGCGGGCGACCACATTGCCTTCATGCTCGAAAACCACCCGGAGTTCCTTTCGCTGTGCTGGGCGGCGCACCGCGCCGGCCTCTACTACACGGCCATAAGTTATCGACTCCAGGAGGAGGAAGTCGCCTACATCGTCGAGGATTGCCAAGCCAAGGTGTTCATCACCAGCAAGGCTCAGGCCGAACTCGCGGGCCGCCTGCAACCGAAGCTCACGGGCTTGGACCGACGCTACATGCTTGATGGCACCATCGACGGCTTCGAGTCTTTCGAGGATGCGCTCGCCGGGCAGCCGGAAACGCCCATTGCCGACGAGACCGAAGGCGCCGACATGCTCTATTCCTCCGGCACCACCGGCCGCCCCAAAGGCATCAAGGTTCCGCTCAGCGGTGAACCTCTCGGTTCCGCAGCGGCGCTGCTGGCCCTTGTGCAAGGCCTCTATCAGATGGACGAGAACGTCCGCTACCTCTCACCCGCACCGCTCTACCACTCGGCACCGTTGCGCTACAACATGGCGGTGACCCGTCTCGGCGGCACCTCGGTAATCATGGAGCGCTTCGATCCCGAAGACGCGCTGCGGCTGATCGACAAGCATCGACTGACGCACGCCCAGTTCGTGCCGACCATGTTCGTGCGCATGCTGAAGCTGCCCGAAGAAGTGCGACGCAAGTACGACGTGTCGTCTCTGAAGGTCGCAATTCACGCTGCTGCACCCTGCCCGGTGCAGGTCAAACAGGCAATGATGGACTGGTGGGGCCCGGTGATTCACGAGTACTACGCGGGAACCGAGGGCAATGGATTCTGTGCGGTAGGGCCCGAAGAGTGGCTAGCCCACCCGGGAACCGTCGGTCGCGCCCTACTCGGTCAGATCCACATCTGTGACGATGATGGCCAGGAATTGCCGCCAGGACAGGTCGGAACCGTGTATTTCGGCGGCGGCAACGAGTTCGAATACCACAACGATCCGGACAAGACCCAGGACTCTCGGCATCCGAAGGAGAAGGGCTGGTCGACTCTGGGGGACATGGGCTACGTAGACGAGGAAGGTTTCCTCTACCTCACCGACCGCAAGACGTTCATGATTATTTCCGGGGGCGTCAACATCTACCCCCAGGAAGTGGAGAACCTGCTGGTGACGCATCCTCGCGTGGCCGATGTTGCGGTATTCGGCGTGCCGAACGAGGAATTCGGCGAAGAGGTCAAGGCCGTCGTGCAGCCAGTGGCCTGGGACGATGCTGGTCCCGAACTCGCGGAGGAGCTCATCGAGTTCTGCCGGGAGCACGTGTCCCACATCAAGTGCCCGCGCAGCGTCGACTTCGAACGCGAACTGCCCAGGCACCCGACGGGCAAGCTCTACAAGCGTCTCCTTCGTGATCGCTACTGGGAGGGACACGGACCATCGCGGATTCTCTGATGCCATGCGGTCGCGGCGGGCGGTGAGCGATGAGTCTCGCCGCTGCGTTCACCTTTGTCGGGGGCATCGGCCTGTTCCTGCTAGGGATGCGGCTGATGAGCGACGGCCTGAAGGTAGCGGCCGGCGATACCTTGCGCAGCATTCTGGCTGCAGCCACGCGCAGCCGGATCCGCGGAGTGGCTTCCGGGATCCTCATCACCACGTTGGTGCAGTCTTCCAGCGCAGTGGTCTTCGCCACCATCGGCTTCGTCAACGCCGGACTCATGACCCTGGCTCAAGCTGTCGGCGTCATCTACGGCAGCAACGTCGGCACCACGCTCACGTCCTGGATTGTTGCGCTTGTCGGCTTCAATCTGGATCTACGTGCCATGGCCATGCCGTGCATCGGCTTGGGCATGGGCATGTGGGTGGCGTTTCGCCAACGCCCCGCAGGCGCGCTCGGGCAGGCCATCGCCGGCCTCGGCCTGTTCTTCCTAGGCATCGACATCCTACGCGACACGTTCGCTGATACCGGCGACGTCCGGGTGCTCGAGACCTGGGCCGACCGGGGCATTCCGGGACTGCTGCTGTTCGCCGTCGGCGGCATCCTGCTCACGGTTCTGATGCAATCCTCCAGCGCTGCCCTGGCGGTGACCCTTACCGCGGCTGCCGGCGGTCTGGTGCCGCTGCAGGCCGCCGCCGCCATGGTCATCGGCGCCAACGTCGGGACGACATCGACGGCGGCCTTTGCCGTCATCGGGGCGACCGCGCCCGCAAAACGCGCCGCAACGGCCCATGTGGCCTTCAATGCCATCACAGCACTGGTGGCGTTTGTCGGCCTGCCGCTGCTCCTCTGGCTGGTCGGGCAGATCAACGACCTGCTTGGACTTGAAGGGCGGATCGCGACCTCGCTGGCCATCTTCCACACTCTGACCAAGTTGCTCGGGTTGGCCATCATGTGGCCGCTGACCTCGGCTCTGGTGCGGCGCCTCGAGCGGCTCTTCCGCAGTCGCGAGGAGGATGAAGAGCAACCCAGGCATCTGGATCGCAACGTTTTAGGCACCCCTTCCCTGGCGATGGATGCCCTCGGTCTGGAGCTGCATAGGATCATCGGCATCGCGCGGGAGCAGGCGACCGCCGCGATCAACGCCGAAAACGTCGACGCGGTCGCGCTGGCGCGGCGCATGAAGACCCTGGAAGCGCTGCAGGTCGCAATCGGCGAGTTTGCTTCCGGGCTAGGGCGCGACCACGACGACGGCGCAACGACACAGGCCCTTCCTCATGCGCTGCGAGTGAGCCAGTACGCCACCGACATTGCGGAGCGGGCTGCGGAACTCGCGCGGCTGCAGCCCCAGGTTCGTCTGGAAGACGAGGCCCTGGCCAGTGCGTACCACCACCTCCGAGCGGCCACCATCGACCTTATCGAGCAATGCAGAGTAGACGATCCCGACTGGAAACTGGCTGAGCTCGACGAGGCTCGTACGCAGTTCGAGCGGGACTACCAGGCGCTCAAGGGGCTCGTCTTGCGCGCAGGTACGGTCGGCACCCTGCCGGCACGTCGCATGGCGGCGACGCTGGAAGTCCTGAGCGTACTCCACCGGATCGTCGACCAGATCACCAAGGCTGCCCGTTACCTCGACCGATTCGTCAGTTATCGCGACCGCATCGATGACCAGCAAGCGCATGCACGTCAACAAGGCAGGGACGATCCGGATGAAGCCAAAGGCCAAGCGGATGCGGTGGCCTCGCAGGACAGCTCATGAATGCCATTACGTGGCTCGGGATTTTTCTCTGCCTCAGCCAGTCGGCCATGCTCTCCGGACTCAATCTTGCTTTTTTCTCTCTGGGGCGATTGGAACTGGAAGTTGCCGCCAAGAAAGGCGACCGCCGTGCCGCTCGAGTACGCGCCATGCGGCAGGACGGCAATTTTTTGCTGGTGACGATCCTCTGGGGCAACGTGGCAGTGAACGTCCTGCTCGCGCTGCTGTCCGGCTCTGTTCTGAGTGGAGTACTTGCCTTCCTGTTCTCCACCGTAGTCATCACGATCTGCGGCGAGATCCTGCCGCAGTCCTACTTTACCCGCCACGCGCTGCGCGTCGCCGGGCTGCTGGCACCGCTCGTTCGCGCCTACCAGCTGCTGCTGTGGCCAATCGCCCGCCCTACCGCCTGGGTCCTCGACCGCTGGCTGGGCCGGGAGGCGATCCGCTTCTACCGGGAGCGTGATTTGAGCGAGTTGATCCGCTTGCACATGGACGCCAGAGGTTCAGAGATCAGCCGTGTCGAAGGCCTGGGAGCCATGAACTTTCTGAGCCTCGACGACATACCGCTCGCGCTGGAAGGGGAACCACTGAATCCTGACAGTATCGTCGAACTGGAGTGGAAGGCAGCGGGCCCAGTATTCCCGGAGCTCGACCACACGCGGCACGATCCCTTTCTGCGGCGGCTGCAACGTCCCGGCACCCGCCGCGTGGTACTGATCGATCACGACCGGGAGCCGCGGCTGATTCTCGACACGGATGCCTTCATCCGTGCCGCGCTGTTCGACCCCGAGAGATTCAATCCCCTCTCGTACTGCCACCGACCAATCGTCGTCCGGGATCCGGATCAACACTTGGGCAACGTCATCCATCGCTTTCGCGTCCGCCAGCGACATCAAGAGGACGATGTGCTCGACGATGATGTCATCCTGCTCTGGTCCGATGCACCGAGAATCATCACGGGCAGCGACATCATCGGGCGCCTTCTGCGCGGGATCGTGGTCGCCTCTCCGACCCTCTCGGCAGCCAGTGCGCAACCTTAAAGCGCCACCTCACCGGGGCAGCATGAACCTCATTGAGCGCTCCCCGATCGTCTGCACCACGGCCGCCTCGAAGGAGTCCAGCGAAAGGCTGACCTGTTCTTTCACCCCATAGCGGCGGAGCGTCACGCTGCGCTCCTCCACCTCGCGTTCCCCGACCACGAGCAGGTTGGGAATCTTCCGGGTCGTACCCTCGCGGATTTTGCGGGAAACGGTCTCCCCCTCGTCGGCCAGCTCCGCTCGCACCATTCGAGCGCGAAGTCGATCGATGATTTCCCGCGCATAGTCGCTGAAACGGTCGGCCACGGTAATGACCTGCACCTGCACCGGCGCAAGCCAAGTGGGAAAAGCGCCACCAAAATGCTCGATCAGGAACGCCACCATGCGCTCATGGGTAGAGAACGGCGCGCGGTGGATAACCCAGGGCACGTGCATCTGACCGTCCGAGCCCTTGTACTCGAGCCCGAGCCGCTTCGGCTGGGCAAAATCGAGCTGCGCCGTCGACACCGTCTCCTCACGGCCGGTCACGGTGCGGAACTGAAAATCGAGCTTGGGCCCGTAAAATGCTGCCTCCCCCGGACCATCCGTATAGGAAATCTGCATCTCCCGCAGCAGCTCCTCCAGGATCCGCTCCGAGTAGGCCCAGGCCTCCGGTTCGTCGATGTACTTCTCCTTGCCTTTCGGATCCTCCGGATCCCAGCGCGACAGGCGGATCGAGTAGTCCTCGATGCCGAGCAACGCATAAGCCTCCCGATACATGGCGAGCACCGCTGCGAGCTCGTCCTTGATCTGCGCTTCAGTGCAGTAGATGTGGGCATCGTTCATGCACATGCCTCGCACCCGGACGAGTCCACTGACGCCGCCGGAATCCTCCCAGCGGTGCACGTGGCCGTACTCGGCCAGGCGCAGGGGCAGGTCCCGGTAGCTGCGTGGCCGCGAGGCGTAGACCCTGTGGTGGTGGGGACAGTTCATGGGCCGCAGGACGTAACGCTCCTTGATGCGCTCCTCGCCCTCCACGCCCTCCGAGCGGTCTTCCACCTCCATCACTGGAAACATCGCATCCTGATAGTACGGCAGGTGCCCGCTCTGCCAGTACAGTTCCACCTTGGCGAGCTGCGGCGTCGCCACGCGCTCATAGCCATAACGGAACTCGAGTTCCTTGGCGAGTTTTTCGAGCTCTTCGCGCACCACCGTTCCATGCGGCAGCCACAGCGGCAGACCGCGACCGATGACGTTGTCGACGTGGAACAGATCGAGTTCCCGGCCGAGCTTCTTGTGGTCGCGGGCTAGCGCCTCCTCGTGGGCGCGTACGTGCGCCTCGAGCTCCTCGGCGGTGGCAAACGCCCAGGCGTAGATACGCGACATCATTACGTTGTCGGAATCACCCCGCCAGTACGCCCCGGCCACGCTCCTCAGCTTGAACGCATCCCGGGGAATCTCCTTTGTCGTGTGGACGTGCGGCCCTTCGCACATGTCCAGAAACGGACCGTTGCGATAGAACGTCAGTACATCGAGGTCGTGCTTCGTGAACAGCTCCTCGGCGTACTCGCGCTTGTACGGCTCACCCATGTCCTCGAGACGGGCCATGGCCGCATCGTACGGCAGCTCTTCGCGATCGAAGCGCTGGCCCTTTTTGATGATCTTTTTCATCCGTCGTTCGAGCTCCGGGAAGTCTTCCTCGGTAATCGGCTCGCTCAGGATGAAGTCGTAGTAGAAGCCGTCACGGATCGGCGGGCCAAAGCCGAGCGTCGAGCCCGGCCGCATCTCCAGTACCGCCTGCGCCAGCACGTGCGCGAGACTGTGGCGGATCCTGTAGAGCTCATCCTCGGCCGCATCGGCCGCCAACTCTCCGCTGTGTTCGAACTGCGCCATGTTTTCTTCCTCGAAAAACGAAAAACCCCGGTCGGCGATGCCTTCCGGGGTTCCGCGCAGGAGGCACCGCTGGGCCACCTCCTTGCATCAGGCGGCCTGAATCAGTGCGTCGTAGTTTCTGCGCCGCTGCAAATCATGACTGCTTCGGGCTACCATGCCGGCGATCGAGTCCGCATGATAAGACCCCGCGCCATGAATGCCAACGCTCCCCGAAGCACGCGCCTCCTGCGGGCGGGGTCTCCCGGCCTGATGTTGTCACTGCTTTTCATGATGGCTCCCGCAGCGGTCGCGGGAACCGGTTCCACGGCCTGCCTCGAGGCAGCATCGGGCGACGACGCCGAGCGCATTCTGAGTGCCTGCACCCCTGGCCGCGAGGCCGGCAATCTCGTCGATGGTTACAACCTGGCCATTGGCCTGCGCAGCCATGACCCCGAGGCCTCCCTGATGCACCTGCGCTGGGCAGCGGATGGCGGGCTGCCGGAGGCGGCGCACCTGTACGGGAACGTGCTCATCGACGAGGGAGCAGTCGAGCGGGGTCTTGCTCAGCTTGCCGCCGCTGCTCAGGCCGGCCTGGTAGCCGCGCAATACGACTACGCAACGGCGCTGCTGGAAACCCGTGGGACCGACCAGCGGGACACCATCTTCTACTGGTACGCCCAGGCGGCCGCCAATGGCGACCAGTCGGCGCGCTACAATATGGGCGTCCTGCATCTGGAAGGTCACCTCGAACCGCCCGATCGCGTGCTGGCATGGGCCTGGTTCTCGAGCCTGGCGGCGCTCGAGGGGCATCCGCAAGTCTACCGGCTGGTCAATCGCCTGACCAGGGAGATGTCGCGGGAAGAGCGCAGCCGCGGCGAAGAGCTGCTCGCGGTCCTCCGGCACGACCCCATGGCCCTTTTCGACTGATCCTTGGCGAGCAACACGACCTACACGGGCTTCACCATGCGCCTCGACGTTAGCCTGCATCAGCCGCGAATCGGTGAGATGCGCAGGCATGGCGGGTGCACAGATGGACACCGACACATGACATTGGCTGAACTGCGGGAACGCTGTGCGCGGGGCAATCCACCGGAGGCGGAGATCATCTCGGTAGAAGGCCTCGTCTACATCGTTCGCCTCGATTCCGAACGCATGCTCACCGCAACGCAGGAGGCGGGCGATACTTTACGCTTCCGCAGTGCTTACGCCGCCGCCAGGACTCTAAGGCAGGCCGGCATCGACTGCGCGTGGCTCGTGCATCAATCGCCCTACGACGAGATGGTCGGGCGCCAGGATGAGCACCTCCCCGGGCCGGCGCCGCTGCGCACACGCATCACCGTCACGGAACTTTGAATCCCTCTCCGCAGTCCCCAGATACGAGTCTCGAACTGTTTTGGCTGTCGGAGCTGAGCCGATGATGGACATCGACCACGACGGAGACCGGTCGAGTACGCCCGAAGGGCGCCAGGTGATACTGCCTGCCGATGCCCTCCCGGGAACGATCCATCTGATTCCGCACGAGTTCCGCCCCTTCTTCCCCGGCCAGGCCATTCCGCTGGTGCTGAGCGCGAGCCTCTGGCTGCCGACCATGAAAGCGGTACGCGATCGCGGCGATCCCGTAATCGGCGTCGTCGCGACCCGTGATCGCCTTGACGCCGAACCCCGCGGAGAGGATCTGTTCGAAGTCGGGACCGTGTGCCGCATTCATCGAGTTCACCAGCAGGAGGAGCAGATCCAGATCCTGCTCGAGGGCGTGCAACGGTTCCGCATACGCCGCTGGATATCCGATCAACTGCCGCTTCTGGCCCAGGTCCGCTACTACCCGGAGCAGCAGCGCAGCGATTCCGACGAGGTGAAGGCCTACGCCGTTGCGATCATCAATACCATCAAGGAGCTGATTCCCCTGAATCCGCTCTACGGGGAAGAACTCAAGGTCTTCCTCGGTCGCTCGAATCCGAACGAACCGGCTCTGCTCGCAGACTTCGCTGCGAGCCTCACGTCCGCAACCCGGGAACAGCTGCAGGACGTGCTGGAGACCCTCCCGCTCTTGCCGCGCCTGGAAAAAGTCCTCGCGCTGCTGAATCGCGAAGTACAGATCGCTACCGCGCAGATGGAGATACGCCAGCACGTCGAAGGCGAAATGCAGGCCCACCAGCGCAAAGCCTTTCTGCGCGAGCAGCTCAAGTACATTCAGCGCGAACTGGGCATCACCAAGGACGATCGAACTGCAGAAATCGAAGAGCTGCGCACGCGGCTCGAAAACAAGAAGGTCCCCGAGCGGGTCCAGGCACGCCTGGAAGACGAATTCCACAAGCTTTCGCTGCTCGAAACAGGGTCGCCGGAGTTCGGCGTAACCCGCAACTATCTCGATTGGCTGACGGATCTACCATGGGGCATCGACAGCCCGGACAGCCAGGACCTGGAACAGGCCTCGAGCATTCTCGACGCCAGTCATGACGGGCTCGCGGACATCAAAGATCGGATCCTGGAGTTCCTCGGCGTCGGCATCATGAAGGGCACCGTATCGGGCTCGATCCTGCTGTTCGTCGGCCCGCCCGGTGTGGGCAAGACTTCCCTCGGCCGCTCGATCGCCGAGGCGATGGGCAGGTCTTTCTACCGCTTCTCGGTCGGCGGCATGCGGGACGAAGCCGAGATCAAGGGCCACCGCCGCACCTACGTCGGCGCCATGCCGGGCAAACTGATCCGGGCCTTGCGCGAGGCAGGCACCCAGAACCCGGTGATCATGCTGGACGAGGTGGACAAAATCGGCGCCAGCTTTCAGGGCGACCCTGCCTCGGCGCTGCTCGAAGTACTCGATCCGGAGCAGAACCAGAACTTCCATGACCACTATCTCGACGTGGACGTGGATCTATCCAGGGCGCTCTTCATCTGCACCGCGAACCAGCTCGACAGCATTCCCGGTCCGCTGCTCGATCGGATGGAAATCATCCGACTCTCGGGCTATCTGGCGGAGGAAAAACTGGCGATCGCACGCAATCATCTGCTGCCGCGACAGCTCGACCGGGCCGGTCTCGCCAAATCCAAGCTCAGCGTCCACAAGGCCGCCCTCACCCGGATCATCGATGGCTATGCCCGGGACGCCGGGGTGCGCAGGCTCGACAAGGCGCTCGGCAGCATCGTGCGCAAGGCCGTGATGCAGATCCTGCGCGGCGAGAAGCCGCCGATACGGGTCCGCGCCCAGGACGTGGACTCGTACCTGGGGCTGCCCCTGCACCCACCGGAGGCGCGTCAGCACGGTGTAGGCATCGTCACCGGCCTCGCCTGGACCGCGCAGGGTGGGGCCTCGCTTCCGGTAGAGGCGAGCCGCGTTCACGCCAGCGGCCGCGGACTGAAGCTCACCGGGCAGCTCGGTGACGTGATGCGCGAGTCGGCAGACATCGCCTGGGATTACGTTCAGGCGCATGCGGAGCAATACGATATCGATCCAGATTTCTTCGCTGCAGCGCAGATCCATCTCCACGTTCCCGCTGGCGCCACTCCGAAAGATGGTCCGAGTGCCGGCATCACGATGGCGACGGCCCTGATCTCGCTGGCACGTGGCCGGCCGCCGAAGCGCCATCTGGCCATGACCGGTGAACTGACCCTCACCGGGCAGGTCTATCCTGTGGGTGGCATCCGCGAGAAGCTGATCGCGGCGCGCCGTCAGGACGTGAAACAGGTCATCGTTCCAGAAGCCAACCGTCGAGACGTGGAGGAAGTCCCCGATCACGTCCGCAGGGGCCTCGAGATTCATTACGCGGGCACCTGCGAAGACGTCATCGGGATCGCCTTCCCCTCATGACGGCGCACGCCCTTGGTGCGGCTGACTGCATCGTATGCACCACATTAGCGCAGAGCACAGAGAGCACCACACGGTACTTACGCCTCGGCGCCATGGCGCCGAAATTGCTTGAATCTACTCCTGGATTCAATCGTCCCGCACCAGCGAGGTGCCATGTCCGCCCGCATGCAGCGCATCGTGCGCGATCCCCTTTTCGTCTTCTGCCTGCTCGGCGCAGGCTGTTTCCTGCTGTTCGCGGCCCTTGCCGAGGAGAAGGAAGTGATCGTCGTCAGCGACGCCCTGCGGGAGCAGCTGGCAGACGATTTCAGGGTCATCCAGGGCCGACCGCCCCACGCGGAGGAACTCGAGGCACTCCTCCAACGCCACCTCGGCGATGAGGTCCTGTTCCGCGAGGCGCTCGCTCGCGGACTGCACCTGGGCGATGCCCGCATTCGGATGATGCTGATCGAGAAGATGCGCTTCCTCCTGGCCGATCCACCTGAAGAACCGACTGACGAAGAACTGGTCGCGCACTATCTGGAAAACATGGATCGCTACGTACGCGAAGCCCGCTACTCACTGCGCAACATCTTCTTCCAGACCCGGCCCGAAGACCCCGATGCACTGCTGGCCGAACTCGAGAACGGCGCGGAGATCGACGGGGATCCGGGATTCTGGCTCGGTTCCCGCCTCGTCGACTACCACGCCAGCGTGGTGCGCAACGTCATCGGTCCCGAGGCCTTGAGGAAGATCGAAAGCATGTCGCCCGGGGATTGGGTCGGGCCCGTGGAATCCCCCCGCGGCTACCACTTCCTGCGCCTCGATGGACGGGTACCCGAGCGTCCGCTGCCCTTTGCGGAAGTCAGCGAGCGGGTCCGAGAGGACTGGGCACAGGCCCGGCGCGACGCAAGCATAGAACAACGTCTCGATGGCCTGCGGGCCGGCTATGCGATTCGGCAGCGCTGAGTCCATGCGCTGGATTGCGGTCGGCCTGCTGTTGCTCGGCGCTCTGCCCGTCAGCGCCCATGAACTCAATCTTGCTCGCTTCGAACTCGGTCACGACGGTACGGCCGAGGGTCCGGGAGCTCACTACCGACTCCTGGTGCTGCTACCCGACGCTCGCACCCTCGCCGGACCGGAGCGCCTCGTGTGGCCCGAAGGCTGCGAGGTCCGCTCGCGCCAGGAAATGTCCCAGGGCGGCCGAGCCCGGCT
>SLQW01000095.1 GCA_007131295.1 Pseudomonadales bacterium | reverse complement strand
GATCACATCTGGGATCACATCTGGGATCACATGTTCCGGAACCGATCCGCATAGCGGTCGCTGACCCGGACCTCGTCGGCAAGCCCGTCGAGCGTAAGCCGCCAACGTCCACGCAGGTCGCGACGAACGCGACGGACGTGCCGCGAGCTGACGATGGCATTGCGATGAACCCGCCAGAATAAGTCCGGATCGAGTTGCTCCTCAAGTTCCTTAAGCGGCGTCCGCGTCAGATACTCGCGCTCGGCCGTATGCACGGAAGTGTACTTGGCGTCGGCACGGAAACAGACGACCTCACCGATCGGCACCAGGTGCAGCTCCCGACCCGTCTGCACCTTGATGAAGCGCAGGCGGCCGCTCCCGGTATCCTCGGCTACCTGCATACGCAGCGCCTCGATCAGGTCGTCAGGCACGCGTGCAATTTTCGAGGTCTCGAGCGCTGCGCGCAGCCTCTCGAGGCAGGCGGCGAACCGCTCCGGCAGAACCGGCTTCAGCAGATAGTCCACCGCAGCGGTTTCGAATGCGCGCACCGCGTACTGATCATAGGCGGTCACGAACACCACGCGGATGCCTTCCGGAAGCGCTCGCGCGACTTCGAGTCCACTGCGCCCCGGCATGCGGATGTCCAGGAAGGCCACGTCGGGACGATGCCTCTGCGCCAGTTCGAGGGCTTCGTCGCCATTGGCCGCCTCGGCGACGATCTCGAGTTCGGGCCAGTATTCGCGCAGCTGCGCCGCAAGATGCGACCGCAACAGGGGTTCGTCGTCGGCCAGGAGCGCCCTGAAGGTCATGGCGTGGGCTCCGAGGCGGATGCAATCCACGGCATTTCCAGACGTGCTTCCGTCCCGCCTCCGGGCAGTTCAGTCAGCTCGAAGGAGGCCGCGGTGCCATAGAGGGCGCGCAGTCGCTGGCGCACATTCTCCAGCGCGATGCCCGACTGCGAGGACTGCTCGGTCAGGCCGACTCCGCCGTCCCGAACGCAGACCCGCAGCAGGCCATTCGATGACTCCGCTCCTACCCATATGTCACCACCCTGAGGCAGCGGGTCGAGCCCATGCTCGACCGCATTCTCGACCAGCGGCTGCAGCAGCAGCGGCGGCAGCTCAACGCAGCGCAGTGCGTCCACCACATCGATCTCCCATCGAAGCCGCGGCCCCATGCGTACCGAGGCGATGCCGAGGTAGGCCTCCACTACCTCCAACTCGTCGCCAAGCGTGGTCTGGGTGTTGCGCGTGCGCTGCAGCGATGCCCGCAGGAGCCGGGTGAGTTGCTCCAGGACCCGGGCAGCTCCATCGACGTCGCTGCGCAAGAGCACCAGCGCGGTAGACAGCGTATTGAAGAGAAAGTGAGGTTCTATTTGCGCCTGGAGGAGGCGCAGCTCTGTTTCCACCATCGCCTTCTCGCCAGCTAAGCGCTCGAGCTGCTCATCGCGCAGGGAATCCCGCAGGCGCAGGACCGACGTGCCGAGCAGCGCCAGAGTCGAGCCCAGCAGGCCGAACAATGCACCCACCATGAGCGATCGGCCCTGCAACGCCCAGGTCCCGCCGACCGCTCCAGTGAGCAGAAACTCTGCCAGCAGGTAACCAACAAGAATGCCAAGGGGCAGCGAGAGGAGCAGTACGAGCGCAGGCGGAACACGTCCCTTGAAGAGCCAGGCAAGGCCTTCCGCAAAGCCGTGAATCGAAAACCCGATGCAGTTCGAAATCAGCAGTGACGACCCGAACGGCATGCCGAAGGCCAACGAAAGTCCAATGGCGACCAGCAGGCAGAACGCCGCGGTCCCTGACAGTTCGAGCAGGATCCGTTGGAGCGACCTGCGACTCTGTCGTCGCAGCAATCGCGACGTAGCGGCCATCTTCGCGACCTGTTCCGCCAACGCTGCTGTGCTCCGGCTTTCGTCACCGGCCCTCATCCTGCCAGAAAGCGCCCGTGCAGGCCGAGCGGCAGCGCATACGGCAGCCGCGCCGTGGCCACCGGTCCGGCAGCGACGTCATCGAGACGGAAGACGCGCAGCAGACTCTGGCCCGAGGCCCAGTCCAGAGACGGTCCGAGCAACCAGCGGGATCCGTCGGCAGCCGTTACTGGCAGATGCTCTTCGGGCAGCTCCGTGTCCGGATAGCGAAAGCTCGCGCGCCGCTCGCAGGCGAGATCGAATACGCAGACGCGGTCGAGGCCATCGTGACGCGGGCGATCGTCGAGATCGCGCCCGAGCATCACCAGCGTATCGTGACGGCGCGCGACTTCCGCCGGCAGCACGAGGGGAAACTCACCGAGCATGTCGGCGAACGGCTCTTCCTCCGCGGTTCCGCCCTGGAGATCGACGCGATAGCGATAAGGCCGCGCCGCGGAGGTCGTGAAGTCGGCCTCGGTACCGCGCATGAGTTCGCGGAAGGTCTCCGTCATCAGGCGCGGATCCGGTGCCCGGGCCGCGTCGAAACGGATCACGCCTGCCTCGTCCTCCCAGGCATTGCCGAAGTGAAACACCCACTGCGCCGGCAGCTCGAGCGTGGTGACGATCTCGAGGTCCGACTTGCGCACGACGAGCACCCGGGTGGCTTCTTCCCCGTGCCAGCGGAGGCTGTCCAGCAGCGTCGCCGCGTCGGCGCCCGGATCCGGGTAGAGCGGCGGCAGGAGCAGCAGCAGGTGCTGGCGGGTGACAACGAAGTCGTGCGGCATGCCGATCCGCGGAACATCCCGCACCACCGCTCGCGCAAGCCGGGCGTCGGGCGTGAAGTGCCAGAGCACGAGCTTGTTCAGCCCCGCCAGATAGCCGAAGTTCCACAAGGTTCCATCAGGCTCCTGCCGCGGGTGCGCGGAAAACGGCAGACCCCGGGTTTCCGCCGAGAACGTCACCGGCCCCCTGGTCGCCAGCGTCTCCGGGTCCAGGGCGTAGGGCGAACCGGCTTCCCACAAAGCCAACAGCCGATCGCCCTGAGGCAGCACGCTGATGTTGGCCGGATTGAGATCGTCCGCACCCGCGAGGCCGACTGCGTCCGGCGGCAAACTGCCGAATCCGGGCAGCAGGCGCCGGCCCGCCGCCCGCTCACGCTCGAGCTTATCGGTCGCGACCAGGCGCGCACGATGGCGGACCTCGCCGTTGCCGAAACGCCAGCATTGCACCAGGCCATCGCCATCGAAGAGATGTCGATAGCGCCAGCCGCCGAGACTGTGCATGCCGGGACCATTTCGATAAAGACTGCCCGCGAGCGCTGCAGGCCAGGTACCGGTCACCTTCGCGCTCGCGTCGAACGGCCGGTCCTCGCAGCCGAGATACCCGAGCAGCCACGGGGCCTCCTCGAGCGCGGCGCGAAAGGCCGTCTCCCAGGTATCGCCGAGGGGCATGGCCGCCACACGACCGAGGGGAGCCAGCGCGGCAGCGGTCAGGGCAAGTTCGAGAAATTGGCGTCGCTGCATCGTCCGTCCCCCTCAATGCACCAGAGTCATGCGCAGGACACCACCCTCGTCACCGACGTCCACGGCCATGTCTGTCATGCGCGGCGGGCCGAAGCGGCCACGCGCATCATTGGAGACGCCCCACGGCTCAGTGGGCATGCCCACCAGATTCGTCGCCATTGCGCCGTCGTCATCGACGTCGTGGTGCACGCGAGCCGCGTAGCGCCCGGTCCCCAGGTCGTGCAGCGTGACCCGAACGCGCGGCACCACTGCCGGAACCATGATCTGGGCCGTCGTGACGCCATCCTCCGAGCCATCGCCGATACGAAGCAGCTCGAGGCGCAGCACACCCTGCTCCGAGCGGACGTCCTCGACCACGAGCTGGATCTCGGCTGCTGCGGCGGGCGCCTGCGCGAGCAGGGCGATCAGCAGTAGCGTCGCGACCATGATCGTTCCGGCTGCCGTACGGCATACCCGGGGCAGCCATTGCGCATCCTTGGCCATGATCGTTCTCCTCAGCGTCGACAATGAGGACAGCATCCACCCTGGGTGCCGTGATCACGAGAGCCGGGAGACGAAACGGCAGACAGCCGCGACCAGTCCCGTCCCCCTTGTGACGAACAGGAAAACGGTAGTGACAGTCAGCGCAGACGCACGAGGTAGAACTGCCCTTCCCGCCAGATGCGGATGACCGGATTGCGCGCATCGAGCTTGATGCCCTGGGTCAGGTCGGAAAGGTTGCGACTGGTGCGCTGATTCGCGGCAACGATGATGTCGCCGGCGCGCAGGCCGTTGCGCCAGGCCCGGCTGCCCTCGCTCACCTCGAGCAGCCGGACACCCGCCGCCACGTCCCGGTCCGGACCACCGCGATGGTTCTGCAGTACGGCACCCTCCAGCCGCGGATGCAGGCGCTGCCCCGCGACCTGCTCGAACTGATCCTCCGGAATGTCGATCACTGCCACCCGGCGCCGGCCATCGCGAACGTACTCGATGTCGATCTGATCGCCGACCATGACGATCGCCGCCCGGGCACGGAAGTCGGTGGCATTGCGAACCCGACGGTCGCCCAGCCTCACCACTACGTCACCCTGCTCCAGCCCAGCAGCGGCCGCCGGCGCATCGGCATCGACCTCGGTAACGATGACACCATCGCGGCTGTCGATGCCGAAGGCCCGGGCAAGTTCAGGGGTCAGACCCTGAACCTGCAGACCGAGGTGCCCGCGGCGGACCTCGCCGTGGGCGATCAGCTCGGCCATGATCACCCGGGCCATGTTGGCCGGAATGGCGAAGCCGATGCCGACGTTGCCGCCGGCCGGCGCGATGATCGCCGTATTGATACCCACCAGTTCACCGCGCAGGTTGACCAGCGCACCGCCGGAATTGCCGGGATTGATCGAGGCATCGGTCTGAATGAAGTCTTCGTAGCCGTCCACACCGAGGCCGCTGCGGCCGATGGCCGAAATGATGCCGGACGTCACGGTCTGGCCGAGGCCGAAGGGGTTGCCGACCGCGACCACGAAGTCTCCCACCCGCAGCGCAGCCGAATCCCCGAAACGGGCCGCCACCGGCAGCGCCTCTTCAGCGAGCTCCTCGGGATCCACCTGTAGAACGGCGAGGTCGACCTGGGCGTCGGCACCGACCAGGGTCGCCTCCAGGGTACGGCCGTCGGCCAGCGTCACCGTGATCTCGTCGGCACGGCTGACCACATGGTCATTGGTGAGAATGAAGCCCGCCGCAGCATCGACGATGACGCCAGATCCTGCGCTCCGGGTCCGGCGCCGCTGTTCCATACCGGGAAGATCGAAGAAACGCCGGAAGAAGGGGTCATCGAACAGCGGGTTGCGTACCTCTACGGTGGTGAACGTGGCGATGTTGACCACGGTCGGCGTCACCTGCTCCATCATCGGCGCAAGGCTTGGCAGCGGCTCGCCATCGCCGAGCGTGGCCGGCAGCTGAGCGGCGCCTGACCACGGCAGCACTACGAGAAGCAGCCCCGCCCAGACGCGATTGCGCCATTTATGCCACACGCTCACGAGGCCTCCCCCGGCAAAGCAGCGGCAGCGCTCTCCGTTTCAGGTTCGTCTGGAATACGTGCGAGCAGGACGAGTACGCCGCCTACGGCAGACGCCACCGCTGCCGCCAGAAAGCTCGCCAGATAGCCGCCGAGAAGGTCGTAGAGTACGCCTATGAGCAGAGGGCCGGATGCGACGCCCAGGGTCGTCAGCCACTGACTGAGAGAGAAGATGCGGCCGTAATCGCGCACGCCGAAAACCTCCGCAAGCAAAAGTGGCTGCAGCATCAACAGATTGCCTACCGTCAGCCCGAACAACAGTGCCGCGAGCAGCATAGTCGAACTGCCGTCGAGCAAAG
Organism: Pseudomonadales bacterium; assembly: GCA_007131295.1. Classification (GTDB taxonomy): domain Bacteria; phylum Pseudomonadota; class Gammaproteobacteria; order Pseudomonadales; family Azotimanducaceae; genus SLTB01. The sequence continues at coordinate 46,817 of SLQW01000095.1, read as the reverse complement.
CCAGCAGGAGCATCGATGTGCTCTGACCCGCCAGACAAACCAGCGCGAAGCGCCGGGTATCGAACCGGGTCAACAGCCAGCCCCCGGCAAAGCGACCAACGATGCTGGCGCCGGCCATGACCGAGACCGCGGTAGCAGCCACTGTCGCATCGACGCGCGTGGCCACCAGATTGAACAGATGTGCGATACCGCCCACCTGCGCCAGCATCGCCAGTACCCAGGCGGCCGTGACGAGCGCGAAGAAGCGGCTCCTGACCGCCGAAGCGTAGTCCCAGCCGCCCCCGACATCCCCCCCTGCCCCCAGATCGTGCGTACCGGGACGACTTCGCACCACCAGGAGCGTCACCGGCACGATCCCTAGCAGCCAGAGCAGCGCCAGCCGCGGCATGGCCAGCTCGAGCCCGATGTTGCCGATCAGGGCCGCGGAAACGGGCGTGAGGACGACACCGCCCACGGACAGGCCCGTGGATGCAACCGAGAGCGCTATCGATCGCTGCCGATCGAACCATCGGGTTACCAGCGTCGTCGCGGGCACCAGCGAAACGAATGCATGACCGGCGCCGAACAGCGCATAGACCAGATAGAGCTGCCACAGTTCCGAGACTCGGCCGAGCGCCAGCAGGGCCAGGGAGCCGACGACCGCGCCGAGCGCAATGGTCCAGCGAGGATCGAAGCGTTGAATCAGGCGCCCGGCCAGCAGGCCCGCGAAACCGCTGGCAACGAAGAAAAGGGCCGTCGCCATCGACACCGCACTCACCGGCAGGCCATGTGTGGCCACGAGCGCATTCATGTAGACGGAGAGATTGTAGAACGCGAGCCCGGAGGCGACCGTGAGCACCACGAACAAAGCCGCGACCACGTACCAGCCATAGTAGACGCGGGTCATGCAAAGCGCTCAGAGTGACAGCAGCGCGGCTTGCTCCGGAGTGCGGAAACGCACGAAGAGCTGAAAGAAGTCCACCGCATCCGTCAGCGCCAGTCTGCCCTGGCCGATCACGTCCGAGATCAGCCCCCGCAGTTCGCTGGTATCGAGATGCACCGGCGCCGCCAGGTTCGCACAGCCCATGCACCAGGACCCGAAGTTGCGCTCGATGACAGGCTCACGCAGCAAAAGGCGGAGGTCGTGGTGGCGCGGATCGCCCTCGATGGTGAGCATGAGCGGGTCGAGGACCGAGTCGTCTGCCTCGAGAATCTGAGCGAAGTGGGTGCCGTCGAAGACCAGGTATCCGGTCACGCCTCGACGATGGTTGTGCTCCCGTGAACGACGCAGGATCTGCTTGAGCTCCCGCAAGCCAAGACCGGGTCGCGCTTCGCTGATGTAGGCCAGCGTCGTCAACGCCATGACCGGGCTCCCCTCGTGCGCTGCGTCATGCAGCGTCACCATCGATGCCGCAACAAGGGCATCGTTGCAGGGTCCTGACGGACCTTCTGGCGAGAAACTTACTCCGGCAGCGGCGCCCATGCAAAGTTTCCCGCACAAGGTTCTCGCGAGGTGTGGCCAACGGCCCACTGCCGGCTTGCGTCCTCCGGCAGCGCTGGCCAAGATGAGCGCCCGCGGCGCGACGCCGATTCCATAGAACCCGGAAGCGAGGTGCGCAGGACAGCGCTCCGGCAAGCGCGCTCCCGGGCGCATCCGCTGCATCCACACAACAAGCACGAAGGAGTGGGATCCACGATGAACGATCATGTGGACATCGGCGGCCTCAAGGTCGCAAAGGCGCTGCAGCTGCTGGTCGCCGAACAGATCGCACCAGGGACCGGAGTCGATCCCGAGCGCGTATGGAGCGAGCTCGAGGCCATCATCCGCGACCTCGGCCCGCGCAATCGTGCCCTGCTCGACAAGCGCGATGATCTCCAGGCCCGCATCGACGCCTGGCTACAGGCCGATCCCGCTGCGGCCACGGATCCCGAGGCGCAACGCGAGTTCCTCGAGGACATCGGTTACCTGGTTCCGGAAGGTGAGGACTTCAGCGTCAGCACGGACAACGTCGACAGCGAGATCGCGGCCGTAGCCGGCCCGCAACTCGTGGTGCCGGTGGACAATGCCCGCTATGCCCTGAACGCGGCGAACGCGCGCTGGGGCAGCCTCTACGATGCCTACTACGGTACCGACGTCATTGCCGAAACGCCGGGGGCCGAGAAGGGCCAGGGCTACAATCCCGGGCGTGGCGAAAAAGTCATCGCCCGCGCCAACGAATTTCTCGATGCAACCTTCCCCCTCTCCTCCGGCAGCTGGCAGGAGGTCACGCGGCTCGCCGTCATCGAGGGTCAGCTGCAGCTCGAGTTGGGTTCCGGCAGTGCCGGGCTCACGGACGCCTCGGCATTCGCCGGCTACCGCGAGCACGACGGCGTCCTCGCGAGCGTTCTGCTCGAGCACAATGGCCTGCACGTGGACATCCTCATCGACCCGCAGCACCCCATCGGTCGCCAGCACCCGGCGGGGGTGAAGGACGTGGTCCTCGAGTCCGCGGTCAGCACAATCATGGACTGTGAGGACTCAGTGGCCGCGGTGGACGCCGCCGACAAGGTCACGGTGTACGCCAACTGGAACGGCATCATGCAGGGTACGCTGGCCACGTCGCTGACCAAGGACGGTAAGGCAGTCGAGCGCAGCCTCAATCCGGACCGGGTCTACACGGCCCCGGACGGGAGCGAGAAGGTCCTGCATGGACGCTCGCTGCTGCTGGTACGCAACGTCGGTCCGCACGTCTACACGGACATGGTCACCACGGCCGACGGCGCGCCGGTACCGGAAACCTTCGTCGACGGCATGATCACCGCCCTCGCCGCGATGCACGATCTCAAGGGCAACGGCCGCGTGCGCAACAGCCGCACCGGCAGCGTCTACATCGTCAAGCCCAAGCAGCATGGCCCGGAGGAGGTGGCACTTTCGGTGGAGCTGTTCGGGCGCATCGAGCAGGCGCTCGGCTTGCCGCCCAACACCCTGAAGATCGGCATCATGGACGAGGAGCGCCGCACCACGGTCAATCTCAAAGCCTGCATCCGCGAGGCCCGTGAGCGGGTGATCTTCATCAATACGGGCTTTCTCGATCGCACCGGCGACGAGATCCACACCCACATGCACGCGGGTCCGGTGATTCCGAAGCCGGAGATCAAGGGCGCAGCATGGATCCTCGCCTATGAGGATTGGAATGTGGACATCGGCCTCGCCTGCGGCCTCGCCGGACACGCCCAGATCGGCAAGGGCATGTGGGCCATGCCGGATGAAATGGCAGCCATGCTCGACGCCAAAGTCGGGCACCCGAAGGCAGGCGCCAACTGTGCGTGGGTCCCATCACCGACGGCCGCCACCCTGCACGCCCTGCACTACCACGAGGTGGACGTGCGCGCCCGCCAGCAGGAGCTGGCGAACCGCCAGCGCGCGCGCCTGGACGACATCCTCACGCCACCCATGCTCGGCGATCGCAAGCTCGATGCCGACGTGATCCAGAAGGAACTCGACAACAACGCCCAGGGCATCCTCGGTTACGTGGTGCGCTGGGTGGAACAAGGCGTCGGCTGCTCCAAGGTCCCGGACATCAACGACGTCGGCCTGATGGAGGACCGCGCCACCCTGCGCATCGCCAGCCAGCACATCGCCAACTGGATGCTGCACGGCATCGTCGACAAACAGCAGGTGGTGGAGACCATGCAGCGTATGGCCGCGGTGGTGGATCGCCAGAACTCGGGTGACCCTGCCTACCGCGACATGGCGCCCGACTTCGAACGCTCGATCGCCTTTCAGGCGGCCATGGACCTGGTGTTCGACGGCGTCAAGGAGCCCAACGGCTACACCGAGCATACGCTCATGCGGCGGCGGCGGGAGTTCAAGGCCCGGCTGGCCGCGGAGTAACCCTGGAAGCGCACCGGAGCGCGGTCGATGAAGCGGGAATGGGGCGGTCCGGACGACGAGGCGCCGCGCTCGGAACTGTCGCAGCTGCTTGCGGAATCGCCGGCTGAGCTGCCGAAGAGCCTCATGCGCTGGCTGGAGATCTCCTCACCGCAGCGGGTGCTGCTCTTCGTCGTGGTGACGCTGATAGCAGCAGCGCTCACCTGGATGGTGCCGGCCGAGGCCGACCTCGACGTTGCCGGCCGGCGCTCTCTGTTCATTCTGCTGCTGGCGGCGGGCCTTTGGCTCAGCGAGGCCGTCCCGGCGTTTGCCGTCGGCATCCTCATCATCGGCCTGCAGGTGCTGCTCCTGGATCGGCCCGGCGGAACGCTGGCCGAGGGCCCGGGATCCTGGGAGGCCCACGTACTGGTGCTGGGCCACCCTCTGGTCTGGCTGTTCTTCGGAGGGCTGGTGCTGGCGGCCGGGATGTCGCGGACGGGGCTCGATCGTTGGCTGGCCAGTCACCTGCTGCGGCGTTTCGCCGGTCACCCCGGGACGCTGATCGCCGGCGTCGCCGGCATCACCTTCGTACTCAGCATGCTGATGTCCAATACGGCTACGACGGCCATGATGCTGGCGCTCGTGACTCCGGTCGTGGGCCGGCTCGAGCGTGGCGACCCGATGGCGATCACGCTGGTGCTGGCCATCCCGGTCGGCGCGAACCTCGGCGGCATGGGCACGCTGGTCGGTACGCCGCCGAACGCGGTGGCAGTGGGCGCGCTCGCAAGCCAGGCTGGCATCGACATCAACTTCGCCCAGTGGCTGCTGGTGGGGCTGGTCCCTGGCGCCGTGCTGCTGGGGCTGCTGCTCAGCGTCCTACTCTGGCGTGTTCGCCATGCCTCCGCACCGCCTGCGGAACTCTGGTCGAACCTGGGTGCCGACACGGCTGAGCATGTGCCGCTGTGGGAGCGGTTGACGCTGATCCTGACTCTGATCCTGACCGTAACGCTGTGGCTCACCTCGGGCCTGCACGGACTGCCGGCACCGGCGGTTGCCGTGGTTCCCGTGGTCATCCTGACCGCATCGGGGATCCTCAATGTCGAAACCTTCCGGCGCCTGCCCTACGACGTATTGTTCCTGCTCGCCGGCGGACTCGCACTGGGCGCGGCGGTGCACGAAAGCGGACTTGCAGCCTGGCTGATTTCAGCGGTGCCTACGGAGGACGTGCCCCTGTTCCTGATGGCGCTGGCGACAGGTGTAGCGGCGGTCGTGCTGTCCAACATCATGAGCAACACGGCGGCGGCCAACGTGCTGGTGCCCCTGGCCATCAGCGCCGCACCGGCCGCACCGCTGGTGGTGGCGCTGCCGGTCGCGCTGTGCGCTTCCGCGGCCATGGCGATGCCGGTTTCGACGCCACCGAACGCGCTCGCATTCGCGACCGGACTGTGTCGTGCGCGGGACTTCCTGGTTCTGGGAGGTGTCACGGCGCTGGCGGCACCGCCGTTGGCAGCAGCCTGGACCCTCTACGTGGTACGGCCACTGCTGGGAGCTTGAAGAGAAGTAGTTGGCAAAGGGCGTTGGGCTACTTCGAGTGCCCGTTGAGAAACGGGCACTCTGACAGGCGCTTCAGGCCTGGAACTCAGGCGTACGGACCACGAGGCCGTCAAGTTCCTGGGTGACCGGAATCTGGCACGAGAGGCGTGAGAACTCGTTGCTCTCCGGATTGAGGTCGAGCATGGAGACTTCCATCTCGCTGCGGGCGCCCACCTTCTCCATCCATGCTTCGTCCACGTATACGTGGCAGGTGGCGCAGGAGCACTGACCGCCGCAATCAGCATCGATTCCAGGAACGCCGTTCTGGATCGCATTCTCCATAACAGAGATGCCTTCCTGCGCCTCGACCTTGTGCTCGGTGCCGTCGTGTTCGATAAAAGTGATGGTCGTCATGTCGATCCTTCATCCGGTCGATGGGTGAGTCACGAGGACGGATTGTAGCCCATCCCGACCCGCGCTCGACCGCGTCTGGAGGCCCCTCCGCCCTGGACCGCGCCCCCCTCGCGGGCAGCCTCGGTCCGAACCGAGCGCCACCTTAATCGAGAATCGAGCGCTGCGCCATGATGTCGATCAATTGAGCCTATGCTCGCATCCTGGCCGCAGCGCCGCGCTAGGGATGGCAGCGACAGCGGTTGGCCTTTAGCAACGAGCCGGGAATCGAACCCGCTCGAAAGCAGTACGCAACATCGCGGGTATAGTTCAATGGGTGAGCCGGGGTTTCGAGCTGGCGCAGCCAGCGAGCCGGCGAACGCCGCAGCAGGGAGCGCGTCAGCGCGGGCTGCGGCAGGGAGAACCTCAGCTTCCCAAGCTGATGACGCGGGGTGAGGCTTCAAAGAAGCCGAACGGGCGAGCAGGCGGGCCCTCCGCGGCCCGCCGGTGACGCGAGCCCTGGGGGTGCCACGAAGCGCAGCCTCGCGCCAGGGATGGCAGCGACAACGGCGATCCTTTAGTTTTGTCGATTGGGTGGGAATCGAACCCGCTCGAAAGCAGTACGCAACATCGCGGGTATAGTTCAATGGTAGAACCTCAGCTTCCCAAGCTGATGATGCGGGTTCGATTCCCGCTACCCGCTCCAATTCCCCGCCTTTTCCCCAACAATCAAGCCCCCTCGAATGACTCGTTAGCATTGACAATTCAAAGCCCTCGAGCGGGCCTCGGAGTGGCTGCGCAGGGAAGATCAGCCCAAGCCCTGGCGGGCGTTCGCCGACCAGGTGCCGGACAAAGCGATTCCGGAGAAGCAGCAGGCGCCCATGGGACGGGCGGACGGGGCTGACTGCCGGCCCAGGTCGGTAGGACAGAGGCCACGCGACACCCGTATTCCGAGCCCGGAAGTGAACGGGGCCGCATGAGCGGCCCCGTCTCGGCACCCTGAAGATTCAGCGATCAGGCCGGAATCCGCACCGGCAGCTCGCGGATGCCACGGATGAAGCTCGAGCGCAGGTAGACCGGATCGCCCACCACTTCGATCTTGCCGAACCGCTTTAAGATCTCTTCCCACATGATCCGGAGCTGCATCTCACCGAGCCGGTTGCCCAGGCATCGATGGATGCCGAAGCCGAAGGCCGTGTGCTTGCGTGCGTTGTGGCGATCGATCAGCAGACGGCCTGGGTCGTCGAACTGATCCTCGTCACGGTTACCGGAGATGTACCACATGGCGACCTTGTCACCCTTGCTGATCTTCTGGCCACCGAGTTCGGTGTCTTCCAGAGCCGTACGGGCCATGTGGGCGACCGGCGACTGATAGCGGATGAACTCGCACACCATGTTCGGTACCAGACCGGGATTCTGCAGCAGTTTCTCGTACTCGGAAGGGAACTGATTCAGCGCCAACAGGCCGCCGGAAATCGAGTTCCGCGTCGTGTCGTTGCCACCCACGATGAGCAGCAGCACGTTGCCCAGGTACTCGTTCGGCGGCATATTCTTGGTGGACTCACCGTGGACCAGCATGGAGATAAGGTCGCTGCCCGGCTCCTTCTGCTGAGCACGCTCCTTCCACACTGCGTCGAAGTACTCCCAGCACTTCCAAAGCTCCATGAACCCTTCCTCGGGCGTCTCGAAGACGTCCGGATCGCCGATGCTTTGGGAAACGTCGGACCAGTGGATGAGCTTGTGGCGATCTTCCTGCGGAATGCCGAACAGCGTCGCCAGCATCTGGCCGGTGAGTTCGACCGAAACTTCGCGGACCCAGTTGAAATCCTCGTTGCGAGGCAGGTTGTCGAGAATTTTGCCCGCGCGCTCGCGGATGAGCGCCTCGAGGTTATGCAGTTCCCGCGTCGTGAACTTGGGCGCCACCACCTTGCGCTGCTCATCGTGCTTGGGCGGATCTTCCATGATGAACATGGGCAGGTGGAACGTGGGGTCCGGGTCCGGGTCCGCCTGACCACCGAGCTGAATGCCGCCAAGGCGGGAGTCGGAGGAAAAAATCTGGTGGTGCGTGTCCACGTACATGATGTCCTGGAACTTCGTCACCGACCAGTAGGGTCCGAATTGGGACTCCTCGCAGCGATGGACCGGCGCCTCCTTGCGCAGCCGCTCGAAGTACGGCAGCACCGTGTTCGCTTCGAACAGCGCGGGATGACCAGGATTGAGCTTCTCCAGCGGCACCGACCAGGGGTCCTGATTGACATCGATGGACCACTCTTTCCAGGTATCCTTGTTGGAGCGCTTGAAGCGCTCTGCCTTAGTCATCGGTTCGTTGTTTGCTGCGTCGGACATCTTGACACCTCCAGCAGGGAATCCAGGCGCCTGCGCGCCCGACCGGCGCCCAGACAAAGTGTGAGCCTGCACTCATAATACGGCAGGCGAACCGGATTTTCGATCTGTATGGGACCGCCCGTATGGGACCGTCCGTATGGGACGGCCCGTATGGGACGGCCTGTATAGGACGGTCCGTATGGAAGGGCACGTGCGGGACCGTCCGTTCGGAAGGCCCCTTCGGAATCACCCCTCTGCAGGGACCCTTTCGGGACGCGCGGCCGGCCGGGTGGCACAATCACGGCCTGCACAGACAGGAGAGACGGCATGCAGCTCGAGAACAAGGTGGTCGTGATCACCGGCGGTGGCAGTGGTATCGGCGCCGCCATGGCGCACAGGTTCGCCCAGGAAAAGGCCAAAGCCATCGTGGTTGCGGATCTGAACCTGGAGAACGCTGAGCGCGTCGCGGAGGCGATCGGCGGGATTCCTCACAAGGTCGACGTCGCGAACGAGGCCGATATCGTCAGGCTCATCGAAGCGACGGAAAAGGACGTCGGCCCGATCGACCTGTTCTGCTCCAATGCCGGAATCGGTCTAGGTCGCGGCCTCGAGGCCAGCAACGAGGAATGGGACACCATTCTCGGGGTCAATCTCATGGCCCACGTCTACGCGGCCCGACACCTGGTGCCGCGCATGGCCGCCCGCGGCGGCGGCTACCTTCTCAACACCGCGTCCGCAGCCGGACTCCTGTCGCAGATCGGCTCGGTGACGTATGCAGTGACCAAGCATGCCGCCGTGTCCCTGGCAGAGTGGATATCGATCACCCACGGTGCCGAAGGCATCAAGGTTTCGGTACTTTGCCCGCAGGCCGTGGACACCCCCATGATCGCCGGAACCGAAGCAGGCGGTGTGGCGGGCGTCGACGGCATCATGTCACCGGAGCAAGTGGCGGACGTGGTCGTCGAGGGACTCGCAGAAGAAAAATTCCTGATCCTGCCGCATCCAAGCGTGCGCGAGTACATTCAGCGCAAGGCAGGGGACTACGACCGCTGGCTGGGCGGCATGCGCAAACTGCAGGCCCGCTACGGCCAGAAGGCCGTCTGAGCGGGCCGCAAGCCGGGAACGCTTCAGCGCGAAATGATCGTGCAGCCGGAGAGTCCGGGCGCACCGTAGACGTGGGTATAGCCCACCTTCGGGTCGTTCGGCGCCTGCCGGCTGCCGCCCTCACCGCGAAGCTGCACGCAAACCTCGTAGACTTGCCGCAACCCCGATGCGCCCACCGGCTCGCCGTTCGCGAGACAGCCGCCGTCGGTGTTCACCGGCAGCTTGCCGTCGATCTTCGTGTAACCCTCCTGGATCCACTTTTCCTGATCGCCGTCCTTACAGAAGCCGTTCTCGGCCATGTGCATGATTTCGGCACCTGACTCCGTGTCCTGGAGCTGCGCCACCTGAATGTCTTCCGGCCCGATGCCGGCCATCTCGAACGTCGCCTGAGAGGCATCGACAGTGGGGCTGGGTGCCTGATCGAGTGCCTGACCCTGCGTGAACACCTCGAAGGATCCGAAGTTACGGGTCCGTACGATCGCCGCCTTCAGGAAAAGCGGATGGGAGGTGATCTGCCGCGCTTTCTCCGCACTGGCGAGGATCACTGCACAGCCACCCTCTGCCGGCGAGCAGAACATGTACTTGCGCAGCGGGTGACTGATCATCGCCGACTCGGCGATCTGCTCATAGGTCAAAGCCGTTTTGCGCCAGGCGTGCGGCGTCATAGCGCCATTCGCGTAGTTCTTCTCGGCGACCTTCACCAGGGTGTCTTCGGTAATACCGAAATCGTGCATGTACTTCTGGATCTTCATGGCGAAGAACTGGGTGGTCAGGGCCAGGCCGATATCGCCGTACCACTTCCCAAGACCCATCTTCTCGGGTTCCACCGCGAAGGCCCCGCGCGGATGCTTGTCGAAACCGACGGCGACGCCGACGTCGAACATGCCCGACTTGATCGCCATGTAGGCCGACTGCAGGGCACTGCCACCGGTCGCACAGCCATTGGCCACGTTAATGAACTGCAGTCCGGTGAGCCCCAGCGAGTTGACGAGCGCATCGGCGCTGCCTGCCGCTGACGAACCACCGTAGGCGAACTCCATGTCGGACCACTCCAGGCCGCAGTCCTTGAGGGCCTGGCGGACGGCGTAGGCCCCCTGCTCGAGCCCGGATACACCATCGGTTCGCCCGAACTGGTGGATTCCGATGCCGATGATCGCGACGTCAGTCATGTCTGCGGTCCTCCCTGCTCCACCCGCTGCGCGTCAAGCGACAGGGCGGAATGCGTAGCTGATGATTTCGGTACCGTCTTCGTCGGTACGGAAAGGTTCGAACACGAGTTCCATGTCCATGCCGATTTTCAGTTCTTCTGGAGCAGAGGCCTTCAACCGGCCGACCACGCGGACCTGACCGGGCATTTCCACGTAACCGACGCCATAAGGCTTGAAGGTCTCCGGAGTCTCCTCTCCGGCATAGGGTGGTGACTTGGGCAGGAAGCCCTGGATAGTGAACGACCAGAGCTTGCCACGAGTCCCGAGTTCGCAAGTCTCAACATCCTCGCTGCAGCAGCGCGGGCAGCTCGCCTGGGACGGAAACGACGTGGTCCCGCAGTTGTTGCAGCGACTGCCCAGCAACCGCGGCTTCGCGGCAGGCCAGGTGAAAAGCTTCGGATCGATGGACTTCTGGGGTGCGTTCGCGCCCGCTGCCTGACTCATGTTCTCCTCCCGCCTGGGCCCCTAATGCGCCAGGATCATGGCAAAGGCCTGGCAAAGAAACAACCGTGACGGTTTTACTTAAAGTCACGCGTGCTGGCAAGCCGGATGGCCTGGGACTGGCGCTAAGTTCGTGCCGGCGGCTCGGGAGCACAGCCATGCGTTGCGAGCTCCTCGAGTAGCCGCAGCAAATCAGACTTCGACCAGCAGGCATGTGCGCCGGCATCCCGTGCCCCCTGCTGCAGCGCCACAGGGTCGTGCCCGGTAAGGAGAATGACGCCCAAATCGGGCGCGCCGATGCGACAGCGGGAGAGCAGTTCGAAGCCCGACTCCCTGCCGACCTCGAGATCGAGCAGGAGCCACTCCAGATCGGCACAGAGCAGCGCATCGAGCTCCGCTCCGGATGCCCCTTCGGCCACAACACTCAGGCAGGGCTGCCGCGCGATGAGGCGCACGAGCGTACGCCGAAACATGGCGTTGTCGTCGAGAACTGCCACCTGCAACGGCGCCTCCGGCGTGGGCACGCGAAGAGCCATGCCGCCGCTCACGCCCCCTCGCCTGCCCCCGTGGATGCGCTCTCATCGGGTAACAGTCCATGCCGGATAGCGAAACGGACGAGCCCGACCACATCGTGCACGTCGAGCTGACGCATGATGTTGGTGCGATGGGTTTCCACCGTCTTGACTCCGAGATGAAGAAGCGCAGCGATCTCCCGCGTGGTGTGACCCTCGGCCACGAGCTGCAGGACTTCACGCTGCCGCGGCGTCAGGGCATCGAGCGGTGAACCGCCGCTCTGGGTGCGATTCACGTAGGCATCGATGACGTGACGGGAGACTTCGGGGCTCAAGTAGCGATCGCCCTTTACGGCGGCGCGTATGGCGAGTTCGAGTTCCGATGCGGAGGCGCTCTTGAGGAGATAACCGAGGGCACCGTTGCGCAGCGCGCGTAGCACGTACTCCTCGTTGGCGTACATGGAGAGCATGAGCACGGCCACTTCCGGCCAGCGCTCCGTGATACGCGCACAGGCTTCGAGACCATTCAGGACCGGCAGCGCCACATCCATGAGCACGAGCTGCGGCGCGTGCTCACGAACCCGGGCGACAGCCTCGCGCCCGTTCTCGGCTTCTGCCACCACTTCCACGCCGCTGATCGACTCGACCAGGCGCCGCAGTCCTGCGCGCATCAGCCCGTGATCGTCGACGAGCACGAGTCGGACGGTACTCACCCCGGGACACCTCCGAGTCGACGCGGCCGCAAGCGGCTCGGGATCAGGGGATTCCCGGAATTCCGCCTCCACTACTCGATGATAGCATCCGCTTTTCGGTCCTACCGGGCGATGGACAACGTGAAGCAGACGCGCACCGGGGTATCGGCGAAGCCTGGATCGCTGCGCCCGCCACCACGCCCACCTGGTTCCAGAGCCGTACTGCTGACGGCGGTGTTCGCCATCGCTGCAGCGGCCTGGTTTGTCGTGGCCCAGTTCGTGATGGAAAGGACCGTAGCCGGTCCGACGGCGACGTACGCCGCGGGCGCGCTGTTCGTGATCGGCACCACCTGCCTGTTCTGGCTGCTGCTGCGCCGCCAGCACGGCTTGGATTCCGACCAGCGCGGCACGCAGACCGACGACGGTCAGCTGGCCCTGGACCGCGCGCATCGCAACTCGGCGGAAATGAAACTCCTGATTCGGCGGCTCCTGAATGCCCAGGAACTCGAACGCCGGAACATCGCCCGCCAGCTCCACGATCAGCTTGGCCAGACGCTGACCGTTGCGCGCCTGCTGGTGGAGAGCACCCTGGACCAGATCGACGACAAGGACGCGAGCGCCCTGCTCCGGGAGGCGATGGAAGCACTCGAGAGCGGCATGAAGGAAACACGTGCGCTCACTGGAGTCCTGCGCCCTCCGATGCTGGACGACCTCGGCCTGGTGCCGACGCTGCGCTGGCTCGTGGACCGCAGCGTCAGCGGCACGAGCATCGAAGCCGTCCTGGACCTTCCTCCTGATCCGGGGCCGCTGACGAGCGAGATCGACGTTGCCGCCTATCGCATCGCCCAGGAGGCCATCGACAACGCACTGCGGCACGGCGACCCGCGGCGCCTGCGCATCCGCCTGCGAGTGCGCCGTCACATTCTTACCTTGAGTATCGAAGATGACGGTCGCGGCTTCGACCCGGGGCATGTGCTCGAAGCTCTGGTTCCTCTCGATCGCTCCGGAATTCTCGGCATCCGCGAGCGGGCGGAAGCCCTGGGAGGTGCAGTGCGTATCCGGTCACGGCCCGACCGGGGGACCGTCGTGCGCGCCATTCTGCCGCGCCGTCCCGAGGCGAACGCGGCGGGCAACGAGCAGGTTCTGGACTAAGCTCCGGCTGGTGCCCCACCGCCTTTCGGTAGCATTGAATGAATATGCATCTGGAGCCGGGCAACAACCTGGTTATCATCGATGACGAACCGCTCATCTGCGATTTCATCGCCGATGTGGCGGGCTCCTACGGCTTCAATGTCCGCGTCTGCTGCGGTCTTCCCGCACTGTCCGGCGTGCTCGAGGAATTCGAGCCGTCGCTGGTCCTGCTGGACCTGAACATGCCCGGCGACGACGGCGTAGAGGTCCTGCGCTACCTGCAGAGCGCGCGCCGCGAGACCAGCGTCATGCTCATGAGTGGGGAAGGCGGCCGGGTGCTCGAATCAGCCCTCAGGCTGGGCCAGGATCTCGGCCTTAACATGCTCGGATTCCTCGAAAAGCCCATAGAACTCGAGCGACTCGAGGCAACGCTCTACCAGAACTGGCGCGGTCAATGGCTGATCACGGAGGAGGAACTGGAGCTGGCCCTCGCGCAGGGTGAATTCGTTCCGCTGTTTCAGCCGCGCGTGCATCGGGAAAACGACAACAGCTGGCGTGTCCGCGACGTAGAAGCGCTCATCCGCTGGCGGCACCCACGCTTCGGCCTGCTCACGCCAGAGCACTTCATACCGCTCGCCGAGGAACTGCCCCTCGTTGGCGACATTACCGATCGCATGCTGCAACAGTCCCTCCAGCACGCCAGGGCATGGATCGATGATCATGCGCTGGATCTCGGGATCAGCATCAATCTGCCACGCACTCAGCTCACGGACCCGGAGTTGCCCGACAGGCTGCTTGCCATCGCCGAAGCCTGCAATGTCGACCCGAAACAGGTAACGCTCGAAGTCACCGAACGCGGCACCATGCGGGATCCCGCCACCGCTGCCGAAATCCTGACGCGACTGCGGCTGAAACGGTTCAATGTCGCCATGGACGACTTCGGCACCGGCTACTCGTCCCTCACCCACCTGGCGCAGCTGCCCTTCAGCGAGCTGAAAATCGACAAGTCGTTCGTTGCCGGAATCGAAACCAGCGAAAGCGACCGCGCCATCGTCCGGTCCTGTATTGCCCTGGCACACAGCCTCGGCCTCACGGCCTGTGCGGAGGGCGTGGAGTCAGCTGCCACTTTCCACCTCCTCGACAGGCTTGGCTGTGATTCGATGCAGGGATTCTGGGTAAGTCCAGCGGTGGAGGCACCTGACGTTCCCAACTTCGCCGCCAACTTTCGCTACCAGCGCATCTGAGCCAAGGCGACGCATGGATCAGAACGATCAGCTACCCGCTACAGCAGATGTCGACACGCTCAGACAGCGCGTCCTGGCACGCATGGCCGCTCGGCTTGCCCACGACTTCAACAACGATCTGACCGTGATCGGGGGCCAGGCGGAACTGGCGCAACGGCCGGAGATCGGCCGGGTCCCGGAGCGCCTGGAGCAGATCCTCAACGTGGCCGGTTCCGCGCGAAGCCGCACCCGTCTCGTCCTGGAGCTGGCTCACGCAGAACTCGATACAGGGCAGGTGATTGCGGCGAACGCTGTCCGCGAGGACGTCGACCTGCTCGTCACTTTGCTTGCCGGACGAGATGCGACAGTCAGTCTCCACGCTCAGGATGACCTCGTCGCAGTCGACAAAGTGCGGCTGCGCTGGCTGGTGAGCGCCCTAATGCTCGCCGGCGTCAGCGACGCCGACGCAGCGCACGTACACCTGTTTCTGCAGCTGGGGAGCTGCCCGGAAGGCCTCGATGTGGAACTCGTCGCGGTGACGGAAAGCCAGCTTCCCGAATGGCTCGCCTCGGCCGTTGCGCTCAGCGAGCCCACTGGAGAACCCAACATCGAAGACACCGAAACCGGGTGGCGCGCGCGCTGTGTCCTGCCTGCATCCGCCGGCTGAACGCCGGAGTTTCAGTCTGCGGCGGCAGTAAGCGGTTCGCCCATCCAGCTCAGACAGCGCAGCTGCCCGTTCTCGAGTACGGTCTTGACGATCTCTGCATTGCCCACCGGTCGTTCCATGACGTAGGCGCGCGTGACCTCGGGGCAGAGTTCCGGAAGCATGAACATGATGACGCCGCCGTGGGTCACCAGGACCAGCCGGCCCGTGTCATCACCATAAGCGTCCACCAGCTCTTCCCAGAACGGCAAGAACCTCGCCTTGAAGTCCTCGAGACTCTCAGCCGCTTCACTCGCGCGTGCTCGCGTATCACCCTCCGCCCAGCGCCTGAAGATCGGCAGCACGTCACGGCCGAGGTCCGGTGCCGGGCCGAAGGATGCTTCCACCGCAGCCGGCGCCAGCCGCACTGGAACACCGGTACGAAAGGAGATCGCATCTGCGGTCTGCAGGGTCCGCAGGCGCGTGCTGCTGTACAGGTAGTCGACCTCGACGCCGGTGAATCGGGCGCCGAGCACGGCCGCCTGCCGCACACCCTCGGGCGTCAGTGGATAGGTGACGCCTTCATCGGGGACGGGCAGAGGACCGTCCACCACGTTGAACTCACTCTCCGCGTGGCGGACGAACCAGACCTCTAGGCCCCAGGCCGGACTCACCGCGACGAGCATGGCGAGACCGACGACGCACAGCAGGTGACGCCGTTCCAGATCCCGCTTGCGCAGGGTCGATAGCTGCATCATCGCCGTCACATCCGCAGCGTGAGTTCGAGACCGTAGGTCCTCGGCAACCCATACCAGACCGCCCGGGCGCCGGAGAAGCCAGTCGCGTCCAGCGTGCCGTCGAAGTACGTGTACTTCTGGTCGAAGAGGTTTCGCCCCCAGAGCGCCAGTTCCAGGTTCATCGCGTCACTGCGAAGGGGAATGTCCTCGAGGACGATTCGGCCGTTCACGAGCAGACGCGAGTCCACGTTGTCCGAACTCAACGAACTGACGAACAGCGAACTCGAATAGATCACGTCCAGACGGGTACGCAACGTTCCGAAACGCGTGGGCTCGAACTGGTAATCCGCCGATGCCGAAGCAGCATGCTTCGGCGTCAGGCCACCCCGCGGCTGAAACACGGGATTCGGCGGGAAGGGATTGGTCACCGCGGGCGAGTCCACGTCGGTATAGGTGTAACTGGCATTGAGCAGCAATCCGGCGACGGGAGCGAGCTGAAGGTCCGTTTCGATCCCGCGGATCTTCACCGTACCCGGAATGTTCACCGTCTCCGAGATGGACGGATTCAGGGGCGACGTGAACGTGAACTGCTGGTCGTCGTAATCCATGTGGAAGAGCGCCACATTGAGGCGCGCGCGGCGATCCCAGAACTCGCTCTTCATTCCGAGCTCCCAGGCCATCACCTCTTCCTCATCGAAGGGGTTGAAGGAAGCCGAGCGCGAGTTCGCCCCCCCGGCCCGGTACGCCGTCGACCAGCGCAGGTAGGCACTCAGATCATCGCTGAACCGATAGGCCAGGACGACCAGCGGATCGACGCGGTCGTTGCTGAAGCGGAACTCGAGCGGTGGCTCGGGTGGTGCGCCGCTGATGGACGTCAATGCCCCCTTCTTCTTGTCGTCCGTGTAGCGCAGGCCGAGCGTCACGTCCAGGCGATCCTCCAGCACGGGAGGCGTCCAGGTGAGCTGTCCGAACAGGGCCCGCGAACGCGCCTCGGCACGGCTGGCACGGGACGGACTGACGATGAACGGATCAAGCGTCACGACCGCGGTACCACCGTCCACGTAACGCTGAGGAACGATCGTGTCTGCCGAGTCCTTGCCGTCCTCTTCGAAATAGAATCCGCCGATGACGTACTCGAGTCGCGGCGTGGAGCCCAGAAGCTGCAGCTCCTGACTGAACTGGTCCTGCTCGACGTCGGCCACGCTGAGACGTCCGGTGAGACCGATACCCCCGAAGTTGGCGCCGAAGAAGGATCCCGCCCACTGGTCCTTCTGAGATTGCTCGAGCTCACGGTAGGAGCTGATGGAGCGTAAAGTCAGGGTGTCGCTGAGCGCATAATTGGCGGTGAGCGTATGCCCTTCCACAGCACCCCGGCTCGGGCGCAGCGGTGCCCCGAAGCGCGCCTCACGCACCCTCGACGGCTCTTCACTCACGATGGGCGCGACGGGGCGATCGTCCACGAACCGGTCAATATGGGGATACGCACTGGTCTGGCGATCACGCGACGTGTCGTAGGCGTAGAGCACGTCCAGGCGGTCGGTGGGCTCCCAGAGGGCCGCGATGCGTAAGCCCTTCTTCTGCATGTAGTTGTAGTCGAAACTCTGACGCGGGTCTTCGAAGTCGTTTTTGACCCAGCCATCGCGCTCTGCATAAAGGCCGTCGATCTTGACGCTGATGCCCGCGAACTCGGGCAGGTCGATGCTGGTCGACAGATTGCGGGCACCCAGGTTACCGACGCCCGCTCGTTGTCGGAGCGCGAAGATGCCTGCCGGCTTGCGCGAGACGATGTTCAGCGCACCGCCCACGGCGTTGCGACCAAACAGGGTGCCCTGGGGCCCGCGCAGGACTTCCATGCGCTCGACGTCGATCAGGTCCACGCCAAGCCCCTGAACCCGGCCAAGATAGACGCCGTCGATGTAGATTCCGAAGCTCGGATCGCGACTGATTTGCGTGACGTCACCCGAGGCGATGCCGCGCATGGACAGCGCGATGGCGGAAGCACGTCCGAAAAACGGTGCCATACGCACCGAGGGTACGGCGCCATCGGCGAGATCCTTGATGCTGGCGATGCCGCGCTCGTGCATGTCGTCGCCGCTGAGCGCAACGACCGAAAGGGGCGCGTCCTGCAGACGTTCCTCGCGGCGCTGTGCGGTGACCACGACTTCTTCGAGCATGGCGGTGCGCGCTGGAGCGCCTGCAGGCTGCTGCGCGGACGCGCCCGCTGACACCACGCTTGCAGCGGCAAACAGCACCGGTGCCGAACACCGGTGCAGAATCGGATTCCTGTTCAAGACCCATCCCTCCACGAATTGAGCGCACCGGAAACGAGTGGGCAACGCTCCTCTAGCTACATCGTAGCCGCTGGCCTACACTGTAGTCCAGAGCGTCGAAGCAGAGCGGACGAACGGCGAGTCAGGGATCGCTAGCGAGGACGGCCAAAGGGTCGATACTGCGGCCGCGGATCGTGATCTCCAGATGCAGATGTGTGCCTTTGCCTTCGGGCGAAAAAGGCGGTCGCCCGAGATGGCCAAGGACCTCGCCGGCCGCGACACGATCACCCACGCGCACGGTCGGTGCCCGCAAATACGTGTAGTAGGCGCGAAGCGCACCGTGGCTGAGCACGATGTAGCCTCCGGTTCGCGCGCCGAGACGGTCACCCGCGCCCTCGATGACCCGCTCAACGGTACCGTCGGCCATGGCGCGGATGGGACTGCCTACCGGTGCATGCAGATCGAGCCCCGTGTGGTAACGATAGGATCGCCGCTCCGGCCTCGGAACGACCCGGAAGCCCTCGCCAATATGTGCGCCTTCGATGGGCAGGAGCAGTCCCGGGTTTTCGTCTGGCGTCACGTTCGCCGTTCGCTCCAGGAACTTGGCGGCCTGGGCTTCGAGTCCGGTTTCGTGCGGCCGCATGGGCATGACGAACACGATCGCGAAAACCAGCACGACGATACTCGCGGCGAAGCCTCGCATGCCTTCGCGCGCGGCGTCGGCCACCGCCCTGATGCGTGCAGAACAGAACGCGGCGTCGCCAGTCAGGTGCGCCGGTACGGCAGCGTGATCGGACGGCAACGTCCTCCGGATCACGGAGAGAAGACTGCTGGCGTAGGCATGGGCCGACAGGCCACCGCGACTGACAGCCAGCTGATCGGAAAGCAGCTCTCTCTGACGCGTGAGCTGACGCGCCGCCATGTGAATCGGAGGCAGGAAGAAAAAAACTGCGCAGAGGATGCCCTGCAGCAGCAACCACAGATCGTCGTAGCGACGCACGTGGGCGAGCTCGTGACCGAGGATCGCATCAACTTCATTCCGATCAGAGTGCAGCAGCAGGCGCCGGGGCAGATAGACCTTGGGCACCAGGACACCCATGGTGAACGGGGACACCGCAGCACGGCCGGCACGCAACTCGACCCGACGCCGGATGCCCAGCGCCCGCCGCCAGCGCGTGATTGCCTGCTGGATGGCTGGCTCCATGAGCGGATCGGCTGCCCGCAATATGCGCCGGTAGCGGCGGCGGACCGCGAAGAAGCGCAGCAGGAGCATGAACGTGACGGCGCACCAGGCGAGGACCAGCCCCACCTGCCACGTCAACCAGGGCAGCGCCTGGACCACAGGCGGGCTGGCCACAGCGAAGCCCCAGTCCCACAAACGCAGACGCAACTCGATGAAGCCGAAAAGATCAGGTGCGAGCGGTGCCAGCCACTCTCTCAGGCTGAACGGCAGCGCGTAGCCCGTCGGCAGCACTGCGCGCAGCAGCACCAGCGCCCACAGCACCATCTGCAGCAACGGCAGGCGATGCTTCAGGACCAAGCTAGCCAGGGCCGCAGGCACAGCAGCAGCTGTCACGTAGAGCGAGCGCTGCAGCGCATCCGTGAGCAGCAAATAGCTCAGAAAATCCAGTTGTCCCACCGCCATGATCCCCCCCGATGGGCACCGCGGTTCAGCCACGTCGAGTCGACGAATCCTCGCTAAGATCATCGAGCTGATCGACGAGTCGCTGCAGCTCCACGAGCTCCTCGTCATCCAGCTTTCGGCTCTGCCCGAACATGGCCACAGCCGTATGCCTGTCGACCCCTAGCAGCTGATCGGCGAAGAAGCGCAACCAGCGCGCGAGCCCCGCCGGTCGACTGATGGCAGCCGCGTAAACGTACACGCCATGCAGTTTCTGGCGAGACAACAGGCCTTTATTCGCCATTCTGTCCACCACGGTTTTGGTAGTGGAATAGGCCCAGCCGTTGGCCAGCTGTTCATGGATCTCGCGAACGCCGAGCTCACCCGTCTCCCAGAGAAGGTCGAGGATCTGGTGTTCGGCCTTGCTGATCTCCGGAAGGGCATCATCAGGCTGCATGGATCAAGTCTCCGACTGCATCGGACTACGCTGTAGTCTAGCGCACTCTGGACCTCACAGACATGACACTATCGTCACGACAAAGGTTAAACAGGAATATTACGCCTCCTTGCCGGCCCCTCCGTCATCCTGCAACATTTACCGCACCTGACCTTGATTACACACGCTGGGGGCTCGCGATGGACTCCAGATTGGCCGACCCGGAACCGCTTGCACTCGGCGAAACCCACACGGTGGAGAACGTGGGCAGCGAGTTGGTCGACTACGCTGCCTACGCCAGTGACATTCCGCTGCAGGAAGCCGTGCGCCGGGAGGGTGCCGGCTGGGCGGAAGCCGAACTCAGCGACTTCGGTGCCCTGACCGGCTCTGCGCAGCACCTTGCCCTCGGCGACCTCGCCAATCGCTACCCGCCGGAATTCGACAGCCACGACCGGTTCGGTCGCCGCATCGATCGGGTGCGCTATCACGACGCCTATCACGAGCTCATGGCGAGTTCGCTGCGCGCTGGACTGCACGCCTGCCCCTGGAGCAATCCCCGCCCCGGTGCGCACGTGGCCCGGGCCGCGAAGTACATCCTGCAGGCGCAGGTCGAAGCCGGCCACGGTTGCCCCATCACCATGACCTTCGCCTCCATGCCCACCCTGCGCATCGAGCCCGCCCTCGCCGCCCTGTTCGAGTCCAAGATCCTCGCCTGCGACTACGACCCGCGTAATGTCCCGGCGGCGGAAAAGCAGGCGCTGACCGTGGGCATGGGCATGACGGAGAAGCAGGGCGGCTCGGACGTGCGCCGGAACACGACTACGGCGACGCCGGTGGCGAAGGCAGGCAGCGGGCAGCGCTACCGCCTGCTGGGACACAAGTGGTTCCTGTCCGCCCCCATGTGTGACCTGTTTCTGATGCTGGCTCAGGCGCCGAACGGACTGTCCTGCTTCCTGGTACCGCGCTGGTGCGAAGACGGGAGCAAGAATCCGCTGCACGTGGTGCGTTTGAAGAACAAGATGGGCAACCAATCCAACGCCTCGAGCGAGGTGGAACTGCGAGGCGCCGAAGGCTGGCTGATCGGGGAGGAAGGCCGTGGCGTTGCCAATATTATCCAGATGGTAGCGCTGACCCGCTTCGATTGCATGATCGGTTCCAGCGCGCAGATGCGCATGGCCGTCATCCAGGCGATCCATCACTGCCGCGCCCGTGAGGCATTCGGGGCACGCCTGCTGGAACAGCCGCTCATGGCCAACGTCCTCGCCGACATGGCACTCGAGTACGAAGCCGCGGTAGCGCTGACGATGCGCATGGGGCGCGCCTTGGACCGCCGTGAGCAGGACGAACGGGAAGCGCTCCTGTTCCGCCTCGGAACAGCTGTTGGCAAATACTGGATCTGCAAACGCGGACCGCAGCTCGCCTACGAGGCGATGGAGTGTCTCGGCGGCAATGGAGTCATGGAGGATTGCATCATGCCGCGGCTCTACCGGGAGGCAGTGATCAATCCGATTTGGGAAGGCAGCGGCAACGTCCAGTGCCTGGACGTGCTGCGCGCGTTGACCCGTGCGCCCGCGGTGGCGGATGCCCTGCTCTCCGAACTCGAGCCCGCACTAGGCAAGGAAATCAGCTTCGATCGGCATGTCCAGACGCTCAAGAGCCTACTCGCCAATTCTGCGGACGCGGAGTTCCGAGCGCGGGACGTGGTCGGGCGCATGGCCCTGGCCCTGCAGGGTGCGCTGTTGCTGCAGCATGGTCCGCCCCAGGTGGCGACGGCGTTCTGCCGCACCCGGCTCGTGCAGGCGGGACATCACTACGGGGTGTTGCCGGCCGACTGTGATGCCGGCCTCCTGATCGATCGCGCCGACCCCTGGACGCTTCCGGCCTGACCGATCAGCCGCGTCATCGAGCCCGTACTCGCGTCAGCCCTTGAATTCGGAAACCAGTCCGGCGATGGACTGCTTCGCGTCACCGAACAGCATGCGGGTGTTCTCGCCGAAGAACAGCGGATTGTCGACGCCCGAGAATCCCGATGCCATGGAGCGCTTGAGGACGAACACCGTCCGGGCCTGATCCACATTGATGATCGGCATGCCATAGATCGGGCTGTTCTCGTCCTCGCGCGCGGCGGGGTTCACTACGTCATTAGCACCGATGACGATGGCCACGTCCGTCATGGGCAAACGCGGATTGATGTCGTCCATTTCCACCAGCTGGTCGTAGGGCACATTGGCTTCTGCGAGCAGCACGTTCATGTGCCCGGGCATCCGACCCGCCACCGGATGGATCGCATAGGACACCTCGGCGCCGTTCTTCTCCAGCAGCTCACCAAGTTCGCGCACCACATGCTGTGCTTGGGCGACGGCCATACCGTAACCGGGCACGAAGACGACGGAACTCGCAGATTCGAGGATGAGATAGGCGTCGTCGACCACGATCGGCTTCACCTCACCTTCTACTGCCGACGCTGTCTTAACGGCGCCAAAACCGGAGAACAGCACGTTCGCCAGCGACCGGTTCATCGCCTTGCACATGATGTTGGTGAGGATCAGACCAGCAGCACCCACCAGGGAACCGGCAACGATGAGGATGTTATTGCCGATGGCGAAGCCCGCCGCGCACGCCGCGAGCCCGGAATAGCTGTTCAGCAGGGAGATCACCACCGGCATGTCCGCGCCGCCGATCGGGATGACGGCCATCACGCCGAGCAGCAGCGCGAGACCGAGCAAGGTCCAGAACCAGACCGAGCCGATCTGTGGATCGGCGACAAGCATGACCGCGGAAATCAGGATCCCGAGCAGAATGAGGCTGTTCACGATCCGCTGACCGGAGAACACGATCGCGCGGCTGGTCATGACCTCCGCAAGCTTGCCGTAGGCAATGATGCTGCCCGACGCGGTGACACCACCGATAAGTACCGATAACGCGATGGTAACCATCACGAAAGCGGAAGGCTCACCCAGGCCACCGGGAAGGAACTGGTCGTAAAGCGCCGCCCATCCCACCAGCAGCGACGCAGCGCCGCCCGAACCATTGAACAACGCCACCATCTCAGGCATGGCAGTCATGGCGACCAATCGCGCAGCGAGCGCGCCGATCACGGCACCGATCACAGCGAAAATGATGATGTATTCGAAGCTGAGGATCTGCTGCGAGAACAGCGTCACCACGATGGCGATCAGCATGCCGAGCGACGACAACATGTTCCCGCGTCGTGCCGTCGCCGGCGAACCCAGCATTTTCAGGCCGAAGACGAAAAGGATCGCCGAAACGATATAGGCGAAGTTGATGGCGACCGGGGAAAGACTCATGCGGCGCCTCCGCTATCCTTCTTGCGGAACATCGCCAGCATCCGGTCGGTGACCAGATACCCGCCGACCACGTTGATTGTGGCGAACATCACGGCCGCAGCACCAAGCCAGGTCGCCATGGTGTCGTGCTGAGCGCCAGCCGAAAGCAACGCGCCGACGATGGTGATGCCGGAGATCGCATTGGCGCCTGACATCAGCGGGGTGTGCAGCGTAGCTGGCACCTTGGAAATGAGCTCGAAGCCCAGAAAGATCGACAGCACGAGGATAAACGAAAGGAATACGGCTTCCATGATCTTCCGGCTCCCAGCTCAGAGCTTCTTGATGGTTTCGTTGACGATCTCACCGTCGCGCGTAATCAGACAGCTTTTGACGATGTCGTCTTCGGGATCCAACACGAGCTCCGATTTTTCCTTGTCCCAGAACTCGTCGATGAAATTGAAGAGGTTGGCGGAAAACATCTCGCTGGCGTTGGTTGCCACTTCACCCGGCAGATTACCGAGACCGATGATCTTCACCCCGTTCACGTCACTGACCTCGTCGAGCACGGAGCCCTCGACGTTGCCACCGGTCTCCACCGCCATATCGACGATCACGGAGCCGGGCTGCATGACTGCCACCATGTCGGCGTTGACGATCCGCGGTGCGGGCCGACCGAACACCTGAGCCGTCGTGATCACCACGTCGGAACGACCGATCGCCTCTTTCATGCCCTGGCGCTGCATTTCGAGCTGCTCCGGCGTCAACTCCCTGGCATAGCCCTGATCGGTCTGACCGGTCTCGCCGAGATCGATTTCGAGGAATTTCGCACCGAGAGATTGCACCTGCTCCGCCACCACGGGCCGCGTGTCGAAGGCTTCGACCCTGGCGCCGAGCCGCTTCGCCGTCGCGATTGCCTGCAGTCCAGCGACTCCGGCGCCGATCACGAACACCCGTGCGGGTGAAATGGTGCCGGCTGGCGTCATCATCATCGGAAAAATCTTGCGCAGTTGCCGCGCCGCCAGGATCACCGTCACATAACCCGCGAGATTCGCCTGCGAGCTGAGCACGTCCATCTTCTGGGCCCGGGTCGAGCGCGGCACCATTTCCATGCTTGCCGCACTCACACCCGCCTGCGCGAGCGACTCGATCAGGGCCTTTTCGTTGAAGGGATCGAGCAGGCTGGCATGGATGCATCCACGTTTCAGTTGTCCGACTTCATCCGCCGGAGGTTTGCGAATCCTCAGAATCATGTCCGCGGATCCGAGCAGGCTGCCGCGGTCTGCTTCGATCCGGGCCCCAGCGGCTTCGTAATCGGCATCGCTGAAACCCGCCGCAACCCCACAGCCGCTTTCAACCGCGATTTCGAGCCCCAAGGCGCTGAGCTTCTTCACGCTCGCAGGGACGAGCGCCGTTCGCCGTTCGCCAGGAAACGTCTCCTTTGGTACGCCGATCAGCATGGCGGATTGGTCCTCACCACATGGCAGGCCGGCGAGCGTCCTGCCAGGTTCTCAGGATGCACAGGGCGCCAAACACGTACGGACCGTGGGACGCTGGAGCCCCCTCGATCATCCGAATTCAGCACCCGTGCAGGTAAACGGTCGCGACATCCCCGGCGCGAAGGCCGGTGAGATTACGGATTCGACGCCAGGAATACAATCCCCGACCTGCGGCCTTGGTCTATCGCGTCATGGCACATGATGGGCATCACGACACGCACGATGTCATGCATACGTGAAGGACCGGGGCAG
Organism: Pseudomonadales bacterium; assembly: GCA_007131295.1. GTDB lineage: Bacteria > Pseudomonadota > Gammaproteobacteria > Pseudomonadales > Azotimanducaceae > SLTB01. The sequence continues at coordinate 21,687 of SLQW01000095.1, read as the reverse complement.
TGGTTGCATTCGCCCAAGGCGCCTTCGACAATCCCGGGCTCACAATCAGGGGGACGCGCTCATGGGGCCGAAGGGGCAACTCAGTACTCGAGCCTTTCTCGTTGGTGTCCTGATCGCATTCACCGTGGGTATTGTGGGCAGCCTGGCGCTGAGGCCACCCGGAGCTCCGGTAGCGGTCATGCCCGGCGCAGAGGACGACCGCCCCCTGGAGCCGATACGCTGGCGTCTGCCGCTCGCTTTCGGCAGCAACCTGCCTGCGCTCGGCGACAACATCATCTACGTCGCCGACGCCGTGACCGCCACGAGCGCGGGACGCATCCGCCTGCAGCCCTACGAACCCGGCGAGCTGATTTCGGCTTTCGCCATCACAGAAGCGGTCGGCGAGGGCCGGCTCCCCGCCGGCTATACCTGGCTCGGTTACGACCAGGGCCGCATTCCCGCCTCTGCCCTCCTTGGCGCCGTTCCCTTCGGCATGGAGCCCTGGGAGTTCATGGCCTGGTGGTACGACGGTGGCGGTCGCGAACTGGCGGAGGAGATGTACCATCGTCGCGGCGTGCATCCGCTGCTATGCGGACTGATCGGTCCGGAAGCAGCAGGCTGGTTCCGTAACCCCATAGAGGATTTGAGCGATGTTCGCGGCCTGATCATCCGCTTTGCCGGGCTCGGCGGGCGCGTCCTGCAGCGCCTCGGCGCATCGGTAACGATGATCCCGGGCAGCGAGCTGTTTCAGGCCCTCGAGCGAGGCGCCATCGACGCACTGGAGTTCTCGCTGCCAAGTGTGGATGCCCGCCTCGGCTTCGATCGGATAGCCCGCTTCAACTACTACCCGGGCTGGCACCAGACCTTCACGTCGTTTCATCTGGTGGTGAATCTCGATCGCTGGAACGCATTGCCGGCGACCGATCGCGCCCTTCTGGAAACCGCCTGCACCGCTGGTGTCACCCGCAACCTCGCCAACGGCGAGGCCATTCAAGGGCCCGTGATCGAAAGCTTCGAGCGCCGCGGCGTCCACACGGAGCGTCTGCCGGAAGCGCTGCTGCGGCGCCTCAAAGAAGTATCGGAGGCTGTCCTCGAGGAGGAAGCCGCGGCCGATCCGGAATTCGCGCGCATCCTTGCCTCGCAGCGCGAGTTCATGGACAGCTACGAAGTCTGGAAGCGACTCGCCTACCTGCCTCGGGATTTCTGAGCGGGCATGGCGGACACTGGAGGACGAGAGGGCCTGACTGCGACGGCGCCGAGCGAAGTTCCGGCACGTGCTCACGCGCGCCTGCCTGCGACCCGCCTCTCGCGCGCCCTCGATACCGGCCTGTACCGCGTCGGCCGCGTTGCCTCCTGGCTCTGGCTGCTGCTGATTGTCGTGATCCTCGGCAACGTAGTGCTGCGCTACACCTTCGGTGAAGGCAGAATCGAACTCGAAGAGCTGCAGTGGCACATCTACGCGCTCGGCTTTCTGATAGCGCTGTCCTTCGGCGTCGTCACCGACGATCACATCCGGGTGGATATCCTGCATGAGCGTCTCAGCCTGCGGCAGCAGGCCTGGGTCGAGTTGTACGGCACTTTTCTGCTGCTGCTGCCTTTTCTGCTCCTGGTGCTGATCTATGCGATCCCGTTCGTCGCCTACTCCTTCGCGAGCGGCGAGGTCTCCCAGGCCCCCGGTGGTCTTCCCCTGCGCTGGCTGATCAAAGCGGCGCTGCCCCTCGGCTTCTTCCTTCTCCTGGCCGCCGCGATCGCACGCCTTACGCGCGCTACTGCAGTGTTGTTCGGCTTCCCGGCACCGCTCGAGCCCGGTTCCGAACAACCCGAAGCACGACCGGGGGAGTCTGGCTGATGGCTCCCAACGAGTGGCTCGCCGTAGCCATGTTTGCAGCGTTCATCACGCTGATTTTCACCGGTTATCCGGTGGCCTGGGTACTCGGTGGCCTGGCGGTACTGTTTACGGCCCTGGCGATCATCATGGAAGTCGACTTCGCGATCGTCATGGACCTCGACTGGGCGTACGCATCCCTCACCGTCGACCGCATCTGGGACGTAATGACCAACTGGGTCCTGGTTGCCCTGCCCATGTTCATTTTCATGGGCCTGATGCTCGACCGCTCCGGTATGGCAGATGCGCTCATGCGCAACCTGGTGCGCCTGCTGGGAGGCGTTCGTGGCGGCCTCGCACTCACGGTAACGCTGATCGGCCTGCTCTTGGCCGCCTCCACCGGTATCATCGGCGCCTCCGTGGTGTTGCTGGCGCTGCTGGGACTGCCGGTGATGCTGAAAGCCGGTTACGCACCGACGTTTGCCTCCGGTACGGTCTGCGCCGTCGGAACTCTTGGGATTCTGCTGCCGCCGAGCATCATGCTCGTGCTGATGGCCGACCGCCTCGCTATCTCGGTGGGCGATTTGTTTCTCGGCGCACTCTTTCCAGGCCTGCTGCTCGGCGGTCTCTACGTCGCTTTCATCCTGGTTTTCGCGTGGCTGAGGCCGGCAGCGGCACCTGCGCCGCGCGAAGTGGAGCCGATCACGCTCGGACTGCTCGGCGCGGTGGCGCTCGCGGTGCTGCCACCGGCCGGACTCATTCTCGCCGTACTCGGCAGCATCTTCTTCGGCCTCGCGACGCCGACCGAGGCGGCCGGCGTCGGCGCTGCGGGCGCAACCCTGCTGGCACTGCTCAATCGACGCCTCGATCTGAGCGTTCTCGGTGATGTTCTGGAACAGACGACCAGGACGACCGCCTTCATCTTCGCCATCTTTCTCGGCGCCACGGCCTTTTCGCTTGTCCTGCGCGGACTCGGCGGTGACGAACTGATGGCCCGGTTGCTGCTCGAGTTGCCGTTCGGACCGGTCGGCATCGTGCTGTGTATTCTGCTGCTGACCTTCATCCTCGGCTTCTTTCTCGACTGGATCGAGATCACGCTCATCGTGCTGCCGCTGGTCGCACCCGTGGTCGTCGCCCTCGGGTTCGATCTCGTGTGGTTCACGGTTCTGTTCGCGGTGTGCCTGCAGACTTCTTTTCTGACACCACCCGTGGGGTTCGCCATTTTTTATCTGAAGGGCGTTGCACCCGCCGGCGTGGACGTGAGAACGATCTACCGTGGCGTCGTGCCGTTCATCTTCCTGCAGCTGCTCGGTGGCGCCTTGATCTTCTACTGGCCGCAGATCGTGACCTGGCTGCCGGCGCAGGCGTACGCACCACCGATGTGAGCTCGAACCTGCATCAGCAGACGCCGTCGTCCCGCAAACGTCCGCGGTCTGCAGCATCGAAACCGAGCTCCGCGAGCAGCGCATCTGTGTCGGCACCGTGCGCCGGGGCCTGCAGGCGCGGCCGAGCCGGCTCGTTGGCGAACTTCAGGGGTACCCCAAGATGCTCGTGGCCGCGGTGGTCCTCAAGCACCATCTCCCGTGCCCGCACCTGAGGGTGATCGAGGCCACTGCGCAGATCGTTGACGGCCGCGAAGCAGACGTCGAGATCGGCCATGAATGCCTCCCATTCATTCCGGGTCCGGCTTGCGAACGTGGCCTCGAGAAACTCGATCACCGGCCGCTGCCCTGCCCCGGGCTGGCGGCAAAGGGGAATCAGGTCTTCACGCCCGAGCGCAGTGAGGAGATTGCGGACGAACTTCATTTCCACCCCGCCGAGAACCACGTACTCGCCGTCGGCGCAGGTATAGATCCGATAAAACGCGTTGCCGCCCCAGATGCGTTCTTCTTCAGGCACCGGAGCGCGCCGCTCGCCGAGAGCCGCCCCCATGCTGTTCGGCATGCATGCGAGTATGGAGTCCATCATGGCGAGATCGAGATAGTCGCCGCGGCCTGTCTGCTCGCGTCGATACAGAGCCATGGCCACGCCGGCCAGAGTCAATGTCGCCGCCAGCATGTCGCCGGCGGGCATAGCCGGCAGGCAGGGCCGCCCCTCGGCGTCCACGTTCACCGACAGCAGACCACAGGTGGCTTCCACCGCAAGGTCGTGGGCGGGACGGCTCACAAGCGGTCCGGTTTGCCCGAACGCCGATATGGAGGCATAGATGATGCGCGGGTTGCGCGCCGCGACGGTCGCGTAGTCGACGCCGAGGCGCTGCACCACACCGGGCCGGAAAGCTTCGATGACCACATCGGCCGTGTCCACGAGTCGGAAGAAGATCTCCCGACCCTCCTCGGCCTTCAGATTCAGCGTGAGGCTGCGTTTACCGCGATGCGTGCAGTCGAAGTACACCGACACGTCCTCGGGCGGCGTCCCACGACGCTGGCCGATGTGCCGGTTCGGCTCGCCCTCGTCGAGCGTCTCGATCTTGATCACTTCCGCACCGTGATCCGCCATCATCAGACTCGCGGTCGGACCCGGCAGAAACAGCGACAGGTCCAGAACCCGGATACCTTCGAGCTTCACATCACCTCCTCGTCTGCACGACATCCATGCGCGCCGGACTCAGCCCCGAACGGGCGGCAGGGAGTCAAGACCCGTATCGGCCCTAAGTCAGTTCAAGATACGCGAGCGCCGCGCGGTGCAACGCGATATCACCTGCAGCGATCACCTGGCCACCGCCGCTGCAGTCCCCGCCGCGCCAGTCGCTGATGACGCCGCCAGCGCCCGTCACGATGGGTATCAGCGCCTGCACGTCCCAGGGCTTGAGCCCGGACTCGACCACCAGATCGAGCTGGCCCATGGCGAGCATGCAGTAGGCGTAACAGTCCGCGCCGTAGCGCGTGAGGCGCACCTGCCGGCGCAGCGACGCGAAGGCATCGGCTTCCGCACCTTCGAACAGATAGGGATCAGTCGTGGCGAGCGTGGCGACGCTGAGCTCCGGACAGCGACGGGTCGCGATCGCGATCTCGGACCCACTCCTGTAGAAGCACGCACCGTGGGCCGACGCCGCCCAGGTTTCTCCGATGTAGGGCTGATGCACCAGGCCCAATATGGGCTGCGACCGATAGCACAGGGCGAGCAGGACGCCCCAGTGCACGAAGCCCGACATGAAGCCTCGAGTGCCGTCGATGGGATCGATCGTCCATGCCAGCTCCGACCGGCCCGGTTCGTCCGCCTGCTCCTCGCCGAAAAGACCATGATCGGGGTAGCGGGCGCGGATGCCCGCACGGATGTGCGCTTCCACCGCACGATCGGCCTCGGTGACCGGATCGAGCGCTGCCCCTGCGGGCGCCTTATCGTGAACCTCCGGCGAGCGCCGGAAATACTCCAGCGCTCGCGCGCCCGCTTCCTCGAGCAGCGCCCGCGCGAAGCGTTCGAAGACCTTGAGCGCCCCCGCGTCGGGCCCGTTGGGTGCGAGCGTCATGCCGTGGCCATTACTACCAGCGTCGGGCGCGGATTATGGCAGGTCGTCCGCACGGCTGTCTGTCGATCACGCCATTACAGACACCTGTGATTGTTTTGGGTATCCTCGGCAACCGGTTTTACCGGACCCGACAACAGCCAGCGAACAAGGGGAGACTCCTCGGTGACGATTCAAGCCACTGACGCCGTCCTGCTCGACATGCACGAGCGCATGGTCCGTATCCGTATTTTCGAAGAGGAAGCGGGCAAGCTCATGGAGAACGGCAAGGTCCCGGGGGCCCTGCACCTGTACGTCGGTCAGGAAGCCGTCGCCTCAGGCGTGATGGTTCATCTCAACGACGATGATCACATCACCAGCACCCACCGTGGACATGGTCACGTCGTCGCCAAGGGCGGCGCGTTCAAGGAAATGTACGCAGAGCTCTACGGCAAGGCAGACGGCTACTGCAAGGGCCGAGGCGGCAGCATGCATATCTGCAACATGGAGATCGGCATGCTCGGCGCCAACGGCATCGTAGGCGGAGGCATTCCCATCGCGATGGGGGCAGCTTTTGCGAAGAAATACCGCAAGACGCAAGAAGTCGCCGTCAGCTTCTTCGGAGACGGCGCAAGCAACGAAGGGTCGTTTCACGAGGCCGCCAACATGGCCGCGCTCTACAAGCTGCCCCTGATCCTGGTCTGCGAAAACAACGGCTTCGGCGAGTACACGCGCCAGGACGCCCATCAGGCCATCGTCGACGTCGCGGATCGCGCTGCCGGCTACGGCATGCCGGGAGTGGTCGTCGACGGCATGGACGCAATCGCCGTGTACGAAGCCGCAGGCGAGGCGGTTGCACGCGCACGCAAGGGGGAAGGTCCGACGCTGCTCGAGTGCAAGACCTACCGCTACTACGACCACGTCGGCGTCCGCGGCATGGGGCTCTCCTACCGGACCGACGAAGAAGTCGAACATTGGAAGCAGCGCGATCCGATCACGATGCTCGAGAGCCGTCTCGTGGAACAGGGCATTCTTACGAAGCGCAAGATCACCAACATCCACAAGCGCATTCGCGAAGACGCCAAGCAAGCGATCGAGTTCGCCGAGAAGAGTCCGCTCCCGGACCCTTCGGAACTGCTCGACGACGTCTACTACGTTCAGGCCTGAGCCCTGCCAAGGAGCAACCACCATGGCTGAAGCACAACTCGATACCGCCCAGGCAGAGCGCAAGCTGGCCTATGTGAACGCCATCACCGAAGGCGTGCGGGAAGTCCTCTTAGAGCAGCCGGACGCATTCGTGGCCGGCGAAGACGTCGCCGGTGCGGGCAGCGTATTCGGCTACTACCAGGGCCTGCTCGAGCAGTTCGGTCCCGAGCGCGTGATCGATACGCCGATCTCCGAGAAGGGCATCATGGGGCTCGGCATCGGCGCTGCAGCAACCGGGTGCCGCCCCATCATCGACCTCATGTTCATGGACTTTCTCGGCGAGTGCATGGACGAAGTGGCGAACCAGATGGCGAAGATGCGCTATATGTTCGGCGGCCACGCCAAGCTGCCGGTGACGGTACTGACCATGTCGGGCGCCGGCATGAGCCTGGCGGCCCAGCATTCCCAGAGTCTGGAGGCCTGGTTGACGCATCTCCCCGGTCTGAAAGTCGTCGCACCGGCAACGCCCTACGACGCCAAGGGTCTGATCATTTCCGCCTGCCGCGACGACAATCCGGTGTTCGTCATCCTCAACAAACTTTCGCTGGCGCTCGAAGGCCCGGTGCCCGAAGGTGCCTATGAAGTGCCCATCGGCAAGGCGAACGTGATCCGCGAGGGCACTAATCTGACGATCATCGCTTTCAGCCGCATGGTGCACGAAGCATTGCAGGCGGCGGACCAACTCAAGGAACACGGCATCGACGCCGAGGTGATCGATCTCAGGAGCCTGCAGCCCCTCGACACCGATACCATCGTGGCATCGGTCAAGAAGACGCACCGGGCGATGATCGTGCACGAGGCGGTACGCTTCGGGGGCTTCGGCGGCGAACTCGCAGCGCAGATCCAGGAACTCGCGTTCGATTATCTCGATGCACCGATCGGCAGGGTGGGCGCGCCGTTCTCGCCCGTTCCCTACAGCCCGTCGCTGGAGCAGAGCTACATGCCCAATGCCAAGCGCATCGTCGCCGAGACGCGCCGTCTGATCGGTATCTGAAGCACCTGCGGCCTGCTGCTATGACGGCTCCGCTCGGCATCGCGGTCAATCCGGCGTCCGGCAAGGATATCCGCCGGCTGGTGGCGCGCGCGTCCGTGTTCGACAACCAGGAAAAGCGCGCCATCGTCCGGCGCGCGCTCGTCGGTGCGATCCATGCCGGCGCACAGGAGGTGCGGTATCTGCCGGACTCTCACGAGATCGCCCGATCCGCGCTGCTCGAGGTCGAAGACGCACTCAGCGCAGAAGCGGTGGACGCACCCCGCACCGGCAGCGTGCTGGACACTGTGGCAGGTGCGCGCGCGCTGGCAGACGCCGGCTGCGGCGCGGTACTGACGCTGGGCGGCGACGGTACCAACCGCGCGTTCGTCCTCGGCTGGCGCGACGCGCCGCTGTTGCCGATTTCCACCGGGACCAACAACGTCTTCCCGGTGCTGGTGGAGGCCACGCTCGCAGGCGCCGCCGCGGGACTGGTAACCAGCGGACGGATCCCGCTCGCCGAAGCTGCCGACCGCGCCAAGGCGATCAGCGTGACGGTCGAAGGGGAGCACGATGATATCGCTCTCATCGACGCGGTGGTGACGGCGGAGCGATTCGTTGGCAGCCGCGCCCTGCTCGCGGGAGAGATGCTGCGCCTCGCGCTCCTGACCCGTGCCGACCCGGCCGCGGCAGGCATCACGTCGATCGGCGGTCTCGTACGACCGCTCGGCGTGGACGAGGACTGTGGCCTGCTGCTCGAGCTCGGGCCGAAGGGGGACCCCGTTGCTGCGCCCATTGCGCCGGGCCTTTATCAGACCATAGGTGTTGAAGCGACCCGCGTCCTCGCCTTCGATGAAGACGTGGAGGTCACCGGACCCTGCGTCCTCGCGTTCGACGGTGAGCGCGAGCGGGTACTGAAACCAGGCCAGATGGCGCTGCTGCGGCTGGCGCGCAACGGGCCCTGGGTCATCGACGTCGCCCGCACCATGCGCCTCGCAGCCGAGCGCGGACTCTACCGCCTCGATGGCGCGGCGCGAAGTAAACGATCGGCGGGCTGATGGGGCGGCCGACAACAGAACGCGAACGTGGAGGGAGCAATGCCCACTGAGATCTATCTGGTGAAGGCCGGCATGACCATGTCCGAAGGCATGGTGGAGGAGTGGTGCATTCCGGACGGTGGCAAGGTCAAGGTGGGCCAGCTGCTCTATCGGATGGAGACGGAAAAGATCAACCTGGATGTGGAGGCGGAGGCCAGCGGCACCGTCAAGCACTTGGTAGAGCCCGGCGTATCCTGCGTACCCGGACAGGTCATCGGCTACATCTACGGCGCGAACGAGACCATTCCCGACGACGTCGGGGCCGGGGCCGAGGCCGAGGCCGAAGCGGCCGCTGCGCCCGCCGCTGCACAGGAGTCCACGCCTGCGGCAGAGCAGCCGCAACAGGCTACCGCCGCAGCTCCGGCGGCGCGCGGAGACGGTGAGCGAATTCTCTCCTCCCCGGCCGCCCGCCGCCTCGCAGGCGAACTCGGTGTCGACATCACCACAATTTCCGGAAGCGGGCCGGGCGGGCGCATCGTCGAGGCCGACGTCCAGGCCGCGGCCGATGCGGCCCCGGCAGCGAAGCGAGCAGACCAGGCGACCGCCGCAGGCGGCGACGAGGAGGCGCGCGTATCGCCACTCGCCCGTCGCGTCGCCGCCGAGCTCGGCGTCGATCTGAGCCGGGTGCAAGGGACCGGACCCAACGGTCGCATCACCCGGGCAGACGTGGAAGCTGCAGCGCGTGCACCGGCCTCGCGGCCGGCTGTCGCGGAGGGTCCCGCGCCCGGCGACCGGATCCCGGTCAAGGGCATCCGCAAAGCCACCGCCCAGCGCATGTTCGAGTCTCTGCAGAGCACCGCCCAGCTCAGCATGGACATGGAAGTCGAGATGGACGAGGCGGTGAAGCTGCGCGAACTGCTGGTGGCGGAGTGGCAGGAGGAAGGCATCCGCCCGACCTACACCGACCTGATCATACTGGCGGTCGCCAAGGCCCTGCGTCGCCACCCCATGCTCAACAGCGAGCTCGGCGAAGATGAAATCCTGCTCCATGAGGATGTCCATGTCGGCATGGCCGTGGCCGTCGAGGCAGGTCTGCTGGTCCCGGTGATCCGGCATGCGGACAGCCGCGGCATCAAGGGGCTCGCCATCGAGGCGAAGCGGCTCGCGGATGCGGCCCGTAACAACAAGCTCGGTCTCGACGACATGGCCGGGGGCACGTTCACGGTTTCCGCGCTCGGCATGTTCGGCGTCGATTCCTTCACGCCGATCCTGAACGCGCCCCAGGTAGGCATTCTGGGCGTGAACCGCATCTACGACGGCGTCGGCTGGGACGGTGACGTACCGGTAAAGCGCAAGCGCATGCGGCTGTCGCTGACCTGGGATCATCGCGTCGTGGACGGGGCGCCCGCCGCCCAGTTTCTCGCCACGGTACGCGACCTGCTCGAGTCACCGTATAGGCTCTTGATCTGACGACTGCGTCCGCGTCTGCGCTACGCCCGTGCACTGAAGGAGTACACATGAGTGCATCCTCGACCCAGAGCTTCGACGTCGTCGTCCTAGGCGCCGGCCCCGGAGGCTACGTCGCCGCGATCCGCGCGGCCCAGCTTGGCCTCACGGTTGCCGTAGTCGAACGCGAGCATCTCGGTGGCGTTTGCCTGAACTGGGGCTGCATTCCGACCAAGGCTCTGCTCCACGCCGCCGAGGTGCTGCGGGAAATGCGCCACGGCGAGGAACTCGGCATTCGCAGCAAGCCCGAAGTCGACCTTGCGGCCATGGTGCAGCGTTCCCGGAACGTGGCAGGACAACTCAATCGCGGCGTCGGCGGACTCCTGCGCAAGCATCGCGTCAGCGTCATCGACGGGCACGGAAGGCTGGTCGGCGGCGGGCAGGTGGCCGTAGCGCTGACGGAAGGCGGCGAAACCATGCTCGAGAGCGACGCCATCATCATCGCCACCGGCGCACGTGCGAAACAGCTGCCAAGCATAAGCGCCGACGGCGAGCGCGTATGGACGGCGCGCGAGGCGATGGTGCCGAAATCGCTTCCCGAGCGGCTTCTGGTCATCGGTGCGGGCGCCATCGGTATCGAGTTCGCAAGCTTCTACCGGGCCATCGGCAGTCAGGTCACCGTGGTAGAGGTGCTCCCTCACGTGCTGCCTACGGAAGACGAAGAGATCTCGGAGCGCATGGCACGGGCTCTGGAAGCCGACGGCATCGACGTCCGCTGCGGCGCCACCGTGCAGCGTCTCGAGCCCCGAGGCGAGGGCCTCGCCGTGCAGATCGAACAGGACGGCAAAGGCAGCGAAATCGAAGTGGACCGGGCTATCCTCGCGGTGGGGGTGACCGGCAACATCGAAGATCTGGGCCTCGAAAACACGGCCGTTTCCACCGATCGCGGTTTCATCGAGACCGACGCCCGCCTCGAGACCGGCGAACCAGGCGTCTACGCCATCGGCGACGTAGCCGGCCCGCCATGCCTGGCTCACAAGGCAAGTCATGAGGGCGTCCTGCTGGCGGAGTACCTGGCCGGCGGCACCGCTCACGCGCTGATGAAGGAACGCATCCCGGCCTGCACCTACGCCCACCCACAGGTCGCCAGTGTTGGCATGACGGAACGCGCGGCCGTAGAACGGGGTCGCGAGATCCGGATTGGCCGCTTTCCGCTCATTGGCAACGGCAAGGCGCTGGCCATCGGTCAGCCGGAAGGGCTGGTGAAGACGATCTTCGATGCGGGGACCGGCGAATTGCTCGGTGCGCACCTGATCGGCCCTGGTGTCACCGAACTGATTGCGGGCTTCAACATCGCCATGGGCCTCGAGACAACGGAAGCTGAACTGATGGCTACCGTGTTTCCGCACCCGACCGTATCCGAGGCCATGCACGAATCGGTACTCGCCGCGTACGATAGGGCGCTGCACATCTGAATCCGAGCGCTCATGTCCTCACCACAGACAGAACCGGGAGCCAGTCCCACTGGCCTGCTCGATCGCTACCTGGGTCCTGACGCCACCACCCTCGACCGCCTCCGTGTCGCACTCGCCGCCGGCGGCGGCGCCCTGCTCGGACTGCTGACGGTACCCGCGCCACCGCTGGAGCGGCTGCTGCTTGCACTGCTCAGTGCCGAACTCTGTGCCGGGCTCATGGCGGCGCTGAACCATTCGGGCAAGGCCTGGATCCATCGCCCTGAAGCACGCTGGCCCCGCTTCGCACTGCACCTGGTCTGGCAGTCCCTGGTGATCGCGGGGTTCGTGTGGCTCTTCCGCGACCAGGACGTCGTGCTGTTGCTCGATGCCTGCGGCCTGCTCGTCGTCGGCGCCCTGGCGGTCGCGCTCGCCCCTGCCGCTGCCCAGCGCGGTGTCGGTCTCGTTGCGCTGCTTGGCGTCATGTTCCTGCTGCAGCAGCGCCACGGCCTGCCCGCGGCCGGCGCCTGGTTTCTGCCGCTGTGCTATGCGCGGACCTTCCTCGCGCACCTGCCCCAACCTCGCCTGGAGTCATCCTGACCGAACGCGCTGCACGCGTGTTGCCGCGCTGGTCCATGCCATCTGCAACGGGTTGGGGAACACGCACGCTGGTCAGTGCAGCGACCGCGTGATTCGGCTAGCCTCCGCAATCGACCGCTCACTCACAGCTGCCCGGCGTTGCTGAGGTCCGTGGCCCAACGAGCGAAAGCGTGCCTCCAGACCGCAATACCAACAGCGTTTTCCTGGCCTTCCTGCTGCTGGCGATCATCGTAGCCGGGGCGCGCGGTGGCGTGCTGCTCACAGAACGCACCCGACTCCTGGCGGAGGCCGAGCAGCGTCTGGCGCTGCATGCCACGCTGCTCGGTGCGCTCGATACCGAGCGCCTGCATACAGCAGTGACTCTGCTACAAGCTGTCGGCGAGCGGGTTTCGGCAGCCCAGATCGTGGATCCGGGTGCGCTGCCGTCGGAACTCGTGCGTGAGCTGCCGCAGAGCCTCGCGCTGCTCACGGTCGCCCGTTCCTACGACACTGCCACCGCTCTCTCGGCCATTGCGCCCAATGGCCAATGGCAACTGTGGGCGCGGGACGACCGAACACCGATCATCGGTACCGGCCGCCTTGGCAATTCCGCCGTGCTGGTCCTGGCCCAGCCGCTGGACGGGACCCCCGACCTCGAACTGCTCGCAACGCTCACCATGCACGCATTCGCGTTCGATCCCGGTCTGGGGTCGGCGCCGGAACATCGACTTTGGCTAACTGACGGCGCCGCAAGGGTGCTGCTGGGAAGCGACGATCCTGCGCCGCCAGAACCGGGCGCCGCAGGATGGCTGCGCAAAGAAGCGGAATCCGAGTCGTACGGTCTCTCGCGCATTGCCGCAGTGCCGGTCAGCAGCGTACTGGAGAGCTGGTTGGCTTCCGTGTACTTCTGGCTCGCTGCCGTGATCATCGTGCTGCTGATCATCGGAACCGGCTATCGGATCAGCATTCGCAGCAGTGCGCGCCGGCGCGCCTACGAGCGCCAGTCGCGGGCACGGCTGCTGCAGCTGGTACAGGCAAGCAACCAGATCAGTCGCGGGCGCAGCCGCAAGGGCGTGTTCGAGCGCGCAGCACGGCTGGCCCGCGAACTCATTCCCGCCCACCAGGCAATGGCAAGCGAAACTGGCAACTCTTCCGGAGATCAGTTGGTACAGGCCTTGGCAGTCAGCGATCGCTACAGCACGCGAAACGAGGCCGCCACCATGCTCAGCGGTGACGGTCTCTATCGGCTGGCGTTGGACCAGGGGGGACCGATACGCCTGAATCGAAGCGAGCTCGAACGGCATCCGCTCAACCTGCATGCCAATGAAGGAGACGGAGATACGCCCCTGCAGGGCTGGCTGGCCGCGCCGATCCTCTCCCGCGACGGGCGCAGCCTTGGCCTGCTCCAGCTTTCGAACCGCGTCGAAGGCGAGTTCACCGAAGAGGATGAAGCCATGCTGCAGCAGCTCGCCTCGGTGACCGCCGCAGCAGTAGAACAGTCCCAGGTGCTCGAGGCGTTGCAGGCGAGTCGGCTGGCGGCAGAACAGGCCCGCGACGAATACGCGCGCTTGCTGGAGACGCTGGGCGAGGTCTACATCGCCGTCGATGCGCAGTTACGGATCATCTATCTCAATCGCGCCGCCGAGGAACTCTACGGCGTGCGCGCAGCAGACTTCCGCGATCGCCCGCTTGCCGAACTGGATCCGGAGACTGCCCGCGAGATGATCGCGCGCCAGTTCCAGCGCGTACTCGACGCCAAGGAGCTGGTCCGTTTCACCTGGCAGCACGAGCGTCTGAATCGGGTCTTCGAGGTCCACAGTTTCCCGACGCCCACGGGCTTCGCAGCGCTCCTGGATGACATCACCGATCGCCAGGCCATCGAGGAACAGCTGCGCCAGGCGCAGAAAATGGAGATCGTCGGCCAACTCACCGGCGGCGTCGCCCACGACTTCAATAATCTGCTCACCGTGATCATCGGTCAGATCGAACTACTGACGCACGACAGGAACGCGAATCTGGCCGACCGGGACATCCGTGACGGTCTCGAGCTCATCGCCCAGGCGAGTCAGCGCGCTGCCGACCTGACCCAACGCCTGCTTGCCTTCGCCCGCCGGCAGACGCTGAATCCGACGGTCGTCGATCCGGGAGCGCTGCTCGCGCAGATCGAGCCCCTGCTCAGGCGCAGCATCGGTGAGACCGTGGCGGTCGAGGTCGTACCCGGTGGAGCGTTGTGGAACGTGGAGATCGACGTCAATCAGTTCGACAACGCGATTCTCAACCTTGCGCTCAATGCCCGGGACGCGATGCCGAAAGGAGGTCAGCTTGCCATCGAAGCGAAAAATGTCCGCATCGATGAGCACGACGTGGATGCCCATGCAGGCGTGGCCGCCGGCGAGTACGTGATGCTGGCGGTGACGGACACCGGAGACGGGATGGAGGCGGAAGTGGCAGCCCGAGCCTTCGAACCCTTCTTCACCACCAAGGAAGTCGGCGCAGGCAGTGGACTGGGCCTGAGTATGGTCTACGGCTTCCTGCGCCAGTCCGGAGGTCACGTCAAGATCCAAAGCGAACCGGGCACGGGCACCACGGTCCGGCTCTATATGCCCCGACACCTCGGCAGCAGGCCGACCGTGGAGAAGAACCCGATCCCGGAACCCTCCGAACTACCTACCGGGCGCGAGTCGATTCTGCTGGTGGAAGACGACGACCTCGTCCGCGGCTTCGTCAGTCGCTCCCTCGATCAGCTCGGCTATCGCGTCCTGCCTGTGGCGGACGGCCCTGCGGCGTTGGCAATACTCGAAAGCGGTCGCCGCTTCGACATGCTGCTGACGGACGTGGTGCTGCCCGGAGGAATGTCCGGCAGCCAGGTCGCCGAGTCCGCGCTGCGACGTCAGCCGAAGCTCAAGATCCTCTACGCATCAGGCTACAACGACGACGCGGTCGCCCACGATGGCCGGCTCGATCCTGACCTCGCGTTCATCGGCAAGCCTTTCTCCCAGGCACAGCTCGCGGCCAAGGTTCGCCAGGTACTCGATGCCTGAGGCGTGCGAAGCGTCGCCGGATGAGCGACACTGCGCGCACCGAGTCGCTCAGAGACCGCAAGCTGATGAGTGAAGATCACATCCGCGATCCCGGTGGCGAGCTGTACGATCGCTTCCACTTCAGCCAGGCCGTTCGCAGCGGCAACCTGCTTCTGTGCTCCGGTCAGATCGGCACGGACGCAAAAGGTACCGTACCTTCGGAGTTCCTGGACGAAGCCAGGCTGGCCTGGGCTGCTGTCGGTCGCGTCCTCGAAGCGGCCGGGCTCGGCCCCGAGTCGGTGCTCGAATTCACCAGCTACCATGTGGGCCTGCAGCAATCGTTGCCGGACTTCATGCGCGCCCGGGACGAGTTCCTTTGTGAACCATGGCCGGCGTGGACCGCCATCGGCGTCGCTGAACTCGCCGTGCCCGGTGCGCGGGTCGAGATCCGCGTCACGGCGCGCCTGCCAGACTGACGAGTATGCGGACATCGCATTGCCACACCCTCCGCGGGCTTGGCACGACGCTCCTGTTCGTTCTCTGCAGCATACTCATCGGCTCGCTGTGGATGCAGAAGGCTCTAGCTGCGCCGGCAGCCGCGCCGGCGGCCGCACCCGACCCGGACCTCGCCGGTCGCTGGCTGCTCGATAGCGAGCGCTCGGACTCGCCGGAGCGGGCAAGCCGACGCGCACTGCGTGATGTGCAACGCGTGCTGGAACCGCGCGGCCAGGCAACGCAGCCCTCCTCCAGACCTGCGGCCGAGCGCGCGCGCAGTGTGCTCGCACCGCTGACGCCGCCGCGGGAGCATGTCCATATCGATCTCGGCGAGGGCGAAGCCATTTTTCGCTTCGATGGTGAGGCTCCCCGCAGGCATTACACGGATGGCCGGTCGGGGATCACCGACTCGGCGCGACCCCAGGTGGGTTTCGCCGCCTGGGAGGACGGCCGCCTCTACGTCGAGCAGGCCTTCGACGGCGGCACGCGGATCGTCGAGACCTGGTGGGTCGAAGCGGATCGCCTGCGGGCGCACTACGAAGTGCGCAACAGCCTTTTCCGGGAGCCGGTGCGCTTTACGCTTCAGTTCCAACGCGAGGTGCGCAACGGGTGACCACGTTCGATGACCTGCCACGCGTGACCCTCGCTCACGTGCCGACTCCATTGGAAGCCTTGGGCAGCCTGCGCGAGCAGTTCGGTGGCCCGAGAGTGTGGATCAAGCGGGACGACTGCACGGGACTTGCCGGAGGCGGCAACAAAACCCGCAAACTCGAGTACCTGATCGCCGAAGCGGAGGCCGAGGGTGCCCAGGCGGTGGTGACGTTCGGTGCCCTGCAGTCCAATCACGCGCGGCAGACCGCAGCGGCATGCGCCCGGCGCGGGCTGGCCTGCGATCTGATTCTGGCGCCTGCCGTAGCGCGCACCGCCGACGACTACGAACGCTCGGGGAACCTGCTGCTCGATGACCTGCTCGGCGCGCGCTTACATCGCCTGTCCCCTGGCCAGAAAGCGCAAGCGATGCTCGAGGACGTACTCGCCCAGCATGCTGCAGCGGGCCGCAGGGCCTATGTCATTCCCACCGGGGGGAGCAATGCGACCGGCGCCTTGGGCTACGTCCGGGCAGCGCGCGAAATCGCTGCCCAATGCCGCGATCGCGGCATCTATCCGGCCGCTGTCATTCACGCCACTTCCACCGGGGGAACCCAATCAGGCCTCCTCGCCGGTTTCCGCCTGGAGGGCCTGTCGACACGGGTGATCGGGATCAACGTCTACACCCCGAACAGTGCCGACCTCGCCACCCGCATCGAGGCGCTCACGGCAGAGGTGCTCGCCCGCCTCGCACCGGGCATGGCACCCGCCCCTCTCGGAGTCGAGGTGGTGGATGGCTTTCTCGGGGATGGCTACGGCGTCCCTACGGAGGCCATGGCGGCTGCGGTGCGTGTGCTGGCCAGCGGCGAGGCCGTTCTCCTCGACCCGGTCTATTCCGGCAAGGCCATGGCGGGCCTGCTGGCCATGCTCGAGCGTCAGGCCTTCGTCGAAGATGACGACCTGATCTTTCTCCACACCGGTGGCGCCCAGGCCCTTTCGGTCTACACCAGCGCGTTCGCAGGCGGTTGAGAAAGACAGCTGCGTCAGCCGCGGCCGAGCTCGAGCCGAACCAGATCGCGAACCTGGGCGGCGGTGAAGGGCTTAGGCAGGAAGGCTACCGATTCGAGCAAGCCCGGGTGGTCTGCAATGCGGCTCTGATCGTAACCTGTAGTGAGGATGATCGGCAGATCCGGCCGCCTGGCACGCAATGTTGCTGCAAGCTCGGCACCGCTGCTGGCGCCAGGCAGGACCACGTCCGTGAACAGAAGGTCGATGGCCTCGGGCTGCTCGAGCACCTCCCAGGCGCTTTCCACGTCCGTGACCCGGACGACGGCAAACCCTTGCCGGACCAGAATGCGCTCCACCAGCCGGCCGATGTGATGATCGTCCTCGACTACCAGAATCCGAACCTGGCGCTGCGTCGACCCTTCGCTGTCGGCCGCCTTGCTCGAAGCCGAGCTCGGATCTCCACCGGGTTTGTGTCCTGCTTCCGCCGCAGATGCGTAGTCGGGAGCACCCGAGCCGGCGGCTGCCCGCTCATCCGGCAGCCGGGCGTAAACGGCGAGATGATGGCGTTGTGCAATCATGGCGGAAAAGGATGCACCCGTACGCGGCCGAGAGCAACGATACGCGGACCGCGCAGCCTGCCCGCCGCCGCGCCCACCTGATCCGGAGTACGCATTGGACGACCTGCATCCCATCATTCTCGGCACCTTCGCCAGCGGACTCGCCACCATAGGCACGGCTATCGGCGCCGGAGCCGTATTCTTCATCCGCCGGCTCGAACCACGCATCGAGGACATGCTGCTCTCGAGCGCCGCCGGGATCATGCTTGCCGCCACGTTCTTTTCGCTGCTCTTACCAGGCATCGAGATCGGCAGCGAGCGTTTCGGTGGCGAGGTCCGTGCCGTGCTGGTGGTCGTGACGGGTCTGATCGCCGGCGCGCTGCTGCTCTGGCTCGTTCATCGCTTCGCGCCCCACGAGCACTTCATCAGCGGACCCGAGGGGCCGCGGGATCCTCGCCTCGGCCGCATCTGGCTGTTCGTGATCGCGATCACCCTGCACAATTTTCCCGAGGGGATGGCGGTCGGCGTCGGCGTCGCTGGTAGCGGATTCATGGGCGGCGCCCCTCTGACCCTCGGCATTGGCCTGCAGAACATTCCCGAAGGACTCGCCGTGGCCGTGAGTCTGCTCGCGGTCGGCTACAGCCGCGCTCAGGCATTCGGGGTCGGCCTTCTCACGGGGCTGGTGATGCCGCTCGGTGGGCTCCTGGGGAGCGCCGCAGTGTGGCTGGCAGAGCCTCTGCTACCGGCCATTCTTGGCCTGGCTGCCGGCGCCATGCTGTTCATCATCAGCGACGAGATCATTCCAGAGACCCATCGTCGCGGCTTCGAGACGGCTGCCACCTTCGCGCTCATTGGCGGCTTCGCGCTGATGATGCTGATCGAAGCGACGATCGGCTGAACGTCGCGCTATGGGCTTGAACCAGGCCGGCCATTAGAATCCCGGGCCCATCGACCCCGCCGGAGCCGAGCCATCCCTTCCTCCCGCGCCCCCGAAGCCGTGCGCTTACCCGCGACGCCGGGTGCAGTTCGCGGTGAGCTGTCGCGACTCGTGCGCCTCGGCTCTCCTGTTGTCGCCGCACAGATGGCACAGATGGGTATGGGCGTCGTGGATACCATCATGGCGGGCCGGGCCAGCGCCCGGGATCTCGCGGCAGTTGCGCTCGGCGGCAACATCATCTGGCCGTCCATGATCCTGCTGATGGGCATCTTGATGGCGCTGACGCCGACGATCTCGCGCCTGCATGGTGCCGGTCGGACCACGGATACGGGCGAAGTCGTGCGCCAGGGCCTGTGGATGGCGCTGGGGACCTCCACCGCCGTCCTTCTGCTGGTCAGTCAAGCCAGTACTGTCTATCGCCTGATCGGCGTGGACCCGGATATCGTGCCACTGGCCGAGCAGTACGTCCGGATCGCCGCCATCGGCCTCCCCGGCGTGATGTTCTTCAACGTCTTTCGCTATCTCTGCGACGGCCTCGGCAATACGCGCCCTGCCATGGTGGTCGCCTTCATCGCACTCGGCTTGAAGATCTTCCTGAACTGGGTGTTCGTGTTCGGCAATCTGGGCATGCCAGCCATGGGCGCCGTCGGCTGCGCATGGTCAACGGCGATCGCCATGTGGTTCGAATGCCTGGCGATGCTCTGGGTGGTCACTCGTGCTCGCTACCGCCAGCAGACGGGGTTGTTCAGCCGCTTCTCGCTGCCCGACCCAAGGCGCATTCTGGAGCTGATGCGGCTCGGCGTACCCATCGGGTTCACCGCATTCTTCGAAATCGCGGCGTTCTCCATGGTCACGCTGCTCGTAGCACGTCTCGGCGCGACGGCGGTCGCCGCCCAGCAGATCGCATTCAGCATCAACGGTGTCGCCTTCATGATCCCGTTAGGACTGGGCATGGCGGCAAGCATCAGAGTCGGTCACGAACTCGGGGCCGGTCGCAACGACGGCGCGCGCCTTGCTGCCATGGTCGCCCTCGGCGCATCCCTCTGCTATGCCGTGCTGGCGGCCGTGGTCCTGGTCGTCGGCCGCGAGAGCATCATCGGCCTGTTCACCCGCGACACCGAAGTGGCGGTGCTGGGCGCTCAGCTGCTGCTGTTCGTGGCGCTTTATCAGCTCGTCGACGAAGCCCAGACGACTGCCATCGGTGGCTTACGGGGCTACAAGGACACGCGCACGCCGATGCTGGTGACGCTCTGCGGCTACTGGGGCCTGGCGCTGCCGGTGGGCGCCGGACTCGGGCTCGGCTGGTTCGGGGTTCAGCTCGGCGTCTACGGCTTCTGGATCGGACTCGCCCTGGGTCTGACCGTCGTGGCGATCGCGCTGGTGTGGCGTCTACACCGGTTATCGCTTCGGCCCTGGGACTATCCGCACACCCTGGCGAGAGCCGAATGACCCCTTGCGGACGGTTTGCGCCTCACATCTCGCCGGCGCACCACGCCCTGGCGGTCTGGTCCTCGCCCTCGCCGAAGCATTTCACCTGGGCATGAGCGAAATGCTTGCCCAGGCGGTCCGTCAGGGCTTGCCAGTCACCAGGCGCGATCAGGGCCACCCGCTCGAGGTGCTCATGGTGCACGCGCACGAACCCAAGATGCGACAGCAGCGTGTCGAGCGCATCCCAGGCCCGTTCAGACCCCTCCCAGGCGGCACCACTCAAGGTGATGACCAGGCCTTTGAGCCGGCCGTGGTAGGGCAGGAGACCGTCGCCGCTCGCCACGTGGCCGAGATCGCGGGTTCCAAACGTGCCCCGGACATCGAGTTCGAGCAGCCCGCGCGCGGCGTCCGGCCCCAGTTGCACGCTCGGCGGCGCGGCGGGGTCTGCAGCCGGCCGCCGCCGCCAGTCCAGCTGCTGCCAGGCGATGGAGAGCGCGGCGAGCGCGAAACTCACGGTCAGCATGGACATCGTCATGGCGACGAGGCGCAGGACCATCGCATCGGAGCTCGCAAGCGGCAACAGCATGAGCGTGACCAGAAGGGGCAGCCCGATAACGATCAGGCCGAGCGCAAACCCCGCGCCGCGACCGAGCTGCCATGTCGCATTCAGATCCACGCCTCGCTCGAGCGCAACCTCCGGCAGCACCAGGGCAATACGACCCACCACCCAGGACATTGCTATCAGTCCAACCGCGAGCCCGAAGGGCTGGCTGATCGCGGTCAGGGGTACGGCCAGCAGCAGAACGAAGGCAGCGGCGAGAAACTGGGCCGAAGACCAACCCAGATAGCGGAACTCCCGCAACCCGAAGGGTCCGATACCGAAGCGCGGCACTGCCTCAGGACCGATGAGGACCAGGCGGTGGACGTTGATCGCGAGCATCACGTATACGGCAAGCCTCAGCAGCAGGATGGCCGGCAGCGCCGCCTCGGCGGAAGCCGCCGCCAAGACGATCCAGGCGTCGAGCAGAATGTTGATGACCCAGGGCAGCGCAAGGGCGTTCAGCAGTGCCGAACGCCGCTCGAGCAACAGCGCCAGGGTAGCGGCCAGAGTCCTGCCAAGGGGCAGGACGGCAGCCGGAAATCGGGTGGACATCGAATCGACCTCGGATGACTTTGGTGGACCACGGGCAGCACCGCCGCAGGCGTCATTCTCCCACAAGATGACCCTAGATCTCCGGTCCGGGCTGAGGCGCAGACAGACCGATGCCCGGCGGTTAAGCTGTCGCCGGCGCTCTCGAGGGAGAACGTGGTGAAACCAGCGACGAGGCAGTAATCATGAACAACGTCGGCCGGCGCCTTGTCACCTTGCCGCTGCTGGTCATCGTGACCCTGGTACTCACCGTGGCCCTGCCACTCCTGCTGCTCGTCTCCCTGCTGCTTGCGATGCTGCTTCCGGGCGCGCGCGCGGCACCCAGGGTGCTTCTCTTCCTGACCGTTTTTCTCTGGTGCGAGACGCTCGGCGTGATCGCATGCGGCTGGCTCTGGCTGACAGATGGACACAGTCGCGATCCGGCACGCCGCGAACGCTTCCTCGAGCGCAATTTTGTGCTTCAGTTCTGGTGGGCCGGCTGCCTGAAGGAGGCCGCCGCACGCCTGTTTCGCTTGCGCTTCATCGTCGAGGACGACGCCATCCTGACCGGCGACGGCGTGATCATG